>NZ_JBQDBE010000001.1:0-329118 GCF_052090685.1 Gulosibacter sp. | reverse complement strand
ACGCGCGGCGTACTACGTCAGCGAACTACTCATCGCCAGCATCGTGCTCCGCCTCTGATGACACTTACAGGACACGACCTAGTCGTTCCAGACGGATGTGTCCCCGGCGGCGGTGATTTCACACACAAGGGTCGCTGTGGTGCCTTCCGTTTGCACTGGCGTCATGTACTGGTATTCGTGGGAATCTCCGTGGTCAATGGTTTCGGTGGGGTTATCGAGGTCATAACTATTCTCTAAATAGCGTTCGTTGCCTGGCATCGCGAACTCGTCAAAAATGGCGGTTTTACACGCCGCTATTTCTTCGCCCTTAGTGAGCGCGAACTCGACCGGTGATTCTGACGGTTCAGTGGCTTCGGTGGTCTCCACTGGGGCCGCTGAACCACACCCAGTTAGAACCGAAATTGCGAGCACTCCAACGACACCGACCAGCATCTTCTTCATGAACTGATCGTAACTCGACCATCCAACACCGCCACCCCACCGGGTGGCTCTTTTATGCCCAAAAGGAGGCAACCGCCAAATGTCCGAACGCGAAGCACACATTTACGAAGCCGAAGAAATCAAGACCGACGTCGAACAGATCGAAGAGATACCGCTAGACCACGCCATGGACTCCCCCACTGACGATGAGGCCAGCTAATGGCAACCGTAGACGGACCAAAGGGCGCTGACCGACTTCTTTCGTGGGCACCTATCGGGCGGGCTGGTGCCTGGAAGCGGAATCGTACGGGTTCAAGCCCCGTTGATCCCACCACTTTCATCAGGCGGGATCTAGATCAATCCCGCCCCGGCTCCCTATTCGCAACCCGTCGGCTACCCCGTACAGACTGCACTCCAGGCGGCGCATCCAATCGGCTCATCCAGGCGGCTCGTGCAGGCGCAGCCAATCGAGCAACCCTTCGGCAGGCTCGCCCCCATCCGAAGAAGTGCCACGAGACGGAATCTGTCCGGCGTGTCGCCGCGTGTCGACCCGTCCCGTGGCACTCTTTCAGTACTGAGAGATTGGGAAAGAGGCCTAGTTCGCGAAGTCAGTGATGACCACGCGGTTTACCTGTGGGTCCTTAAGCTTCGCGTAGCCCTCGTTGATTTCGCTCAGTGCGATTTCTGCCGAAACGAGGTCATCGAGGTTGAGCCGTCCGTTGAGGTACAGCTGCGTCAACGCTGCGATATCCCGTTTCGGTACACCCGAGCCCATGAACACGCCCTGGATCGCCTTGCGGTCAAAGATGTTCGGCAGGCTCGCCAATTCGAAAGTGTTGCCGGACATACCGATCTGGTAGAGGGTCCCGCCGCGGTCAAGCATGTCGTAGCCCTGTCGTGCGGTGGCGGCAATACCGACGATGTCGAAGGCGTACTGCACGCCGAATCCGCCGGTGAGCTCCTTCACCGCAGCAACTGGATCAGTGGTTCCCGAGTTAATGACGTGGGTGGCGCCGAACTTCTTCGCGGTGGCAAGCGTCTCGTCGTTGAGGTCAACCACAATAATCTGACCAGCGCCAGCCAATACCGCACCGCTAATCGCATTGAGACCGACCCCGCCCGCGCCAATAATGACAACCGATTCGCCGCGCTGCACCTTTGCTGCATTGAGTACTGCACCGGTACCGGTGACCACACCGCAGCCAAGTACAGCTGCCTGTGGGAAGGGCATTTCCTCGGGAATCTTGACGAGCATGTTCTCGTGTACAAGTGCCTGCTGGGCGAAGCCACCGAGTGCCATTCCCTGCGTCAACGGCTCGCCCTCAGCATCCTGGAGGCGTGGCGTTTCGCCTTCAGCACGCACCGTGTCTTCGGGATTGCGGCAAAGTCCGACCTCCCCCGAAAGGCACCGTTCGCACTTGCCGCAGAACTGTACGAGGCACCCGGCAACGTGGTCCCCCACCGCAAAGGTGGTGACGTTCGGGCCAACCTGCGTGACGACGCCGGCAATTTCGTGGCCGAGCACCGCGGGCGGTGGATAGTTCACCTCGGTGGACATCTCCATGTGGTCGCTGCCGCAAAGACCCGAGGCTCGAATCTCCAGGAGCACCTCGTTTCCTGTTGGCTCCGCGATCTGAATATCTTCTTCAACCCAGCCTCCGCCGAGTTCACGTACGACCATGGCGCGCATTGCATCCACCCCTACTTCTCTTGCTCTGTGACGATGGTCTCTCTACCGTATTGCCCAAACTTTGTGGGCCCTCAGGATTCGACCGGTTCGAGAGCGCTCACCCTTGGCCAGTCAGCGCACACTTCGGGAACTATTCGGCGACAGCGTGACAACGGTTCGCTTACTGGCACCAATGTCAGCCCACAGTGGAATTGCATGCCAATTGAGGTGAACCTAAGTAAGGTGGTTGAAATGCCTTAACGGCAACATGCAATGAAGGAGCCAAGTGACTGAGAAACGTGTTCGTCCCCCGAAGCCACAAACCGTGTTGGAGGTCCTCCGTCGAGAGCAGCTCACCCCGCACATGGTCCGGCTCTTTATCGGCGGACCACACTTCGAGAAGTTCAACGCGAACGACTTCACCGATCCGTACATCAAAATTTTCTTCGCGAAACCAGAACTCGGCCTCGAACCACCGTATAACGTCGCTGAATTGCGCGAGTCGCTCGCACCGGACGATCTTCCGGTCACCCGCACCTACACCGTGCGTGAGGTCAACGCCGAAGAACAGTGGATATCGGTGGACTTCGTAATCCACGGTGATTCCGACGGCCTCGCAGCCCCCTGGGCCGCAGCAGTCGAACCTGGCGAGCGAGTGGTCTTCGCAGGGCCCGGTGGCGGCTACGCTCCCGATCCAACCGCCGACTGGCATCTCCTCGCCGGTGACGAATCAGCATTGCCGGCCATCGCATCCTCCCTCGAAGCAATGTCCGAGGACGCCACCGGTGTTGCCCTGATCGAGGTCGGTGGCAAGGAAGACGAGCAGCCGATTCGCAAACCGGCGGGCATCGATCTGCAGTGGGTCTACCGCGGTGAGAATGAAGAGCCGGGTACTTCGGATGTGCTGGTCGACGCTGTGAAGAATGTCCCGTGGCGAGAGGGCCGAGTTCAGGTATTTGCTCACGGAGAACGCGAGGCCATCAAGAAGCTACGCGATGTGTTCTTCAAGGGCCATGACCTCGAGCGCAAACAGGTCTCGATTTCCGGGTACTGGGCCTATGGCCGAACCGAGGAGAAATTCCAAGCCGAAAAACGCACCCCAATCGGCGTAATCCTCCCACCCGAAGAGAAGTAGCGCTACACGGTCGCTGACTGACTAGTCCCCTTTTCGCGCGACAGTTCGGAGGATGCTCGGGATCGCCGCCCACGCGATGATCACGAGCACTCCGAACACGATCGCCGCAACAATCGCGGCGCCGCGCCCCGCGACCACATCGAACACAAACGCCACAACCCCGACGATGAGTGCTGAGACAGCAGCAAGTGACACAAGAAGCATGATGTTGCCGAATCGTACGGTTCGATCTTTCATCTGCTTCTTGAAGAGGAATCGGTGGACCGCCACCGGAGCGAGCGCAATAATAGCTGACAGGGCAGCGACCACGACAAGTCCCAAATAGAAGACGCGCTGATCCGGCTTGAGATCGCTGAAGGCCGGTTGAAAAGCGAGCGCGAGCAGGAACCCGGTGAGGATCTGCGCACCGGTCTGCAATACGCGTAATTCCTGGAGCACTTCGTTCCAGTTTCGATCCGCGCGTTCCGCGACAGTTTCGTCACGCTCCGCATGTGGGTGACGGTGCGATGTGCTGTCAGGTACTCCGTTGCCAGACATGTACCGACGCTAGCAGCGCTGCCCACAAGAGTCCCGAGCGCTAGGATAAGTAAGTTCGCTCGCGTGTGTCGAGCGAACCCCCGCTTGCTCCGTCATCCGCTGTCGGATCCTTTCGGGTCGTTCAAACAGGAGCACGTGAATGCGTTCCGCTTTCTTTGGCGCAATGGCCGGTTATAAGGCGCTGCCCGGTATAGCTGGCTGGCCCCAAATGGTCATCGCCGTATTCGCGAGAATCCCAGCGGCGATGGTGCCGCTCGGTGCAATGGTGGCCTTCACTGACTCAACCGGATCAATCGCTACCGGCGGTTTAGCAACGGGCTTCGTGGCGATCGCCACCGCAATCTTCTCTCCCCTGATTGGCCAGTGGGTTGACCGCTATGGGCAGCGCCGGGTGCTTTCGATCTTTGCGCCACTTAACGCGATTGCGCTCCTGGCGCTGTTTCTTGCCGCAATATGGGGCCTCGATGAGGCCCCACTGTTTCTGATCTGTGCCCTCACCGGCGCCACCACAATCCCAATCGGATCCTTCACGAGGGCTCGCTGGAGCGAGGTGACACAGAATCCAAAAGAACTGGGTACGGCGTTTTCATACGAGTCCACCGTGGACGAACTTGTTTTCGTACTCGGCCCGGCGTTCGTGGGTTTTGCGGCTTCAGCCGCAGTCTCTGCAGCGCCACTCGGTATTGCCGCGGCACTGGTGATCGTTGCGGTGTTGCCGTTTGCGCTGACCTCGCCAAAACGGATGCCCGCATCCCCTGCGGAAGAGCCGGGTGAGGATGCTCCGGTCACGCGGCCGGGCATCCTCATGACTCTGAGGAAGATCTCACCGGCGCTGATCATCATGGGCTGCATCGGCACGTTCTTTGGGTCGAGTCAGGCTGCGATTACGGAGCGTGCTGCCGAGTTTGGTTCGCCTGACGCTGCGGGGCTTTCCTATGCGCTCATGGGCATTGGTTCGGCAGCGATGGCTCTCCTCATGGTGGTGGTGCCCGACAGAGTGAGCCTGGCCACACGCGTACTGATAGGTGGACTTGGCATGGCGGTATTCACACTGATCACCATCGTTCAGGGAAACCTGGTGATGACTTCGGTGATGCTCTTGTTCACCGGTTTGTTCCTTGGGCCTACCCTGGTAACCGCATTCACCGCCGCGGAAAGGCTCGCGCCAAAAGGAGGGATGTCATCGGCGATGACATCCCTCCAGGCGTCACTCACAGTCGGTGTGTCGGTTGGATCCGCGATCGGTGGTGGCCTTGCCGCAGCGGCCGGGTCGGCAGGTGCCTACCTGTTCGCCGCTGCGTTGCCGGTCGTGATCGTGTTCGTTGGGGTCATACTCGCGCGAATCCGGCCGTAGCCGACTCCTCGGTGGTCTCGCCAGCGTTCGCCGCACCCTCCCGAACGCTTGCGAGCACGGAGTCTGCCCAGGTGATTGCGAGTGCGGGTGCGAGCTCGCGACCACCGGCGTCGTGTCGACCGTAGTCCCCGACTCGCGTGGCCCCGAGTTCAGTGAAGGCTTCATCCATGATCTCGCTGCCGCGAGAGTATGTCTCGTGATAGCTCCGGTCCCCCAGACCAAACATGGCGTATCGAACACCGGCGAGGTCGGGTCGGTCCCGAAGGAGTGCGCCGTGGAACTCGCGCACAGTCGTTGGCAATTCGCCGTCGCCGTAGGTCGAGCACACCATGAGGAAGAGTCGATCCGCACTAAGATCGGCTGCGGTCATCTCCGCCATGTCCACGACGTGCACATCGTTGTGATCAGCAAGATGTGTGGCAAGTTCTTCCGCGACCAGCTCGGAGTTGCCCGATTCGGTGCCGAAAGCGATGGTGATCGCGGTACGAGGTCCGCCAGCAGCCGCAGTGGCAGCGTCATCAATTGAGCGCTCGGTGGGGAGACTCAGTGCCGAGCCGGCAATAAGTCGCAGCTCGTGTTCGTCTGTGATCTTTGCACGCACACGACCGACCGCAGCGTTTCGCTCTTCGTGAGCGTCGATGAGCAACCAACCGTCGTAGCTGGTCGATTTTGCCAGCGCACCTTCGAGCGCCTTTCGACCGGGCTTCTTCGAAGCCGCAACCAAGTCACCAACAATCGTCTCGGCAAGTTCGCGCGAGTCGGTGCGTTGGGAGGGGATGGTGCCACGGGGACCCCGCCTGGCCCATCCGGCAACGTAGAGTCCCGGTTCGATGCGTCCAGATTCACGTGCCTCAGGCGAGACCGCAGCGAGCTGCTGGCCCTCCTGGGCAGCAAAGCCGATCGCGCTGATGACTCCGGAGACTTCCAGCGCCTGTGTTTCGAGACCGTCACACTGCGCAATTTCAAGCTGCGTCACCGCATCCTCACCCAAGATCTGCGCCGGTGAGTAGCCGAACCACCATTCCACGGTCACGCGAGGCTGTGCGGGTCGCGGCTGTCGGATGAGTTCGAGGATGACTTGGGAACGGGCATCCTCAGCGCTTGCGAGTGATTGCTCGCCGACACCGTGAACCACGTGGGCAACATCCTTGAGATCAAGCAGTTCCCGGACCATCACCGGGTCAAATTTGGCGAGGGCGGGGAGAGAGCGCCCCACCGCGTGGATGGTGTGGAGTTGATCGGTGAGCGCCTCATGTGCTGCGTCATCGATGTCGGAACCGTCGAGGTCCTGCGCTTGCTTTGCGAGCAGGCGGATGAGGTCCATGGCGACGTTCCCGTGGCCGATGAGCGCGACGCTCTGGCCGAGACTCTCGATCGTGCGCGATTCGTGCACGTGGCCATTGAGCAGTCGCGTCACACGGCCCGCACCGAAGACTCCTGGGAGCTCGGCGCCTGGCACCACGAGCGGAACGTCTGCGTGGAGACCGTTCGCGAGCACGACCGCATCAAATGCGGAGCGAAGCGAAGCGAGATCGAGGTCCTTGCCGATCTCAATGCCGCCAATGAAGTTGACGTTCTGCTTCTCAAACAACCGCGAGAACTGCTGCGCGACTTCTTTGGTCCCCTGGTGGTCGGAAGCGACGCCGTGACGAACGAGTCCGTAGGGTGTCGGGAGTTTGTCGATGATGTTGATCTCGGCGTCGGGAAGTTGGCGCCGCAGCGCCTGTGCCGTGAAGCATCCCGAGGGGCCCGAACCGACAATGGCGACGCGCTTGGGTGCGGCGGTCGAAGACGCTGCGCCGGTCTTGTCGGTCCACTGCACCGGCATTTTCGTCATGCCACGGAAAACCCAGCCGCCCACTTCGGCGGGATCCTGCGGGTCCAGGCGCAGGTCGGGTAGCCGTTCGAAGAGCTTCGGCAGCGCGGTGGCGGCCACTTCGGCCCGAGCGACCCAGGCTCCGAGGCAGACGTGGACGCCCTTTCCAAAGGCCAGGTGGGTGCCCTCGTTTTCGCGGGTGATGTCGAATCGGGCCGGGTCATTCCATTGGTTCTCATCACGGTTTGCGGAAAGGAGCGAGATGCCGAGTTTGGCACCGGCAGGGAGCTTCACACCTTGCAGCACGACCTCGCGAGTGGTTTGTCGTGAGTACATCCCAATCGGTGCAACCCAGCGAATGGCTTCATCGAAAGCATCGTCCCAGGTTTGCTGTCCGCTACGGATAAGTTCGAGTTGCTCTGGCTGCTGCAGCAGTCCCCAGGCAGCGACGCCAATTGCATCGCGGGGCTCATTGAGTCCGCCACCGATGGTCATTTTGACGTTGGCGCGGATCGACTCAATCGACATTTGATAGTCGGGCAGCCGCAGCAGTGCGGACATGAGGCTGTCATCGGGGTGCTTGCGATGCCAAGCAATCATTTCATCGAGAGCAGCATCCACCTCGTTATAGGAAGCTTCACCCTTCGCCCAGATCACCGGGTCATCGGCGTAGTTGCCGGTTGCGGCGATCATTGTGGTGGACCAGCGCTGCAGGTCTTCAGCAGTGGCATTGTGCAGGCCTATCACTGCGCGGAGGTTTTCTGCCACAAATGGCGAGGCGAAGTCCCACACCAGATCGGCGCCGGGACCCTTGTCGATGAACTCCTGCAGGTACTTATCCGCATTACGTTCAAAAATCGGAGTCCAGGTGCGCTTCACAATGCCCGGGCGAAGCACCGGCTGCCAGGCGCGTCGTTCCACGTAGTGCTCCGGGTCGTCCTTCCGCAGCATCGAGTGGCCCATGGCGCGAATCATGAGCGAGCCCTCTTCGTTCGCCGAGAAGGTCTCTTGATCGAGTTCGGTGTCGTGCGCCGCATCGTAGGAGGTGATGAGGTAGCGCCCGATCGCGGGTACCCAGTGCACGCCACCCTCGGCGCGAAGTCGCTCAAAGCTCGGGAATGGGTCGCTGTACAGCTCGGGAATCGTTACCCAGTCAGCAACGGGTGCGGGACGGCCGGTCGTAGTCATATCGGACTTCCTTGTCGTTCAAGTGGCGCGTCAGTGCGCCGAGTTTTAGGAGTTGAGATTGGTGTTCGGTGGCGATGGATAGCCAGCGGGAGTCGAGTGTCAGGAGTCGCTAATGTCAGGACGGGTCGATTGACAGCGTGAGTGCGTCGAATTCGGTTCCGGGGCGATAGTTTTCAAAGTAGAGATCCGCGCCCTCTTCGGTGAGGGTCGGACTCGAGTAGACGAATGCATGGCCGTCCGAGGTCGATTCTCGCTCCCCCAGGGTCATGAATGGCAATCTGCCTTCCGGTGAGTACGCATCCGCGATCGATAGGATGCTCTGGTCGCCCTCCCCGGTAATCTCCAGGCCCTCAAGAATGAGGGCCAGCATCCCACCGTGGCCGGTGAACTGCACCGCCCCCGCGAAGCGAAGCCCCCCGTCAGTACCAGAGCCAGAGTTCTGAACGGCAGCTTCCTTCTGCACTGGGAAGAAGAAGGAGCCGTCGTCCAGACGAATCGCTCCGTCGAAGACGGTGATATTTCCGTCCCGCATCTTCTCGATATAGGCCGTGAACGAAGCCTTGACCGACCAGCGGATTCCAGCTTGGGTGACCACCGGGATGGTGGTCGACAATGATTGTGCAGTCATGAGCACTCCCTTGTAACTCTTGTTGCTACCAGGATGCTCCGAATCATTCCACTGCGCAAACGGTTTATATTGCGCTGATTCCCAACTTAAACTGCGCTTACGTTGCGATCGTTCTCTGACTTCCGTTCAAGGGCGGCGCCCTCCACATCCACATTCGGCAGGATGCGGTCGAGCCACTTCGGCAGCCACCAGGCAGAACCACCGAGCAGGTGCATAATCCCGGGGATGATCAGCATCCGCACAAGGAACGCATCCACGAGCACACCGAACGCGAGAGCAAAGCCCATCGAGCGGATCATTGCCGAGTTCGAGAAAATGAAGCCCGCAAATACCGAGATCATGATGATCGCGGCAGCAGTGACCACGGTTCGGCCGGCGCGGAATCCTTGCTGCACCGCAACACTGGGATTAGAGCCGTGCGCATAGGCCTCCCGCATTCCCGACACGAGGAATAGCTGATAGTCCATCGCGAGGCCGAACAGGATTCCGATCACGATGATGGGTAAGAAGCTCAGTACCGGACCCGGATCATGGACGCCAAAGACTGAGCCCAGCCAGCCCCACTGGAAGATCGCCGTGATCGCGCCGAAAGTGGCAAAGAGTGACAGCACAAAACCGAGCGTCGCCGTGATGGGCACCAGGATGGAGCGGAATACGAACACCAGAATAAGGAGCGAGAGACCGACCACGAGCACCAGGTAACCGGGCAGCGCATCCGCCAGCTTTTGGGAGATGTCGATATTGCCGCTCGCACTGCCGGCGACACCAATCTCGATTTCGCCGCCAACGGGCGAAAGCCCACGAAGCGTATTGACCAGTTCCTCAGTGGACTCCGCCGTGGGACCATCCACCGGAATCACCTGGAAGGCAAGGACACTGCCGCTATCGGACACACCGATTGGCGCCACAGCGGCCACATTCTCCTGTGCAAGGAGCAGTTCTCCCAGCTCAACCTGCTCTGCGATCGCATTCTCGTCAGCAATCACCTCCGGATAGTCGGCAACCACCAACAGCGACCCGTTTACTCCGGCACCAAATTCTTCCTCGGTGATCTTGAAGGCCTGGTACTGAGTGGAATCCTGCGGTTCGCTCGAGCCGTCGGGAAGACCGAGGCGCATGTCCAGCGCCGGGATGGCGATCACGGCGAGAAGCGCAACACCGATGACCACCGAGAGAATGGCACGACCCGTACCCATCGGCTTGACGTCAACCCGCGGCAGCTCTTCTTGCGCAGTCTGCGTGCGCACCTTGCGAGGCAGGATGCGCATCCCAACCATGCTCAACAGTGCTGGAGTGAGCGTGATCGCGATCAGGATGGCCACCGCGACACAAATTGCGCCTACCGTACCCATCATCCCGAGGAACGGAATACCGGTGACGTTCAGGGCCACGAGCGCAATAATTACCGTGGCGCCGGCGAATACGACCGCATTTCCGGAGGTTCCGTTGGCCAGACCGATGGAGTGTTCGAGGTTCATCCCGTGTCGCAGTTGACTGCGGTGGCGGTGGATGATGAACAGCGAATAGTCAATACCGACCGCGAGACCGAGCATCACGCCGAGTACGGGAGTGATGGACATCATCTCGAAGACCCCGCTGAGGGCGAGCGAACCCGCAACCCCGACGCCCACGCCGAGCAGTGCGTTGATCAGCGGCAGGCCGGCACCGATGAGGGTCCCGAGCATGATGAAGAGGGTGATTGCCGCAATGAGCACACCCACGGCTTCGCCGATTCCGAAGATATTCGGGATGGCCTGCATGAGCTCTTGCGACAGTTCGACCTCTACGCCGTCGATTCCGGCAGAGGTGATCACCGCGGCGACATCGTCTTTGACTTCGGGGAGCACTTCGGTAATCGGCTCCGTGAACATCACGGCCCCCACGGCGGCGCTGCCGCTATCGGATACCTGCTTTACGCCACTGGCGAGCTCAAGGAGCGCTGCCCCGTCATCGAGCGCTTGCTGCTGCGCGTCAAGTTCGGCCAGCCCCTCATCGAGCTCGGCCTGCCCGGCGTCAAGTTCTTCACGAGCACCGTCGAGCTGCGCTTGCTGCGCATCCAGTTCGGCAAATGCCTCCTCGGGATATCCAGCTTGCTCCAGCTGCTCTCGTGCCGCATCAAGCTCGGCCTGCCCCACGTCAAGTTCCGCATAGCCGCCATCAAGTTGTGCTTGGCCCGCCTCGAGTTCCTCACGACCGGCGTCCAGCTGGACCTGGCCGTCTTCAAGCTCCTGCGCCGAATCGGCAATGGTCGATTCCGTTTCGAAGGGGTTAACGGCATCGATCACCCCCTCGCGTTCACTCACCTCGGCAAGCACTGCCGCGATCTCGTCCCGCTGTTCGGCAGTGAAGGCTTCGCCATCGGTGGTGTGGAATACGACCGATGCGGTGCCGCCGCTAGCATCCGGGAAATCTTCGGCAAGTTGATCGGTCACTTTTGCGGTGGCAGTTCCAGGAATGGTTACCGCGGAGTTCAGCGTGCCACCGAGCGTCAAGAATCCTGTGACTGCCAGCGCGAGCAGGACCAGCCACGCGACCAGAGTCTGCCACGCGTGTCGTGCGGTGAAGCGTCCGAGTCGATACAGGAGCTGAGCCATGCGATCCCTTCGAGTGAGTGCGACGGCTGAAGAGTAATCCGTCGCGGAAATACTCATTGATGATACGCGACGTCTCGTCAAGTCAAAATCCGGATAGCATGAGTGGATGAGTCGACACAGAAGTGGGCCGGTCCGCAGCGAGCACGCGCGGCGAGCGATCCTAGAAGCGACCGCGCGCCAGTTCTCCGCGCACGGCTATGACGGTTTCACCATCCAGGGTGTTGCGGATGAAGCGGGCGTCGGCAAGCAGACCATTTACCGCTGGTGGTCTGGCAAACCAGAGTTGCTAACCGACTGCCTCCTCGAGGGACTCCTGTGGGACAAGAGAATGTCCCCAAGCAACACTGGCGACGTGGAAAAGGACGTCAGGGAATGGTTGATGCTTATCGCGCAGGCCGCATCCTCGACCGAGGGGGCGGCGCTGTTGCGCTCGCTCATGTCCGCGGCGACCTCGAATGAGGTCTTTGGTGAGCGACTCCACCAGGCACTGAGTGGTGAGGGCGCTCTCCAAAATCGCTTAGAAATCGCGCAGCGCGATGGTCAACTCGCCGCAGATGCCCCGGTGGCTCTCCTATCAGACCTGCTCATTGGCGCGATCATCCTGCGAACGCTCTCCTGGCAGGACACCGATGCCGAAGTCGTGGCAACCCTCACCAGGTTTACGCTCAAGGTGCAACGCGCAGGGCAATAGGCGCAGCGCAATAGGTGCAGCGCAATCGCCTAGTGGCGAACCTGCCCCTGGCCGTTGACGATCCACTTGGTCGTGGTGAGCTCGGTGATTCCCATCGGCCCACGAGCGTGCAGCTTTTGCGTCGAGATACCGAGTTCTGCGCCGAGGCCGAACATGCCGCCGTCCGTGAAACGCGTCGACGCGTTGACCATAATCGCGGCCGCATCGATCTCGTCAACAAACTGTTCACTCGAGGCAAGCGACTCGGTGAGGATCGCTTCGGTGTGGCCCGAAGTATAGGTGCGGATGTGTTCAATGGCTTCGTCGATCGAGGCCACCACCTTGATCGCCAGATCCATCGAGAGGTACTCGGTTTCCCAGTCCGTGTCGGTGGCAGCCGCAATAGCAGCACCGCCGGGAACAAGGTTGCGAGTCGCGTCATCGGCGTGCAGATTCACACCACTCTCGGTCAGCGCGGCGTAAGCGCGTGGGATGAATTCCTCAGCGACATCTTCGTGCACGAGCAACGTTTCGGCGGCATTGCATACCCCGACACGCTGCGTCTTCGCGTTCATTACGATCGGCAGCGCCTTTTCGAGGTCGGCACTGGCATCCACGAAGATATGGACGTTACCCACACCGGTTTCAATAACCGGCACCTGCGATTCGGTGACCACCGTCTGAATCAAGGCTGCGCCACCGCGCGGCACCAACACATCCACGAGCCCGCGAGCTCGCATCAGCGCAACGCCACCCGCGCGACCATAGTCGTCTACCGTCTGCACCAGATCGCGAGGCAGGCCCTGGGCCTCGAGCGTGTCGCCGATGATCTGCACGAGTTTGCGATTCGATTCCAGTGCGGCAGAACCACCGCGGAGAATCACCGCATTCCCCGATTTCAGGGCAAGCGCGGCCGCATCGACGGTCACATTCGGTCGCGCCTCGTAAATCATGCCAACGACGCCCATGGGCACACGGATCTGCTTCAGTTTCAGACCATTCGCCAGTGTTGAACCCCGTACGATTTCGCCGACGGGGTCGGGCAATGTTGCCACTTCGTGGAGTGCCGCAGCTATCCCGTCGATCCGTGGCACGGTCAGCTCGAGTCGATCGAGCAAGCCCTCGGTGAGGCCGCGTTCACGACCACGTGCCATATCTTCCGCATTCGCCGTGACGATTTCCGCAGCGTTGTCGATCAGCGCGCTGGCGATTGCTTCGAGCAGCGCGTTTTTCGTGGTGCTCGTCGCATTCTGCAGTGATCGGGCAGCCACCTTGGCACGCTTCGCGATATCGCGTACTTCTGATTCGGTCGAAGCATCGAGGGCAGCATCGGGCGTAGTCGTGTTCGTCATGCCCCGAGTCTAGCGGCCACGCACTGACTAATCAGCGACGGGCAGGCCACTGCCGGTCACCACATCCGTCACGGTATTGCGCACCAGGATGAGATCGTCACGGTGCACGATCGATCGCCCGTAGTCCTCACCCAGATCCTCAACCATTTCAGCGGTCGAGCGACCGAGCATGCGTGGGAGTTCAATTGAGTCATAGGCGGTGAGTCCGTGGGCAATCAGCTCACCCTCCTCCGAAACGATCTCGACGGGGTCACCGGTGGCAAAGTCACCGCGGATCTCTCGAATACCAGCGGCGAGCAGAGATGCGCCACGGTCGCGAAGTGCACGCACGGCACCCTGATCAATCACCAGTCGACCGGTCATCTGGGCGGCGTGCTCGAGCCACACCTTTCTTCGCGTTCGCCGCTCATCGGTGGCACGGAACCAGGTGCCAACATCCTCGCCCGCCAACGCGGCCGCAACATCCTGAGCGCGGGTGAGCATAACCGGGATGCCGGTGACTGTCGCCATCTCCGCAGACTGCAGTTTCGTGATCATGCCACCGGTGCCAAAGGAAGAACCACGTCCGGTCACTTCCACCCCGGCCACATCCGTCATGTGCTCGACCACGGCGATGCGCTTGGCCCCCGGATGCGAAGGCGGCGCGTCATAGAGGCCATTGACATCCGTGAGCAACACGAGTGCGTCCGCGCCAATGAGCTGCGCGACCAAGGCAGCAAGCCGATCATTATCACCGAAGCGCAGCTCACTTGTTGCCAGTGCGTCGTTTTCGTTCACGATTGGCACGGCACCGAGCTCGAGAAGTCGCTCGAAGACCTGCAGCGCGTGACGATAGCGCGAGCGGCGAACGGTGTCCCCGGCGGTCATAAGAATCTGACCGACCTGTATGTCATAGGCGCCGAAGGCGTCGGTGTAGGTGGACATCAGCGCAGATTGACCGACGGCTGCGGCCGCCTGCGAGGTACTCACATCGGTTGGCCGCTTATCGAGACCGAGCGGCATGAATCCCGCTGCGATTGAACCGGACGTAACTAGAACGATTTGCTTGCCGCGAGAGACCTCTTCCGCGAGCACATCCACGAGCTTTCGAAGGGCCGGGACGTTCAGGCGACCATCCGTTCGCGTCAACGACGAGGAGCCGATCTTTACCACCACACGGTGGGCATCAGGAAGCTGTGATCTGTCGCGGATCGCTGGTGTCATGCGTCTATTCTGCCGTGGACTCGTGTCTTCATGCGAAGTTGCATCTTCAGCCGCCACACTATTGAGCATGATTGCAGCATTCTCAATTGCCCCTTCCGGTCCCCCGTCCGATGACTCCGTGCTTGCCGATGAACCCGGCTCCTACCATCGCGCCGTTGCCGCAGCGCTCGAAGTGGTGCGTGCTTCGGGCCTGCCGAATCAGACCGACGCGATGTTCACCACGATTGAGGGTGATTGGGAGGAGGTAATGGCGGTGTTGAAAGCTGCGACGGATGAGATCGGCCGCTATGGTTCGCGCGTGTCGCTCGTGCTCAAGGCAGATATTCGCCCGGGACACACCGGAGAGATCCAGGGCAAGGTCGAACGTGTCGAAGCCGAGCTTCAACGTCGCGCGGAAGAATCCTGACGCCCCGCGCACTGTCTGAGCGACGCGAAGGCGGGATGCACCCGGAGTAGTTCCGGATGCATCCCGCCTTCGTTCTCGTTGGGTTGTTGCTACCTACGTGAGGTTTAGAGCGAAGCCCGACGACGCATCACGAGCACGCCGGCACCTGCGAGGGTGATGAGTGCTGCAATTGCGAGGATGATCACGAGGTGGTCGGCACCGGTCTGTGCCAGGCCACCTTCGTGGTCATTGTTGCCGTAGTCGTTGCCGTTGTCGCCCTTACCGCCATTGTCGTCCTGACCACCGTCGTCATCGGAACCGCCAGCGGGGTCCGTTTCCGTCGGAGTCGGGGTTGAGATGGGGCCGGAGCCGTCAGCGATCACTTCGAAGGTGGCGACAACGAGGATCTGCTCACCGTCGGCGGTCTCCTGGATGAAGCGCACGGTGTGCGTACCGGCGGGCATGGGCTCGCCAGTTTCTTCGCCCTCTGGGCCGTAGATAATCGTGCCGTTGAATGCGCCGTCGATAACCTCGCCGGCCTCTTCGATGACGGCAACTTCACCGTTGGGCTCGATCAACTCGATGCGAACGGTGCCCTCGCCAAAGTTCGAGCCGGTGTACTTGATGCCAGCGGCCGAGTCAGCCTGGTTGACGGTCTCGGGGTCGAGCACCACCGATGCAGCTGGCTGCTGCTCACCATCGGTTTCGGTGGGTTCTGGCTCGTCGGTGCCGGTCGGGACCGGAGTACCGGTCTCGGTGGGTTCGGTCGTGTCGGTTGGCCCAGGCGTCTCAGTGGGTTCCGGGGTGTCGGTGGGCTCAGGAGTGTCGGTCGGACCTGGTGTCTCAGTCGGACCCGGGGTCTCGTCAGCTTCTTGGGTGAGCGTCACCTTGTCGACAACTTGGAGACCGTTGACGTTATAGGTGGTAAAAGTCAGCTCGGTGGGGCTGACCTGGACGTTGGTGAAGTCAGGGTTGTTGTCCTGGTTCCACTTTGCGGTCCAGTACTGCTCACCTTCACCGGCGGGGTCGTGGAAGGCGTAGAACTTTGAGCCGCTCGAGGAGTTGGCCGTCAGGTAGAGGACCTCATTCTCGGCAGGAGCGAGCACGTCGCCGGTTGCCGGCTGTGCCTCGGGCACGACCGGGGTGTCACCATTCATGAGGTATGAACGAGTGTGGATGTGGTCGTGTCCGGCGAGCACTGCGTCCACGCCCTGTTCCGACATGACCGGGGTCAGGCCTTCGCGAAGGCGCTCAACGTTGGCGTCATCCCAGTGATTTGCCTGGCTGTATACCGAGTGGTGCCAGGTGACGATCGTCCAGTCGATCGAGTCATCGCGCTGCTCGGCAATCGTGGTTTCAATGAATGCCTTGTGGTCTGCGATGTCCGAAGCGTTGTTTTGGTTCGAATCGAGCGAGAGGACGAGAACGTTGTTGTGCTTGTACCAGTGGTTGCGGTCTGCGACGTTCGGCATGTTGAAGTGCTGATCGTAGGCAACGCTGTTGGTGTCGTGGTTACCCACATTCACACCAAATGGCACCTCACGGACTCCGTTCGGGCTGAAGAAGCCCTGGTACTCGTTGTAGTTACCCGCGGTCTCCACCTGGTCACCCAGGGAGATCATGAACGAGGTGTTGGGGAAGAGCGTGTTGGATGCGCTGACCGCGTTGTTCCAGCCAGCCGTGTCACGCTCAACATCACCGGAGGAACCGATCTGGGCGTCACCGAAGTAGGTGAAGTTGAACTCGTCGCCGAAGGTTTCGGTGGAGTATTCGTAGACATCTGACCAGCCAGCTTCTTCGCTACCCACGCGGTAGATGTAGTCGCTGTTCGCTTCGAGGCCGGTGACCGTCGCAACCCCGGCACGCAGGTCGTTGTACGCGTCGTCGGTGTGGGTTGCTTCAACCACGGTGGTCTGGTCCGCAGGGAATTCTGCACCCGCGGATGCCGGTGCAAACTGCACCTGTTCGGCACCGTCATGGCTGGTCATCCAGTTAAGGTTGACCGAGGATTCATCCGAGCCAACGTTGAGACCGAGCTCGGTGATCGTCGGCGGAGCCGGCGGTACGTAGTCGCTCGACACGAGGCTCTGCATTTCGAAGAAGATGTCGGAGCTGCCAGCCGAACGGTTGTGGAGCGAGATCGCGATGGTGTTCTCACCAGCTACGAACAGCGCTGGGTCGAGCGTGAAGTTGGTCTGCTCGTAGTCGCCGGTCTGACCGTTGCTGTACTGGATGTTGTTCGCAGCAAGATCCTGGCCGTCGAGCGTGTACGTGCGGAAGCCCTCGACACCGTTGACGTAGACCGCAATCCCGTCATCGACTCGCGTCTTCACGTCGAATCCGGTTGCAGCCTCAAGGTCTTCAGCTGGGATATCTACTGTGGTACGGAGGAAGAAAGTCTCGATCGAGTCGCTGGTGCCCGGGTGGTTGAGTTCAAACGGTGTTTCAATCGCCGGTGCACCGCCGCTGGGTTCGTGTCCCATGGTGCCGGTTGCGCCGGGTGTCCAGGCGCTGTCATCAAATTCTGGGAGAGTCCAGTCGAGCGTGTTTCCGTCGCTGACGGGATCGGTTCCTGCGGTCCAGACGTTCCAGGCCGAAGCGCCGTTGAGATATTCGTCACCGATTGCGGCCTGCGCCTGTGTGGGCGCCGCAATAAGTGTCCCGGCGAGGCCGAGTGCAGCAATGAGTGCCACACTTCCGCGCCGAGTTCGGGCAGAGAGTTGCATTAGTCATCCTCAGTTCACGAGTAAAAATGTCAGATTGGTTGGTGTACACCACACGCAACGCGCAGACTTCATCGCAAACAGATAACAAAATGCAGGTCCTCCGGTTACCCGCAGGTTAACGGTCGTTGTCTTTGGCGCCTCGGTTCACCGTTGGAATCGAACCCGTCACTGCCTCGACAACATTATCGAGAGAGTCGTCCTGCTCGTTCCATGAATCAAGACCGACATCCGCAGTGGATTCTCCCCGGTAGAGACGCTCGAATAGGTTCATTGTCGAGTCAATATCGTGATCCTGGACCATCCGCAAACCATTGCGTCCCATCCGATCGCGTTCTTCTTGCGACATCTCCAAAACTCGTTCAAGTGCGAGTTGAAGGTCGGCGACATCCCCGGCGCGGAAGAGATACCCGTTCTCGCCGTGGTGGACGAGGTGCGGTAGCGCCATGGCGTTGGCTGCAACAACCGGAAGCCCAGACGCCATGGCTTCCATCGTTGCGATCGACTGCAGTTCGGCGATGGAGGCGATCGCAAACACGCTCGCGTCCGAGTAGATCTGCCGCAGTTCCTCATCGGTGACGTAGCCGTGGAAGGTGGTGTCCGCAGCCACGCCTAATTCACGACTGAGCTTCTCGAGGGCGTTTTTCTGGTCTCCCCCACCGACGATCTCCAGCTTTGCACCGAGCTTCGGGTTGAGTTTCGCGAACGCACGAATAAGTACGTCGATCTGCTTCTCACCGGTGATGCGGCCCACAAACACGATTCGCGGGGGCTTCTTCGCGCCAAACTTCGGGGAGTAGTCGCTTGCACGCAACCCACAGGAGATGGCGAGTACGCGATCGAGATTGCCATTGCGCTCAAGGAAATCCGCAGCCCGTCGAGTTGGCGTGGTGAGTGCTGCCGTTGCGTCAAAGGTTTTGTGCGCATCGGCCCACCAAATCTTGGAGCCAACCTTTTGCAGTGGCTGCGGCAGCAGCGTGTGCTCGAGGATGTTCTCGAGCATCAGGTGGTTCGTACCAATGATTCGGATGCCTCGTGGAGCGCCCTCGCGAACGGCAGCGCGGCCCAGCACGACGGCGGACTGGTAGTGAATGACATCGGGCTTCACCTCATCAAGTACGCGACGCATGTGCGTACGGGCCCGCCACGGTTTCACGTAGCGTAGCCAGTCGTGGGGCCACCAGCGGTCCGAGGGAAGCCGATGTACCTGAATTGATTGACCGTCGTATTGTTCCCGCCACGTCCCGTGACGTCGGGATGCGGCTGGAACCACGACATGCACGTCGTGGCCTCGCGCTGCCATCTCGGCCGCCAAGTTGACAGTGAACTTCGCCGCCCCGTTGACATTCGGCGGAAAGGTATCGCCCGCGATCAGGATCCGCATGGGACCGTCTTTTGAGTTTGATTGCGGTAGGTCAGGCAAAATCTCAGTTTCCTCGGTGTGGATCGTTGTCGGAGACGCTGACGCACTGCTCCGACGTTCGCATCAGCCTAATTGCCATCCCGCGAATTTGTCGTCATCACGCCCTGCGACTGAAGTATC
Source organism: Gulosibacter sp. (assembly GCF_052090685.1). Taxonomy (NCBI): domain Bacteria; kingdom Bacillati; phylum Actinomycetota; class Actinomycetes; order Micrococcales; family Microbacteriaceae; genus Gulosibacter; species Gulosibacter sp. The sequence continues at coordinate 309,901 of NZ_JBQDBE010000001.1, read as the reverse complement.
GAGTTTGCCACGACCATTGTTGTGAAATCATTCGGGTTTTCCAGAAGACTCTTCTGGTGGCACCGTGAGTGCTCCCGTCGCAACCCCGAGCGCACGCCTCCGGGCCGCACGAATTTCGGCCTCCGACTGATTGATCTCCAGCAAAAAAACGCCGGCTACGGCGATCGCGCCAAACACGACGAAGAGCACATAGGTCAGCAGCGTTGCTCCCGCAACCTCACCGAGCACTGCGATTCCGATCGTGACTGCCACGATCGGATCAACCACCGTGAGCCCGGCAATCACCATCTCCGTGCTGCCGGATGCGTATGCGGTTTGCACGAAATAACCGCCGACCACCAGTGTCAAGAGCAAGCCAACCAGGCACAGCAGCACCAAACTGTCGAACCCTTCGGTGCGAAGTCGAGCGAGGATGACTTTGGCGAATGTCGCCACGAATCCGTAGAGTGCACCGCCGGCAACGATATAAAACAGATTCCGAAACTTTGTGTGACGAAGCGCGAGGAAGGCCGCACCGGTAAGCAGCACGTCCACCCCCGCGATAATGAGCACGGTAAACACTTCCCGCTCGGTGACGGGTGAATCGGTAGCGACGGTGGAGGCAACGGTCACAAACCCGGCGATTCCCACCACGCTCGTGAGCACGGCAATGATCTTTCCGCGTCGAAGTGGAATTTTTGTCTGCTTGGCTGCAATGAACGTGGTGACAATGAGCGACACCACACCCAGGGGCTGCACAACCACCAGTGGCGCAAAGAGTAATGCGCCGAGCTGCAGCAGTATTGCCACGCCGATAAGCAGCGTCCCAAACAACCAGCTTGGCCGGCGCAAGAGTTGCAGAAATTGCTGGATGCCCAAGCCGTCGGCACCTTTGGAGCCGCTTTGTTCATCCACTTTCGAAACCCCGCGGTGCTGGAGCATCGCGGAGAGCGACATCAGCACCGCACCGGCGATGGCAATAGGGATACCAATCATCTGAAAGGGCGTAAGGCCCGTCTCAAGTGGGGCGGCGAGAACAATAAGCGACTGGAAATCCACAAACCGGAGTCTACGAGCACAATCATTGGGTGCCCTGTCGGTACCCTTGCTCCATGACAATTCTGCCGATTCGAATCTATGGCGAAACCGTCCTGCACAAGCCCGCCGAACCCGTTGGTGAGATCACCGAGGACATCCGCACGCTTGTCGCCGACATGTACGAGACGATGGACCTCGCTCCGGGAGTCGGCTTGGCCGGACCTCAAGTCGGCGTGAACAAGCGCTTATTCACCTATTCCTGGGAAGACGAGAGCGGCGAGGTACTTCGCGGCGTTGCAATCGATCCGCAGTTATGGATCTCCCCGGCACCTCCCGAATCGCTCGAGGAACTGACTGAGGATGAGGAAGAGGGTTGCCTGTCGGTGCCTGGCGAGCGATTCCCGCTGCGTCGCGCCGAATACGCGCTCCTGCGTGCACGCGATCTTGACGGCAAGCCCTACACGCTTGAAGCCTCCGGGTGGTTCGCGCGCATCCTGCAGCACGAATATGACCATCTCGACGGAGTGATCTATGTTGACCGGCTCAAGCTGCCCCTGTGGAAGCAGGCCTTCAAGGTGATGCGCAAGCGTGGCTGGGTACAGCCGGGGCAGTCGTGGACACCGGGTATCGACAACCTCGAGGGATGACCGTCGCGCCGCTGATGGAACACACTCTTGTTGGAATCAGTCGCGCGCCGGATATGACCGGACCACTGTTTTGTGCGAATGTTGATGCGTGACCGAGCAGAGCCCACCGAACCTAACGACCGTACGCACCCTGAGTGCGCGCGGTCTTACTTGGCGCGGCAGCTACGAACACTTCGAGGACCTCGCCACTGAGGCGGAGCTGTGGATGCAGCAGGACTGGGATTCGGCGCGAACGATTCATGAGGAACGGCTTGCCGAAGAACTGGCACAGTACCCCTTGGCGGGAGATGACCTCGATGAAAGCCGTCGCTACTCGAATGAGTTGTACCGCGAAGACACCAAGAACTGGGCACGTCTGCGGTGGGAACTCGATGGCCCCGAGGCCAAAGTGCAAGTACAGGCGCGGGAGTCTAAAGACACTGAGCTTGGGCTCAGCGGTACTGCCGAAGAAGTGACCACGCTGCTGCGCGAATCGGCCGCATTGCCCATCAGCATCAACCTTCGCGGAAGACTCGACGCATCCAAGCGCATCCGCATCGAGTTTGATGAGAACACTGGCTGCTCGCTCGAGGTCACATCCTCAGACCGCGATTGGCGCAATCGCACCTTTAGCGCCCTTGAGAAGCGAATGCGCGTCTCGCAACCGGGATGGCGCTGGCTTTCCGGTCCAACTGGAATCGCGCTGCGGCTGATTGTGACGCTGGTACTACTCACGGTGCTTGTGCCAATAACGGCGAACTGGCTGCCGACATTCGTGCAAAGCACGATTGCGTATTACCTGGGCCTCGGCCTCATTATCGGCGCACTCGTGTTCTTCTTCTTTGAATGGTTGGCACCACGGTTTCTGATCACAGACCACGGTCGCGCGCGAGTGCGCGTCACGGTGGCGTCGATTTCCGCGGCGCTCATTATTGGATTCCTCGGTGGTCTCGTCGTCAGCTTCCTCCCGCTGTAACCACACGAGACCCCCGAAATCCCCCGACACCGGCTAGAGGTCAACGACCTCAAATTCGAGAAGCTCTGCCCCCGTGGCTACCGGCTTCTTATCCGAGGAGGCACCGTGGGCCGCAGCTGCTCCGTTCTCACGCCAATTCTCGAAATCTTCGCGAGTGGCCCAGGTGGTCACCACGAAATAGCGATCTTCACCGGCCGTGGGGCGAAGGAGCTGAAATCCCTCAAATCCCGGCGAGCTATCGACAGCGTGCTTGCGCGCTGCAAATCGAGATTCGAGTTCCTGACCCTGTCCTTCGGGAACCGAGATTGCGTTAATAACTACGACCGACATGCTGTCTTGCTCCTTTGGTGAGATTACGAATAGTCAAACAAACCACTCGTCTTGCTGATCGTATCGATTCAAAATTGGGCAGGGCTTAAAGGCCTGACCCGGCCGCAGACAATTCCTCTTCGGATTCACTATCGACGCGAAGAATTTGCATGGATGTTTACCTGCAGTTAATCGGATGTGTCATCGTTCGCAGTGCGCGAGTCGTTATTCATTTCATTCGCATTTGGAGATTCCGTTGAGCAAGTCTGAGGTCACGTATGAGTCGTGCACTGTGGCGTGAGCTGCTCGATAATCCCACCGTCGCGCTCGACCCTGAATCTGCAGGCATCACGATTATTTCCAGTGGGCAGGATGCCGCGCATCGATACGCGGTCCGCCGCTGGCTCGGCATCCGCACCGGTGAGCATCGAGACCAGTTGGCCGCAATCGCAGTGATTCTGGCAGAAGCCTTTGCCGATACACGCGCCCTCGAGTCAATGGCGGCGGCGCGCTCGGAACCCTATCCCGATGAAATCGGCCGGTTCGATGCCGCACTCGGACCGCAAAGTCCGGTCGCGGAAGTATTTGGCGAGCGGATTCTGGGAGGTCTGCGGCGGTATCTCGATGAAGAGGCGGACCTACCGTTTACCCTGCTCGCGGCGGCACACCGTTTTGAACTTGACGATCAGGGGGAACTCTATTTGCCGCTGCGGCGAGTCGCAATCGAGCGCACCGCGGGCAGCTCAAGTGCAACTCTTGGCGAGAGTTTCGCAGACCGAGCTTTGGAAACCGCAACCGTAGCGACGCCAAACCGCCCCGAGATTCAGCGAACGGTACTCGCGCAGTGGGGTGTTGACATTCCACTTGACGAGGCACCGATTGAGGAGTCTCGGCCCGGATTCGCGCCCACCCGCTGGATCGCCACTTGCAATCTCATCGCTCGAGTGCGCTCGGTGGGCGTTGCGAATCGACTTATTGAACTTGCTCGTTCCGATTCTTTTTGGGAAACACCAACCACGGATGCCGCCGCCTTCGTGCACGCACTCGAAGCGAGTGTGGGGAGGAATGCGCAAGCTGCGTTGCTTGCCATCACAAGAGCAGACGTATCGGTGTCTCGCACCGCACTGAGGGCACTGAGTGATCGTGAACAACGAGTGATTAATGAGACGCCCTCGGCACGTTCTCGGTTTGACGCGGTGACCGCGCTGCTGCGATCGATTGTGCCCGATACCGCCATCCCCGACGAGGATTCGGCCACGGCAATTATCGAGCGGATCGTCCACGATCGAGAAATGACTGATCGGCAAATCGTTGTCGAAGTACTCCGTCATACCGGTCGCGCGCAATCAACCTCGCTCATCGGGCAGTTTGAGCCGCCCTTCGTGGAGGTGATCGACGCAGTAGTCGCCCTCAGTGGCAATGCGAGTCGCTATGAAAGCGCCTTTGTCGATCCGGCCGAATCGCCCAATGAATGGACGCTCCGATATGTCTCCGACGGCAAGCCGGAGGTCCACACCGTCTACTCGGCTGCCAATCGCATCCCGGAAGCGAGTCTCAGTGACCTCCTCAGGACCATTGCGCACACAGATGCGCCGCGCAGCATCGTCCTGCTCGAGTGCGATGGCTTGGATGCGGTGATCGGACTGCTTGACTCTGCCGCTTGGGAGGAATTGGAAGCGGCGCTAGAACCATAGGTCGGCTAGCACGGTCTTCGAGAATGCCCACGCCACAGGACGCTGCCACTGGGCTAACCTTGCCCTTGGTCTTTTCACTCGGCTCCGGCGAAAGGCGCTCATGAATACGCTGCTGCGCACCCTCATCGACCTCATTCGCGGCGCGCTCATCGGTGTGGTTGAAATCATTCCGGGTGTGAGCGGTGGCACCGTCGCGCTCATCATCGGTGTGTACGAGCGGCTCATCGACTCGGCCAGTGAGTTTGTCCGCGGCGTAGTGCACCTGGTCATTGATCCGCCACGCGGTCGTGGGCTGAAAAAGTCGAAAGAGCACTTCCGTCAGGTTGCTTGGCCACTCCTGATCCCCCTCGGGGTTGGCATGATTGCCGGGCTCCTTGCCGCAGCTGCAACCATCGCACCGATCGTCGAAGCGTACCCCGTGCAATCGCGGGCATTTTTCGCCGGACTCATTGTGATCGCCCTGTGGGTGCCCGCGCGGATGGTTGGCGGCCGCTGGACCTGGCGCGAGTGGGCACTCGCGATCCCGAGCGCGGTGCTCGCATTCTGGTTCACCGGTCTGCCGGGCGGCACCATGTCCGACCCGAGTCTTGTGATTGTGATGCTCGCGGGTGCCGTGGCTGTCTGCGCGCTCGCGATCCCGGGCATGTCGGGTTCCTTCATCCTGCTGCTCTTTGGGCTCTACGAGCCAACGCTCGCCGCGGTGAATAATCGCGATTTTGCGTACCTCGGCACCTTTCTGTTGGGCATGGTGATCGGTTTCGCACTGTTTGTCCGCGGACTCCAGTGGCTCTTAAACCATCAGCGGCGAATCTCCCTCGCCATCATGACCGGATTGATGGTCGGATCGATTCGCGCGCTGTGGCCCTGGCAAACCGAGGACCGCGTGCTCGAAGCCCCCGGTGCCGATGTGGGGGTGACGATTCTCTGGTTCGTCATCGGTGCGGTGATCGTCACGGCCACGCTCCTGGTTGAATCCTGGCTCGTACGTCGCCGGATCGCGAACGGTGTGGATGTGTTCAGGGCTTAGATCGCGCTGCCACCGGTTGCGAGTTTCATCAGATCAGTGTTGAGATCAATGTCATCGCCGCTATTCGCACTGCCGTAGTCGTGCTGGTAGCTATCCCAGTTTGATTCGCGAAGCTGCCGCGAGAATCGCGATTTCATCAGCATCCACAATTCGCGGGATGCTCGCCGAATCCGGCGAGTGAGCGCAGGATCATTCCAGTCCTCGCTTGCTGCAAACAAGGACGTGGGCACCACGAGGGCACGCATATAGGCAAATATCGAGCGCATCTGGCCGTCAACGACGAGTGCGTGGCGAGGGGTACCCGCGGTGGCTTCAAGCACCACCGGAGTCCCGATCAGCACATCCCGTTCCAGCAGCTGGAAGAATCCGTCAAACAGTGCGGAGGAACCGGCCTTGAACACCGGGGTCGCGACAATCACGCCATCCGCCTTCGAGATCGTGTCATTCGCCTGCTCAATCCCGGGACCGCTCAATCCGCTCACGAGTCCGTTGCCGATCTCAGTTTGGAGATCACGTAACTCGATCACCGAGATTCGTAGTTCAGCTCCTTCATCCATCGCAGCTTGGGAGAGGCATTCGCGCGTCTTCTCGGCGAGCATGGCAGTCGATGACGGATTCGATGTTCCGGCATTGACCACCACGAGGTTGTACACGTGGTCGGTGGCAAATTCTGTGGGGTTGGTTTCAATCATTTCGAGTGAGCCATTCCTATTCAAGCTGGTGGTGGATGCGGCGGCAGCGGAGACTATTCGTCGCCACCCTGGAGGTCGATATAGGGCGAGCCGCCGGTGACGTTATCGCCTCGGTTCGCTGCCGGGCGCGGCTGACGAGGTGCGGCGTCACCGTACTTGGCCTTGACGAGCGAAGCGTGCGTTGGCGCATCCGCCGATTCGGTGTCGCGACGCGATGCGATTTCCTTGCGCACCACCGGGATGACCTCTGTGCCGAGAAGTTCAATCTGCTCAAGCACCATTTCCAGAGGCAGGCCGGCGTGGTCTTGCAAAAAGAGCTGCCGCTGATAATCACCGACGGATTCCTGGAACGTGAGAATCTTGTCAATCACTTCCTGCACGCTGCCGACGGCGAGCGGGGTGCCGGAAGAGAACTGTTCGAGGGTGGGGCCGTGACCGTAGACCGGTGCTTCGTTGAAGTATGGGCGGAACTCCTCGAACGCCGACTGCGTGGTCTTGCCAATGTGCACCTGACCGCCGAGTCCCACGATTGCCTGTTTCTTGGTGCCGTGACCGTAGTGTTCAAAGCGCTCGCGGTAGAAGTTTACGAGGCGAACCGCGTGGTCGGTCGGCCAGAAGATGTGGTTGTGGAAGAAGCCGTTGCCGTAATAGGCCGCCTGCTCGGCAATCTCAGGCGTGCGGATCGAACCGTGCCACACAAACGGTGGAACGTCATCGAGCGGGCGCGGTGTCGAAGTGAATCCTTGCAGCGCTGTGCGGAACTTCCCTTCCCAGTCAACAACGTCCTCGCGCCAGAGGCGGTGTAAGAGGTTGTAGCTCTCGAGTGCGAGCGGCAGACCCTGGCGAATGTCCTTACCGAACCAGGGGTACACGGGAGCGGTATTTCCGCGCCCGAGCATCAGGTCCATGCGGCCGCCGGAGACGTGCTGCAGCATCGCGTATTCTTCCGCGATGCGAACCGGGTCATTGGTCGTGATGAGCGTTGTCGAGGTGGTGAGGATAATTCGCTCGGTCTGGGCCGCAATCGCAGCCAGCAGGGTTGTGGGCGAAGAAGAGAAGAACGGCGGGTTGTGGTGTTCGCCGATGGCAAAGACATCAAGCCCGACCTCTTCGGTCTTCTTGGCGATCGCGATGGCGGCGCGGATGCGTTCTGCTTCGCTGGGTGTCTCACCGGTGATCGGGTTACGGGTTACGTCGCTGACCGACATGATTCCGAACTGCATGGCACGCTCCTTTTGGGATCTTTCTATGCGTTTACATAGAATTACAACGCCTGCAGTCGCACACTATTCCCGCTCCCCCAAGATTCTGTGAGCGTTCTTCAGCTTCTGCTCATTCCCTCGATAATCACCGCGCGCTCCCGTTCCACTGGGCGCGATGAGGAAGCTACCGACGCGGCGACGAAGATGGTGCCGACTTGGATGGCGCCGGCCACACACTCGGTGCCTCCGCCATCCTCGGTGGGAGACGGAACTGCTCGGCCCACTGTGCAATCTCCGGGTCAACCTCCCACGCCGTCCAGTCGTGCCCGGTCACTGCTTTGAGGTCTGTGGTCTTCAGCGCACCGGCGTCCTTTTGAATGAGCCGTCCGCGTACGACCCCGCGGGCGTAGATTTCACCGTTAACAACGAAACGCTGCTCAATATAGAACGCGCGCTCATCCGTACCGATCAGTCGGGACTCGAGCGTGAACGCCTGAAAAAGATTCAGCGACTTCCGATAACTCATCGTATTGGAGGCGACAACGGCGTGGATGCCGTGACTCGTCAAGGCCCGGCTCAGCCCGGTACGTTCCGTGAGATCCACGCGTCCCAGATCCATATAAGAGAGGTAGCGGCCATTGTTCATATGCATGAGCAGGTCGACATCGGTCGGTAAGACCCGATAGCGCATCCGCGAAACCGCGGTGAGGTCGAGCCGAGGTAGGCGTCGGCTTCGAACGAAGAGGGCAAGGATCCACTGAAACCACATATTCACTCGCCCGATTATGCTCCTTTGCGGGAATTCGGTCGATTCGGCTGTGGGAAACCCACAGAATCAGCATCGGCATCCTTCGCCGGTACGATTCGAGCATGGATGCGATGGGAACGACCTCGCTCGCTGGCGGAATCCGCATTGCTTGGGCGAATACTCAAGGAACTCCCCGGCGCCAGGTGTCTCGCGAGCTCTTGCGGTCACTGCTCGGTGAGAACTCGCGCGGTCATTCTCTGACCGCTCACGACCTGCCCGCGACGACGACGCCTGCGGCCACGTTCATCCAAGAGTGTCCGGTCTGCGGGGCGGAAGACCACGGTCCGCTGCGGGTGCTGGTACCCGATGCGGTCGCGCCGCTGGTCAGTGTGAGCTACGCAGGGCAGTTCGCGGTCGTCGCCTGCGCGCCGGCCCAGACCCGAGCCTTCGGAATCGATGCCGAGTTCAATACCGCGCGCACTCGCGCCGCGATCGCGGAATCACTCGCGAGCATCCCATTCGATCAATATTCAAGTACCGCGGCTGTCTACACTTGGACCCGGCTGGAAGCCATCGCCAAGGCGCGTGGCACCGGCCTTCGCGGAGAGTGGGAGCTGCCGGATCCATCCGGCTTCGAGTTCATTGATCACGTGCTCCCCACCACACCGGAAGCACTATTTCTGTCCGTCGCGATCCAGCGCTAGGGCGTAGCTGGTGCGATCAGCGGTGGCAGTGCGCGGTCGTAGAGCCATTTCTTCCAGACGTCGTCCTGACCGGTGATGCCACCGACCTCCTCAACGAGGGCAATGAAGTCCTCGCTGGTAACGAGCTGGTGCTTATATTCGACCGCCCAGCGGCGCATCAGGACTCGGAAAGACTCATTCCCGAGCATCCGGCGTAGCGTTTCAAGCAGCAGCGCGCCGCGCTTATAGACCCGATCATCGAAGAGGTCGTGTTCGCCCGGGTCGATGAGCAGGAGGTCTTTCGATTTGCGCGCGAGCTCGGCGTAGTGCTGGTTCGCACATACTTCGATGCTTGGGCCACCGGAAGCCTCCGACCAGACCCACTCCGCGAAGCACGCGAACCCTTCATTGAGCCAGATATCTGACCAGCGACGAATATCTACGCTGTTACCAAACCACTGGTGCGCGAGCTCGTGTGCGAGCAGGCGCTGTTCTTTAGGCGCGCAGTGGTTGATACCAAACGTCGCCATCCCCTGCGCCTCAAGTGGGATCTCAAGTTCTTCCGCGGTAACCACGGTCGTGAGATCCTCTTGCGGATACTCACCAAACCAATCCTCAAACACATCCTTCATCCGGGGAATCGGAGCAAATGCAGTTCTCACCCGTGGCCATTGCGAAGCGGGGGTCAGGATGCGGCCGTCCCCAAGCGAATACTCGCGATACTCCCCCACATGCAGGGCCACCAGATAGGTTGCGGTCGGGACGGAACTACTGAAGGTCCACGTGCGCTTACCGCCTCGGGAGGTGACCGGTCCCTGTGCACCGGTCATCGCCACAAAAAACTCTCGATCACAGGTAAACAGGGCTTCGTACGTCGCCCGGTCATCGACTCGGTCGTTGCAGGGGAACCACGTCGGGGCACCGGTGGGTTGCGAGGCTACGAGTGCCCCGGTGTCGAGCTCTTCCCAACCAATTTTCCCCCACTTCGAGCGAGTGGGAGCGGGCCTGCCCGCATACTCAATGGCGAGGTCGAGTTCTTCGCCGACCAGCAATATCCGATCGAATTTGATCTGGAGGTGTCGCCGACTGTGGGTCACCTGCCGATGCAGCCATCCGTCTACCCGCACCTTTGATGCCTTGAGCCCGATCAAATCCACCCGCAGCGACTTGGTGTCCTCGAGTACGCGGATGCGTAGGGTCGCGGTTCCTTCGAGTCGGTTTGTGCGCGGGGTGTAGTCAAGCTCGAGTCGATATTGGGCGACGGCGTAACGAGTGTCCCCCGACTCGGTCATATAGGCGTTCGGACGTGTGTCAAGGATCGGGAGTTTAAACGTCATCGGGGTATTTCAGCGTGCTCGCTCAATTAGTGGGTGGATTGGTATGGACGCACTTTAACAGCGCGCCAGGGACCGATGGGGTTGCCGCTCCAGCGCGACCCGACGGGTACTGCTTCACCGCGCATCACGAGCGAAGCCGGTCCTACCGTGGCGTGGGCGCCAATCGTAGCTGCGGGAAGAATAACACTGTGCGGTCCGAGTGTTGCGCCCGCTCCGAGTTCGACGGTGTCGATGCTCATGATCCGGTCGTGGAAGAGGTGGGTCTGCACAACGCAACCACGGTTTACGGTGGCACCGTCACCGAGGGTGACGAGGTCAGGCTCCGGTAGCCAGTAGGTATCGCACCACACGCCGTGGCCAATCTTCGCGCCGAGGGAACGCAACCATACCGCCATCGCGGGAGTGCCAATTGCGGACCGGGCGAACCACGGGGCAGCGAGCATTTCGGTGAAGCAGTCACTCACTTCGGTGCGCCACACAAAGCTAGACCACAGCGGGTGCTCCCCCGGGCGAATTGGCCCAACGATGAGCCACTTGGCAATCGTCGTGATCGCAGCGGCTACCGCTCCGGCGACCAGCATGACCACGCCGGAAAGGAGCAGGGTCGCGAGCGGGCCGAGCAGGGGCCAGAGCCAAGCAAAGGTCAGCAGGATGCTCAGGCCCAGTCCGCAGGTAACAAACACCGGCACGATCCGACACAGTTCCCAAATAGTGCGGGCAACCCGGAGTTTTGCGCCTGGACTGTAAGTCCGTTCGTCTTCCACTTCCTGGCTCGCGCGCCGCATGCGTGCCGCTGGTGAGCCAATCCAAGACGAGCCCGCCTTGGCTTTAGTGGGAGCGACCGACAGTACTGCCACGAGAGAGTTTTTCGGCACCTTGTGCCCGGGACCCGCCATACCCGAGTTGCCAACGAACGCGCGCTTACCAATACGTACCTGGCCGATGCGCAGCCAGCCTCGGTGGAGCTCGTATGAGGCGATCATCGTGTCATCGGCGAGGAATGCACCGTCACCGATGCGCGCCATCTTGGGGAGCAATAGCACCGTGGAGGCCTCCACGTTCTTGCCCACCTTTGCACCCAGGAGCCGCAACCAGGCGGAGGTGAACAGACTGGAGTAGATCGGGAAGAGGAAGTTTCGCGCGGCATCGAGGAGGCGTTCAGTGGTCCAGGCTTGCCAACCGATTCGGCTGTGGACCGGGAAGACGCCTTCGTGCATGCCGATTGAACACAGGCGAACGAGCACTACCACGGCGCCGGCGTACACGAGGCCGGCGATCAGGACACCGGGGATCAGCCATGCAAATGCCGCTCCGGCAGCTTGGCCGAGGGTGTCGGAACCGTGCACACCGCGGATCACCGGAAGTGCGCCAGCCGTGAGTGCAATAAAGGGCAAGAGAGCGAGGCCCACGGAGGACAGCCCGTAGGCAAATTTCCAGAACGCTCCTTGTTTTGGCAGCTCTGCGGGCCAGCCATCGAGTGCCTTGCGGCGCTTCGAATCCTTTGCGCCGCCAATGCGAACGGCGGGTGATCCTGCCCAAAGCTGGTCGTGTTTTGCTCGCCCAAAGAGTGAGGATCCCGGTGCAATCTCCGCACCATCATCGATCCGCGTACCAGGAGCGAGGGTGGAGCGTGCACCCACTGTGACGTTCTCACCGATCTGGACGCCACCCAGTCGGAGTACGTCTCCGTCGATCCAATAGCCGGTGAGATCCACTTCCGGTTCGATCGCCGAGCCCTGCCCGACCTCGAGCATCCCGGTAATCGGTGGCAGCGTGTGCATGCTGACGTTGCGGGCGATCTTGGCGCCGAGGGCCCGCGCATAGACCGTGACCCACGGCGCTCCGGCCAGGCCCACGGCGTCAATTTGGGTGGCAAACTGCTCCGCTAGCCAGAGTCGCATGTGCACGGCACCGCCGCGGGGATAGTCACCCGGTTTCACGCCAGCCAGGAGCAGTCGCGCCGCAATCACCGCAATACTCATCCGACCAAACGGCGTCGACACCACGAGCAATGCGATCACAAGCACCCACCAGGGCACCGCGGGAAGCACGGCAAAGGCTTCCCCATCGATGGCGCGCAGAATCGTACCTGCGGTGAGGAGGTAGAGCAGCCAACGAACTCCGCTGGCAATAAACAGGGGAATGCCGGCAAGGGTTTGTGCCCACTGCGTACGACGCGGCGTGGGTTGTGGTTGGTGGTAGCTGTCAGGGTCTGCTTGCGCGCCTGTAGCCGCCACTGCCTTTGCCATCGCGGCGAGTCGAGGGACATCGTAGATGTCGGCGACGGTGAATTCCGGCACTCGCGTACGGATGCGTGACACCAGCTGGGCAGCGGCGAGCGATCCTCCGCCGAGGTCAAAGAAGTCGGCGCGGGTTGAGGGCACCGGCACACCGAGCACGGATTGCCATTGCTCGGCGAGCCAACGCTCAGCATCGGTGAGCTCCGGGTCGTTTTCGATCCCTTCACCAGCTCCCGCCCCGGGGATCGGCCACGGCAGGGCAGCTCGATCGACCTTGCCCGACGTACGGATAGGGAGTTCATCCACCACGGCAAGCAGGGGCATCACGCCTGCTGCGAGGCGTGATGCGAGATATTCGCGGGCGTGCGTGCGGTCGAGTTCCCCATCATTGCCCTCGACAACGAGGTAGCCAACGAGTACCGAAACTCCTGCTTCAGTCTTCCGTACCGCGGAGGCCGCTGCCGTCACACCTGGCAGGTCCTGCAGGGCATTCTCCACCTCACCGAGCTCAATGCGTCGACCGCCGACCTTGACCTGGTCATCGGCGCGACCGAGGAACATCAGTCCCGACTCTTCAAATCGAACGAGGTCGCCCGAACGGTAGGCGCGTTCCCAACCGAGTGACGGCATGGGTGCGTACTTTTCGGCGTCTTTGGCGGGGTCAAGATAGTGTGCCAGCCCCACGCCACCAATAATGAGTTCGCCCTGTTCGCCCGGAGCAACACGATTGCCTTCCGGGTCAACCACCGCGAGATCCCAACCATCCAGTGGCAGGCCGATACTCACCGGGTTCACGCCGTCAAGGATGCAGGCGCAAGAGACCACGGTGGCCTCGGTGGGTCCGTAGGTGTTCCAGATCTCACGGTCTTCGTCGACGAGTCTCGCCACCAGCTCCGGCGGGCATGCCTCGCCGCCCACAATGAGCAAGCGAACATTCTCGATTGTCTCGGCGGGCCACATGGCTGCGAGCGTCGGCACGGTAGAGACCACTGAGATGCTCTGACGGACGAGCCATTGCGCGAGATCTTCGCCGGAGCGGACCAGGGCTCGCGGTGCAGAAACGAGGCAGGCTCCGTGCCGCCAGGCAAGCCACATTTCTTCACAGGATGCATCAAATGCGACAGATAGCCCGGCGAGTACGCGATCGCCCGGACCGAGCGGATCCTTCTGCAGGAACATGTTTGCTTCGGCATCCACGAATGCTGCCGCCGAACGGTGCGTTACCGCAACACCCTTCGGCACACCGGTCGAGCCCGAAGTGAAGATGATCCACGCGTCGTCTTCCAGCTGCGGATAGTCCTCCCCCTCGGCCGGCTGCGCGGGATCGACCTGCGCAGCTTCAGCGCCGTCGTCCGATTCGGCGCTACTGGCTGATTCAGCGTCAACGCTCGTCGCGATTGCCTCGTCTGTGTCCCGCAAGCTGGGCTGAAAGCCGTCATTGGTGATGATCCCCGCGACCTTGGCTTCGCCGAAGACGAGTTCGGCGCGCTCTTCCGTATCGTCCGCATCCACTGGGACGTACGCGGCCCGGGCTCGCATGATGGCGAGAATCGCGATGTACAGCGATTGTGAACCAGAGTCCACGCGGACTCCGACGCGGTCTCCGGCACGCACGCCTTGGGCTCGAAGCACCGCGGCCGTCGCATCAACCTCGTCAATCAATTGTGCGTAGCTCAGCGCTGCTGAGCCATCGTCGATTGCTGAGGCTTCAGGATGCTCAGCTGCGGTCGACAGCAGAATGTCAATGAGCGTGCGTGGTTGAGGAGCCCAAGCACCACGACTGAGGACAGTCTGGGAGCGATCTATATCGGGAATCGCTGGCTCAGCCTCTGGATTTGTATCCAATTGCTCCATACTCCTTGTTCGACGTCGATAGACGCAATGCAAATGTCGTCATTCTTCCACCAGGAAGTGACGCACCGGTGACGCCCGCGCTGCAGATGGCGCAGTTAAGAAAAATCCGGGGTCTGCCTTCGCAGACCCCGGATTCTTATGGAGCTCCCCGAGTTGGATTCGAACCAACAACCTGCCGGTTAACAGCCGGCTGCTCTGCCATTGAGCTATCGGGGATGACAACTCGAATACTCTAACACCAGTTCTCAGCAGAAGTGAAATCGGGTGCCGGTGCCCGTGTCGTCGGTGGTCTTTCCGCGGTTAGTAGCCGATCTTTGGGTCGGCAATACCCACGAATTCGCCCGTCTCCAGGAAAGCTCGGACGTTGTCGCGGATGCGGCCAGCAATGAGCGGACGAACCATATCGGGAGTGTCTGCCGCATGCGGTGTGATGATGCAGCGCTCGTGCGAGTAGAGCGGGTGACCGGCGGGCAGGGGTTCGGGATCGGTGACGTCGAGCCCCGCCCCGTAGATTGCACCGTTGTCGAGTGCCTGCACCAGTGCATCGGTATCCACGAGCGGCCCGCGCGCAATATTCACCAGTACCGCGTTCGGTTTCATGGCGGCGAGTCGATTCGCGTTGATGAGTGAGCGAGTTTCTTCGGTAGCCGCGGCGGCGAGCATCACCACGTCCGCGTCGGCCAGGACTTCGTCAAACTGCTCGAAGGTCACGGTGCGGTCAGCACTCGCCACCTCGGTGGCACGACGGCGCACGATCGTGCTGCGCACGCCAAAGGGTCGCAGCAACCGCAAGTACTCCAGCGCAATACCGCCCGCACCGACGATCACCACATTGGCGCCGTAAAGGGAACGACCAGTCTTCTCTCCCCATTCCGTGGCGCGGAGTCGGACGCCGAGATCACGTTGCAGTGCGAGCGTAAGCATGAGTGCGTGCTCGGCAACGGGTTGCGCATAGGCGCCCTTCGCTGAGGTGAAGAGCACGCCCTGTTCCGCGAAGCCGGTGATTGCCTTGGCGAAGTTATCAATACCGGCGAACGGCAACTGCACCCAGCCGATGTCAGGATGCGCCTCCAGCGTCTGCACGAGCGTTTCCACATCCCTTGGCGAGGTGTAGATCAAGCCCCGCGTAGCATCCGAAAGCGCTGCTACTTCTCCCCCGGCTTCACGCACGGCAGCCGCGGCCGAACCGGCGCCATCATTGTCCGGGAGCACCGAAATCGGTCCAACCTCTGGACGCTGGTCCTCGGCCAACGCTTCCGGCTGCTCTGCCAGAACTTCACTGTGGTTAAACTCCGTCATTTCTCCTCGTCCTCTTCTTCGTGCGCAGACGCGCTCTTTGGCTTGTCACTGCGTGGCTTGTCTTGGTCATCCGATTCATCCGCAGATGTCTCGCTAAAGCGCGCGAACTCCGGTCGACTCTCCAAGAGCGTCCGGCGATCATTCTCTTCCGCTTCGCGCCGAGCCTCTTCAGCGTGCTCATCTTCGTCAGGGAAGAGGCCGCTCACGACGCGATTCACCGCTGCATCCATGTCTTCGGGCATCGTTCCTGCGACCGGTGTGCGAGCAAATTCGCGTGCCTCGCGCATCCGCACCAAATATGGGTCGGTTGCGTTGTCGAGGACCTGATCAATATCACCCTGCGCAATGACGACGCCGCGATGGCAGACGAGCACGCGGTTCGTGAGTCGTTCCACGGTGGCGAGTTCATTGCTGATCACAATGATGCTCATCGAACGCACTCGGTTGAGTCGTTCGAGCAAGGACATGATCGCGGGCTGCGCGAAAATATCCACACCCTGAGTCGGTTCGTCCACGATCAGAATTGTCGGTTCCACGATGAGGGCCTGCGCAAATGCGACGCGCTGTCGTTGACCTCGACTGAGTTCGAAAGGGAACCGATTGAGCATCCCGAGTTCGAGATCCACGGCATCGATGAGCATTGCTGCCGCGCGACCCAGTGCGCGACGATCGAAGTCGCGATCACGCCGCAGTACCGGGTCGGCAATGTTCTCGGCAACGGTGAGGTCATTGCGCAGTCGGTCACCGGAGTCCGGGGCGAGATAGCCGACTTCCAGGGTGAGCCGTCGACGATCCGCGCGCGTCGGTTCACGCAGGTTGATGCCGGCAATTTCGGCCTCACCGCCGGAGATCCACGGATCCCCCGGTTCCGCATCGGAGAGCATCGAACGCCCGGAGAGCACTCGCCCTAGCGCGGTTTTACCGCTTCCCGATGCGCCAACCACGCCGAGGATGCCGCCGCGCGGCACCGTGACGTTGACGCCCGAGAGCACGCGACGATCGGCCGAGCCGAGCTGTGGCCCGAAAGACATCGATAGGTCGAAGGTGCGCAACACTGGCCCGGAATCCTTCGCCTCCGCACGCTCGG
Source organism: Gulosibacter sp. (assembly GCF_052090685.1). Taxonomy (NCBI): domain Bacteria; kingdom Bacillati; phylum Actinomycetota; class Actinomycetes; order Micrococcales; family Microbacteriaceae; genus Gulosibacter; species Gulosibacter sp. Next base: position 293,110 of record NZ_JBQDBE010000001.1, on the reverse strand, counting down.
TCAAGGCGGTTTGTTCCTCGTCGATAGAACTCACACTCATGCGCTCGAGCCTAGCCGCCAGCGGCCAACAACCTGCCGGTTAACAGCCGAAGGAAGTACATAGAGCAATCTATTGTTCGAGGCTTTCGCGCATATCCCGCTTGCGTCGTTCCACATCAACGAGCCGTTCGCTCAATTCGCGGTGGCGCAGCGGATCGGTTTCGATATCGGTGCGCCGCAGTTCGCCGAGCAGTTCCGCTTTGCGATGCAAGAGATCCCGCTCCACCAGTGCCGCCGTCACCGAGCGGACGTACGCCGCCACCTGCTCGGGTCCGGGTCCTGCCGGCATGGGCGCCATCGACAGATCGTTTACGAGTGGTACGAAGGAACTCGGCACTTCCTCATGGACGCGCGGTAGCCACTGCGGAGTGCCAAGATCTCCCTGTGTGGTCACGATTGCGTCGCGAACGATCGCGAGCGAGGCGTCCGAGAAATTCGCATCAAGCACATTATTGAGTTGCGCATCCGAGAGCATCTTCGGGTACTGCAGTACCGCGGTCAGCGAATCTCGCTCGAGCCGCGTAACCGGATCATCGGGCAGGTCCCGCATCCGCACGGTCGGGATCGCATAGTTCGGTGCGCCCGCTTCTTCCGGCGGGTACTCCGCGGCCTGACGAAGCTGTCGTTCCGCGCTGGCCACCGCATACTTCACCTGCTCGAGATCCATACCCAGCCAGCCCGCGAGCTGCCGCTCGTATTCGGGACGCAGCGCTCGATCACGAATGCCCACAATGATTGGCGCTGCTTCCCGGAGCGCCGCGACACGACCCTCCGCAGTCCGCAAATTGTGCGCCCGCAGTTGTTCGCGAATCACGAATTCGTACATGGGTTGTGGATGCTCAACCATGCTCCGCACAGCCTGATCGCCGCGGTGGAGCCGCAGATCGCAGGGGTCGTAGCCATCGGGAGCGACCGCGACAAAGGTCTGCGCAACGAAACGGTTCTCCTCGGCAAACGCTCGCATGGCCGCTTTTCGTCCCGCCTCATCGGGGTCGAAATTGAAGATCACCCGGCCGCGATGGGACTCATCGTCCATGATCCGACGCAGCACCTTGATGTGTTCCACGCCAAAGGAGGTTCCACAGGTGGCTACCGCAGTGGTCACTCCCGCGAGGTGCGCTGCCATCACATCGGTATAGCCCTCGACCACGACTACCTCGTGATTCCGACCAATGTCCTTTTTTGCCAGATCGAGACCGTAGAGCACTCGAGACTTGTGGTAGATCTCGGTCTCCGGAGTGTTCAGGTACTTCGGGCCCTTGTCATCGTCGCGCAGTCGTCGCGCACCGAACCCGACCGTCTGTCCGGAAGTATCCCGAATCGGCCAGACGAGGCGGCCGCGAAACCGGTCATAACTTGAGCCGCGCTCATTCGTGGAGACGAGCCCCGCATCCTGCATTTCCTGTAGCGAAAAGCCGCGGCCGCGCAGGTGCTTGGTCAGTGCATCCCAGGATTGCGGTGCGTAGCCAATGCCGAATCGTGAAGCGGCGGCCGGGTCGAAACCGCGACTGCCGAGGAAGTCGCGACCGGGCTGCGCGGCAGCGGTCGCGAGCTGGCCTTGAAAGAACTGTTCGGCCTCCGCTGTGGCCTGCAGCAGCCGCACCCGCTTCGAGTGGTCGGGAGCTTCTCCCCCGTCCTCGTAGGTGAGCTGATATCCGAGCGCGCCAGCAAGCCGCTCGACCGCCTCAACAAAGGTGACGTGGTCCATTTTCTGCAGGAACGTGAACACGTCACCGGATTCGCCACACCCGAAACAGTGATAGAAACCGAGCTGCGGCCGCACGTGAAAGGACGGCGTGCGCTCGTCGTGGAAGGGGCACAGTCCCTTCTTCGAACCGACGCCGGCGGACTTCAGCGTGACATACTCGCCAACGATGTCTTCGATATTGGTGCGGGCACGAATCTCATCAATATCTGATCTCCGAATGCGCGCCATAGGGGGCATCCTACGCGGTTAGGGCCGCCGTTGTGCGCCGATGACGCGGCTGTGGAGAGCGAGTGCCGACTGGTCGGTGAGCGAGGCAACTTGATCAACAATCACGCGGCGACGGGCCCGATCATCGGTGGCTTCACGAAAGAGCGCGGTGAAGCCAGCGTCGAGAAATTCCTCTCCGGAGGCCCAGAGGGCGTCGAGCAGTTCCGTGAGCAGTTCACGCTGTCGGGCATAGACCGGCTGCCGCATCGGCAGAGACATCACGAACCCAGATACGGTGCCTTTGAGCAGCGCAATCTCGGCTTCGGTATCGCGCGGAATGATGACGTCCGCCGCAAACCGTGTCAGGCGCGCCGCCTCACCGTAGTGCTCGAGGGTGGCGTGCGTGGCGCTTTGCGCGAACCTGCCGATGAGTTGCGAAGTGAGATTCTTCAGACTTGCCTGGGTGCGCATTGTGCCGTCGTATTCGTGCACCCAGTACGGGGTCGCGATCAGCCGGTCGAGGGCCTGCTCCATTTCTTCCTGCGTGAATTCGCCCTTGGACCAATCGACGGCGTTATAGAGAATAGCCTCGCGGTTCTCGGCCCACTCGAGTTCTTCAAGGGGAATGTATCCCTCGACCACCGCATCCTCGAGATCGTGCACTGAGTACGCGATGTCATCGGCGAGGTCCATGACCTGCGCTTCGATGCATTTTCGGCCCTCGGGCGCATCTTGCCGCAGCCATTCGAATACTGCGCGATCATCCTCGTAGACCCCGAACTTTCCCGTACCCATGGCTTGCGCTGCCTCGTAGTCCCAGGGGTATTTGCAGGATGCGTCGAGGCAGGCCCGGGTGAGATTCAGTCCGTAGGTGCGGCCGTCCTCGCCGATCACTTTCGGTTCCAGTCTCGAAATGAGCCGCAGTGTTTGGGCATTGCCCTCAAAGCCGCCGATATCCTGCGCCCATTCCGCAATCGACCGCTCACCATTGTGACCGAAGGGTGGATGCCCGATGTCGTGCGCAAGACAGGCGGTATCGACAACATCTGGGTCGAGGGCGAGCACTCCGGCAAGTTCGCGGCCCACTTGCGCGACTTCAAGCGAATGCGTGAGTCGGTTTCGGGCAAAGTCAATGCCCTGGGTAGGTGACAGCACCTGGGTCTTTTGGGCAAGGCGACGCAGGCCGGATGAGTGCAGCAGCCGAGCGCGATCGCGCGCGAACTCGGAGCGGTTGCGATTCTCGTGGTGTTCCGGCAGGAACCGATCGCCATCGGACGGGTGATACCCGGGTGCCGGGACTTCGGCATTCGCTAGCGTCACGCCGCTAGCCTCCCGAAATATCAAGCTCGGCCGAAGCAATGTCCTTCGAGTCTGCCGAATTCATGGTGCGTGAATCGAGCCAGCCTTGCGGCAGTGCGGCACGACGCGGTGAACCGGCGCGTCCTCGGGGGCCCATGGCGCTGGATCCGGGCCACGGCTCATCGGGCAGTGCGGCAACGAGTTCTCGGAGTTGGTCGAGGTTTTCGATCAGCGCGAAGGCACGACGAACGTCCCCGCCCACCGGGTAGCCCTTGAAGTAGTTCGCCGCGTGCTTGCGGAAATCTCGGCAGCCGTAGAACTCATCCTCGAAGAAGTCGACCAGCAGTTCGGCATGACGAATCATCGCGGCACCGACTTCGCGCAGTCCGGGCTGGGCACGCTCGGGACGGCCCGCGAAAGCAGCCTCGAGATCGGCGAACAGCCACGGTCGGCCCAGCACGCCACGGCCAACCACGACACCGTCGCAACCGGTCTCGGCGACCATCCGCACGCCATCCTCACCCTCGAAGACATCACCGTTACCGAGGATTGGAATCGAAGAGATTTCCTCTTTGAGGCGGCCGATGGCGGACCAGTCTGCCTTACCCGAATACTGCTGTTCGAGGGTGCGCGCATGCAGGGTGATGCCCGCGATGCCGGAGCCTTCGGCGATTCGGGCGGTTTCTAGATAGGTTTCGAGCTCCTCGTTGATCCCCTTACGGATCTTCACCGTGACTGGGATATCGCCCGCTCGACGGACCGCTTCGCGACAAATGGCTTCGAAGAGATCCCGCTTCCACGGCAGCGCGCTGCCGCCACCGCGCTTGGTGACCTTGGGCACTGGGCAACCAAAGTTGAGGTCGAGGTGGTCGACCTTGTTCTCGTCCACGAGCATCGCCACCGAGTCGCCAACGATTTTCGGGTCCACGCCGTAGAGCTGAATCGAACGCACCTGCTCCTCGGGATGGTGCCGGATGAGGCGCAGCGCGGTGGGATTTCGCTCCACAAGCGCCCTGGTCGTCACCATTTCGGTGACGTAGAGACCCGCACCGTATTCCTGGCACAGTCGACGGAACGCCTCGTTGGTGATGCCCGCCATCGGGGCAAGCACCACCGGTGAGGCGATCTCGATGGGTCCAATTTTTAGCGCCGGGGCCGGTGCGGCCGGGGCGTTCGTTGGTGAAAGTGTCGTGGTCATATGCTCCTGATTAGCAGCCGCGCAGGCGCTCGGCGAGGTAGCCGAAGAGACGGTCGATGGATACGCGTTCCTGCTGCATGGTGTCGCGCTCGCGAACGGTCACTGCCTTGTCATCGAGCGAGTCGAAATCGACGGTGACACAGAACGGGGTACCGATCTCGTCCTGGCGACGGTAGCGGCGGCCAATTGCGCCGGCATCGTCGAAGTCGATGTTCCAGCGACCACCGTTGCGGATTTCGTCGGCAACCTCGCGAGCAAGCGGGGTGAGCTTCTCGTTGCGGGACAGCGGCAGCACCGCAACCTTGTTCGGTGAGAGGCGCGGGTCGAGTCGCAGCACCTTGCGCTTGTCCACCCCACCCTTGGCGTTGGGTGCCTCGTCTTCTGCGTAGGCGTCCACGAGGAATGCCATGAGTGAGCGGGTGAGCCCAAAGGAGGGCTCAATGACATACGGGGTGAAGCGTTCGCCCGCGGCCTGATCGAAGAAACCGAGTTCGACGCCCGATGCCTCGGCATGCGCCGACAGGTCGAAGTCGGTGCGGTTCGCAACACCCATAAGCTCGCCCCACTCGCCGCCTTGGAAGCCAAAGCGGTACTCGAAGTCGATGGTGCGGTCCGAGTAGTGTGCGCGCTCGTCTTCGGGCACATCAAACTGGCGCATGTTCTCCGGGTTGATGCCGAGGTCAACGAACCAGTTCCAGCAGGCCTCGACCCATTCGCTTAAGTGTTCCGTGGCGCTTTCGGGCCGAACGAAATACTCAATTTCCATTTGTTCGAACTCGCGGGTACGGAAAATGAAGTTCCCCGGAGTGATTTCATTCCGGAATGCCTTACCGACCTGGCCAATGCCGAATGGCGGCTTCTTTCGAGCGGTGGTCAGTACGTTGGCGAAGTTGACGAAGATTCCCTGCGCCGTTTCGGGACGCAAATAGTGCAGCCCCTCTTCGTTATCTACGGGACCGAGATAGGTCTTTACGAGTCCCGAGAAGAGTCGAGGTTCGGTCCAGGAACCCTCTTGACCGGTTTCGGGGTCGCGAATGTCCGCGAGGCCGTTCTCCGGTTCTTTACCGTGCTTGGCCACGTACTTCTCGATGAGGTGGTCGACGCGGTAGCGCTTGTGGGTGTGGAGCGATTCAACGAGTGGGTCGGTAAAGGTCTCCACGTGGCCGGATGCGGCCCAGACGTCGCGCGGCAGGATGATCGAAGAATCGAGTCCGACCATGTCGGCGCGTCCCCGCACGAAGTTATTCCACCACTGCTGTTTGATGTTCTCTTTGAGCTCGACACCAAGCGGGCCGTAGTCCCATGCGGATCGCGAACCGCCGTAGATTTCACCGGCCTGGTAGACGAATCCGCGCTGTTTCGCGAGGGCGATTACCTGGTCGAGCTTCGAGGCTGCCATCTAAAGAACACTCCTGGCTGTTGGGGCCGAACCTGCTGGCTGCAGGCTAAAGACAATCAGCTTCCCAGTCTACCGCGGGGATGGCATCCTACGGAAACGACTAAATTGCCGAGTTGCCTGAGGATTCCTCGAGTGTGGCATCCGATTCGGGGCTGTCTACCGCGCCACCGAAGCGACGGTCGCGATCGATATAGAGGCCGATCGCGCGCCACAGGTCCTCGCGCGTGAAATCCGGCCACAGCGTGTCGAGGAAGACCATTTCAGCGTAGGCAGATTCCCAGAGCAAAAAGTTCGAGGTGCGCTGTTCCCCGGAGGAACGCACAAACAGGTCGACATCGGGCAGGTCGGGCTGATAGAGATACTGCTCGATCGTGCGTTCACGAATGCGCTCGGGCTTGACGCGCCCAGCTGCGGCATCCGCAGCAATCTTCCGCACTGCTTCCACGAGTTCAACGCGCCCACCGTAGTTCACGCACATATTGAGCGTCATCGTGGTGTTGTTACGGGTGAGCTCTTCGGCTGCTTTCAGGTCGGTGATTACGCTCTTCCAAAGGCGTCGCTCCGCTCCGGACCAGACCACCCGCACATCCCACGCATTGAGCTGGTCACGTTGACGCCGCAGTACTTCGCGGTTGAAGCCCATCAGAAACCGGACTTCTTCCACGGAACGCTTCCAGTTTTCAGTCGAAAATGCGTAGACGGAAAGATGCTTGACCCCAGCTTGCACGGCTCCCGCGACGACATCGAGTAGCGCTTCCTCACCCGCTCGGTGGCCTTCAGTTCGAGGCAGGCCTCGTCGGTTTGCCCACCGGCCATTGCCGTCCATCACGATCGCTACGTGCCCGGGGACGGAACCGGCGGGGAATTCGGGTGGCGTGAGCCCAGTCCAATCGAGTGGCTTGAACTGTTGGGGGTTCGACTTGCTCATGGAGTTAGATTACTGATCTTGGGGCGTGCTGGCTGCACTCGGTCGGATGCGCCACGCTTCATCAAGCGCGGTGAAGGAACGAAGCGGCCGACCGATGTGGAAGCTCGCATAGGCTTTGATGATGCGGGATGCCGCGGCCCTGATTGCATCCTGGCTTTGACCCGCGACGCGCCAATTGCCTGCGAGCAACGCCCACAGCAGTCGCATAGTGTCGGTGTCGGCAACCATCGTTGCGCCACTCGATGGTGCACAGTCATCGCAGACCGCGCCCCCGGTGGAAAAGGAGATGCGGTGGTGTGGGCCGGGCTTACCGCATTTGGCGCACTCATTGAAGCTCGGTTCCCAGCCCGCCAGCGAGAGCGCTCGCAGCAGATATGAGCCCACTTCCAAGAGTGGATCGTGCGCCTTTGTCGCCAGCGTCCGGAGCCCTCCAATGAGCAGCGCATACTGCAGCGGTGCCGCTTCGGCGTCGATAATCTCGTCCACCGTTTCGACCATCACACTCGCCGCGGCATAGCACTCGAAGTCAGCGACGAGCCGCTCCGCATAGCTTTCCACCGTGACTGCCTGTGTGACGGTTTCGAGCCGGGAACGATCCTCCGGATTCTTTGAATAGAGCTGCGCATCCACAACGGCGAACGGTTCGAGTCGGCCACCGAACTTTGAATTAGTTCGCCGCACTCCTCGGGCCACGGCGCGGATCTTGCCGCGCTCGCGCCCGAAGAGCGTGAGGATGCGATCGGCCTCACCGAGCGGCTGGGCACGCAGTACGACGACTTCTTCGCCGTAGCTGCGCATTTGAGCCACCAAGCGGCCTAGTGGCCGTTCGCGCGCAGTGCCCGGTTGACTGAAGAAACGATTGCCTTCAGCGAAGCGTTGGAGATGTCGGGGTCAATTCCGACTCCCCACAGCCGCTGGCCGTTCGTTTCCAGTTCAACATAGGCCGCCGCAAGCGCATCGCCGGATGCGGACAGCGTGTGCTCCACATAGTCGAAGAGCTTCACTTCGTAGTTCTTGCTTTCGAGTGCCTTGAGGAATGCATCGATGGGGCCGTTTCCAGTGGTCTCAATAGTGCGGGTCTCGTCCGCGACTCGCAGCTTCACCTCGAGTACGGTCGTGCCGTCCATCTCGGTTTGCGTGCGGGTACCGAAGATTTCGAGACGACCCCACTTCTCGCCGTCCTCAGCTGCGGGTAGATACTCGTCGTTGAACTGCTCCCAGATCTGGCCTGCCGAGAGCTCGCCACCGTCGGTATCGGTCTTCTGCTGCACGATTCCCGAGAATTCGACCTGCAGGCGGCGCGGCAAATCGAGGTTGTGGTGTTCCTTGAGCAGGTAAGCGACACCGCCCTTGCCCGATTGTGAGTTGACACGGATGACCGCTTCGTACGTGCGGCCGAGGTCGCGCGGATCGATAGGCAGGTAGGGAACCTCCCAGGCGATGTCATCAACATTCTTGTCGATTTCATCCGCCTTGGCCGACATTGCTTCAAAGCCCTTTTTGATCGCATCCTGGTGCGAACCCGAGAATGCCGTGTAGACCAGGTCGCCGCCCCAGGGGTGTCGTTCGTCAACCTTGAGCTGGTTGCAGTACTCGACCGTGCGGCGAATCTCGTCAATATCTGAGAAATCAAGTTGCGGGTCAACGCCCTGCGTCAGCAGGTTCACCCCGAGGGTCACGAGGCAGACGTTACCGGTGCGTTCACCGTTGCCGAAGAGGCAACCTTCAATTCGGTCGGCACCGGCCATGTAGCCGAGTTCCGCGGCAGCAACCGCGGTGCCGCGGTCATTGTGCGGGTGCAGCGAGATCAGGACGGAGTCGCGGCGATCGAGGTTTCGGTGCATGAATTCGATCTGGTCGGCATACACGTTGGGAGTTGCCATCTCCACGGTGGCCGGCAGGTTGATGATCATCTTGTGCTCGGGTGTGGGCTCGAATTCAGCGATGATCGCGTTGCAGACTTCGAGTGCGTAGTCGAGTTCGGTGCCGGTAAAGCTCTCCGGAGAGTACTCGTAGTAAATCTCGGTGTCGGGGATCATGTCTTCAAAGCGCTTGCACATCCGCGCTCCCTCGAGTGCGATCTGCTTAATGCCCTCGCGATCCTGACGGAAAACCACCTCGCGCTGCAGCGTGCTGGTCGAGTTATAGAGGTGCACGATCGCCCGCTTCGCACCCCGCAGCGACTCGTAAGTGCGCTGCACGAGATGCTCGCGTGCCTGCGTCAGCACCTGGATGGTGACGTCATCGGGAATCTTGTCTTCGTCAATCAGCCGGCGAACGAAGTCGTAGTCGGTCTGGCTGGCCGATGGAAAGCCAACCTCGATTTCCTTATAGCCCATGCGTACGAGCAGGTCGAACATGACCATCTTGCGCTCCGGTGACATGGGGTCGATCAAAGCCTGGTTACCGTCGCGGAGGTCAACGGCGCACCAACGTGGGGCTTCGGTGATGACCTTGTCCGGCCAGGTGCGATCTGGCAGTCGAACCCCAAACTGCGTGTCATAAGAGACATAGCGGTCAATGGGCGAATTCGATGGCTTCTGGAAGTTTTGCATTTCTGGGTGCTCCTGTGGGTGTTTTGCTTTGGCTAAGCCAACACAAACTCCGCGACGAGGAAGGCCTAGTTGCTAAGCCTCGTCGCGGCACAGAAGGAGGAGCGTGCCAAAAGCGTGCATGGATCTAGACTAACACCCGCCGAGGCTGGGAATCACCTAGTAGCTGCCAAAGGTGCGTTGAATCTCAACCCAGCCGTGCACATCCTCAACCACGCGACCGCCGCTTATCCGCACCACGTGATGGCCACGGGTTGCGCTCTCGACGTGATCGGTGGCGTACAGCACCGGCAGCCCGTAGTCGGAGGCAATGACGCGCATGAGCCCCTCGAGCATGCGTCGTTCTCGGAACGGCAGCTGCGAGAACGGATTGTCAGCGGCGAGCATTGCCGGCGCTGGCGCCAGAGCCCGGCCAATCGAGACGCGATGCTGCAGCGCCGGAGGCAAATCATCGACTCGTGCCGTACCGAGTCCGTCGAAGCCGAGCGACTCACCAACGCGTCGGATGCGTTCTTGCCGATCGAGATCGGGCGCCTGGTCGAGCCACTGACCAATATGATCGTCTACCGATTGGCCCGGCTTGGACATCGGCTGTTGGCTAAGCAGGCCGACCTGCAGAGGTGTGAGCGAAATGGGTTCTTCCGGTTGTCGCGACAGCGTGTGGCCCTGCAGCACACTCGCGCCCCGGTCGACGGCTTCAATACCGACCGCTGCCCGAAGCAGCGCCTGCCCAGAGAAGTCCTCGGACAGCAACACGGTCATCTCTCCCGGCTCAGCCGAGAAGGTCGCCTCAGTCAGTGGCGCACGACCCGATCTGGTGAGACTCCGGGCGTGAAATCCCGTCTCCGAACCACCCAATGAGCGTGGAGACAGAAGCGGCGCAGACATGACTCAAGCGTAGGAAAGCTGTCAAATAGTCGCGTCAACAGCGCTACGGAAGCCTGATCATCCGTCAGTATGACTGCGCGATTAGAGCAGACCGTGCTCGTACGCGAATACCACCAGCTGGACTCGGTCGCGAAGTGAGAGCTTCGCAAGGATGCGGGAAATGTGGGTTTTTACCGTGGCTTCCGAGAGGAATTCTTGCGTGGCAATCTCGCCGTTCGACATCCCCTTTGCCGCGAGGAAGAACATTTCTCGCTCGCGTTCGGTGAGGGCCTTGAACTTTTCCGGCTCGCCGCCGAGCCGGTTGGGTGACTGCGAAAAGCGACGAATCAAGTCCGCTGTTGCCTGCGCCGCGAAGACCTCCGAGCCGGTGTGCACCGTGCGGATAGCTGCGAGGAGAAACTCGGGATCGGCGTCCTTGAGCACGAAACCGGATGCGCCAGCCGCCACCGCTTTCGCAACTGCTTTGTCGAGGTCAAAGGTGGTGAGAATGAGGATGCGGGTATCGAGTCCACGAGCAACGATCTGTTGCGTTGCTTCCAGACCGTCCATGATTGGCATGCGCACATCCATCAGAATGACGTCGGGCTTTGCAGTCTGAGCGAGACGGACTGCCTCTGCGCCATCGGAAGCCTCCGCGACAAACTTCATGTCCGGTTGGCTTTCTACCAGCATGCGAATTCCACCACGGAAGAGTTGCTGGTCATCAACGAGAGCGACACGAATTGGCGCGTTGGTTTCGGGTTGTGCGTTCACATTAGGCTCGATTCTGGTTGGGACCGCTTGCGGCAGTTACTGGATCAACATTAGAAGGAAGCTGCTGCGAGTCTTCCTGCCAGCCACCGATACCCGGTTCCGGTTGGTTGCTGGCGTCTTCGGAGTCCGAGGGCCCGGGACTCGGGCACGGGGTCACATACGGGGTCTCGGCGCGAACAACCCAGTAGCAACCTTCTAAGCCAGCGGTGGTGTCGCCGCCCACCGCCAAGAGCCGCTCGCGCATCCCGATCAGTCCGTGCCCACCGCCCGCTTTGATCTTGGGTTCCTCAGCAATCTTATTGCGCACTACGAGCCGGAGCTTATCCTGCCAGTAGGCCTCGAGGCAGGTCGCATCCTTGTTATCGCCGTACTTGAGTGCATTCGTGAGTGCCTCTTGCACTACTCGAAATACCGCCAGTTCGGCGATCGCGCCAATGGGTTGCCGTTCGCCGACGATCTTGACATCTAGTTTGAGTCCGGCAGCACGGATGCGTTCGAGCACCGCGGGGATGTCATCAAGACCTCGCTGGGGGCCTTCGCCCTGGGTGTGGCGAAGCTGTCCAAGGAGCCCTCGGACATCGGCGAGCGCTTCACGGGCGGTCTCGGAAATGGTGGTGAGCACCGGTTCTGCTTTCTCCGCATCCACTTTCATGAGATAGCGGCCGCCGTCCGCTTGAGCAACAACAACCGCAAGGGAATGTGCGACGACGTCGTGCATGTCACGGGCGATTCGGTTGCGTTCCTGCTCAACGATGAGTTGTTCTTGCGTGCGTTGATAGTCAATCTCGGCAAGCTCAGCCGCGTGCCCAAGCTGATTCGCCTTGATCTGAACGCGCTGGATCATCCCCGAAAGCCAAATGAGCATCGTAATGAGCATCAGCGGGAGTGCAAACAGCAGCGTCGTCACAATGAAGGCGCCCGACCCGTAGAAACCATCTCCGGCATACTCGTCGAGCCAGGGCAGGTCCAGCGGGAAAAGAGAGAGATAAATGGCTTGCAACAGCGGGTAGACCACCGCCGCTATGCCCGATACCCAGACGCGTAGGATTGAGCCGTTCGCGGCGAAGCTGAAGAGGACAATGAGCAGCGCGCAGTCACCAAATGACGGTGGTGCTCCCATGAGCAGCTTGATGTTGAACGCCAGCGTGACCGCCACGAACGCCGGCCAGGGCGCCACACGTCGGATGACGATACCGACGGTATACGGCACCCAGCTGGCGAAGAGTCCCCAGTCGAAGTAGACATTCCAGTCCGCGGTAATCGACAGCGGCAGACCGACTGTGAGCATGATGACCAGGCCCACGATAAGGTCCGTGAGCCAGATATGCCGTGGCTGTTCGTGGAGTGAGTCGCCCAGCCATTCGCGGCCGACTCGACCGGGGTTAAAACCCGAGTCGGCCAAGCTGCTTTGCGTCACGTTGCCAATCCTTCGCTACCTTCACGTGCAGCGTCAGACTAATTCGTCGGTCGCTTATTGCGTTGATTGCTCTGGTTGCAAATTGTCGTACATTTTTGAGCCGAGAGCCATTGTGCCCAATGATGATTCCCTTCTGCGTCTCACGTTCGACATAGATGCTCGCGTAGATCTGTCGCTTACCGTCTTCTTCATCCTCATCGAAGATGTCCTCAATGGTGACGGCGATGGAGTGCGGCAGTTCATCGTGGACTCCGGCGAGAGCGGACTCACGGATCAGTTCCGCAACGCGCTGCGAATATGTCTCCTCGGTGATCATGTCGTCCGGGTAGAGCTGTGGCGATTCGGGGAACTGACCAATGAGCTCATCAATCAGCGGCTCAAGGTTGATCGCGTCCACGGAGGAAACTGGAATGATGACGTCCCAGTCACGCAGCGTTTCTACTTCCATGAGCTGTTTCGCGACTTCCGGCCTCGGTACGGTTTCACACTTGGTGACGAGTGCGACTTTCTTCGCCTGCGGTGCTCGATCGAGCCATTCGTTGATCATGCGGTCACCCGGGCCAATTGGTTCGTTGGCGGGTACGCAAAACCCCACGACATCGACGTCGGTCAGTACATCTTCGACGAGGTCATTGAGACGCTGACCGAGCAGCGTTCGCGGTCGGTGGATTCCGGGAGTGTCGACAATGATGATCTGCCCGTGGGGCCGGTGCACGATTCCTCGCACCGCGCGTCGTGTGGTCTGTGGCTTGTCGGAGGTGATTACGATCTTCTCGCCGACGAGTGCGTTCGTGAGCGTTGATTTGCCGACGTTTGGCCGGCCCACGAACGTCACGAATCCGGCGCGATATTGCGGCGCCTCTGGCGAGCGCTCAGTGTCTTCGTTACTCATTGCGTGTCCTCGGCGATCGATTGATTGCGGTGATGTTGCTGCTGTCGCTGACTATAAAGTCTCCCATGTGGGGACTCTTCGCGATCATCGAGCACTCGCGTGAGCGAATCCTCGAGGCCCCCGGGCCACGCATCCTTATCCTCATTCTCGCCAAGCATCCGGACGCTGATCTCAGTCACGCGGTGTCGGCGACCAACACGGTCCGCGGTGAGTTCGAGACCGTGGACAACGACTCGATCTCCCAGCTTGGGGATCTTTCCGAGTTCCTTGGAGACGAGACCGCCGACGGAGTCCACATCCTCATCGTCAATCTCGATATCGAGGAGCTCTCCGAGATCACTCGTGGACATGCGCGAAGACACCCGCATTCGACCGTCCGGGAGCAGTTCCACGTCATCGGTATCTCGGTCATGTTCATCGCTAATCTCGCCGACGAGCTCTTCAATGAGATCTTCAATCGTGACCAGGCCCGCGACGCCACCGTATTCGTCGATGACGATGGCGAAGTGGGTGGATTCGCGCTGCATCCTTCGGAGCAGCTCGCTAGCATTTAGCGATTCCGGCACGAAGGTTGCGGGACGAGCCAGAGTGGCCACAGTCCCCTGTGCCGGAGCCGAACCTCGGAGTATTTCTCGAGAGAGATCCTTTTGATAGGCAACGCCGCGAATATCATCGCTGTCTCGACCCACAATTGGTGCTCGGGAGAAACCTGCGTCGAGCAACTCAGTAAGCGCTTCATTGAGCGTGGTCTCGGCATCAATCGTGACCATGTCTGTGCGGGCAACCATCACCTCGCGCACGAGACGGTCCGAAAAGTCAAAGATCGAGTGAATCAGTTCTCGATCTTCTTCTTGGAGCACATCATCTTCAGTCGCCTCATCAACCATTGAAAGCAACTGTTCCTCGCTCGAGAGCGATCCCGATCTTGCCGTACGACTCGGGGTAACCGAGTCACCGATCGCGGTGAGCAAATCGGCGAGTATGCCCGTAATTACGCGAACGCCACGCACGAGCCAAGAAACGGCGCGCAGGGTTGCTTGCGGATGCGCGTGACCAATGGATCGCGCGCTCGAACCGCTCAGGAGGAAGTGCACGAGCAGCATCACGATTGCGGTGATGAGGAGCGCGAGCCACGGTCCGTCCATGCGGTCCGTAAGCCATACTGCTAGGAGTGCAGTCGCGATCGTCTCGCTACCGGCTCGAGCGAACTTAACGGAGTGCTCATGCCCTTCCGCATTTTGCGCGATACCCGGCAGAAAGCGATTCTTGGGATGATCATCCGCAAGATCCGAGAGTTCAGAGCGCGGAAGTTCGGAGAGTGCAGACTCAGCCGCTGATAGCAGGGTCGAGATCAGCACCAACACGATCAAGATGCTGATCACGAGTAACCAGGTCACTTGCGAAAACCGGCCTTTCGTTCGGCGACTGCGAAGCTCAAGAGGAGGTCTCGCTGCAGGCCAAACATTTCTTTGTGTTCTTCCGGGTCGGCATGGTCGAAACCAAGCAGGTGCAGGATGCCGTGCGTCACGAGCAACAGGACCTCATCAACGGTGGAGTGCCCAGCAGCCTCGGCTTGGCTTTGCGCAACTTGTGGGCACAGGACGATATCGCCGAGGAGTCCCGGCGGCGTTTGCCGCTCGATTGAACCGGGACGCAGCTCGTCCATCGGGAAGCTGAGCACATCTGTTGGACCGGGTTCATCCATCCACTGCACGTGGAGCTCTTCCATCGGTCCGACGTCCACAAACACGACGCTCAGGTCAGCATCCGGGTGAATGAACATTTGGTCGAGCACGTGGGTGGCAAGCCGCAAGATTTGTGTCTCGTCGACCGCCATATTCGACTCGTTATTGATCTCAATGCTCAAAATCGGCCTCCGGATTTTTTGCGTTCAGTTCGTACCTGATTCCTTGCATCGTGTGCAGTGTAGGCGTCGACAATTTCGCTTACGAGCGTGTGCCGGACCACATCCTTACTCGTGAGATACGCGAAGTGAATGTCATCGATGCCCTCGAGGACGCGCGAGGCCTGTTTGAGCCCGGACGCACCGCTCGGTAGGTCCACCTGGGTGATGTCACCGGTCACCACCATTTTCGAGCCAAAACCGAGCCGCGTTAGGAACATTTTCATCTGTTCCGGCGTGGTGTTTTGTGCTTCGTCGAGCACCACATACGCGTCGTTGAGTGTTCGCCCTCGCATGTAGGCCAATGGCGCGACCTCAACCACATTCGTCGACATGAGCTTGACGACAAGATCTGGTTCGAGCATTTCTCCCAGGGCGTCGAAGAGCGGACGCAGATAGGGGTCAATTTTCTCGGTGAGCGTGCCGGGTAGGAACCCCAAGTTCTCCCCCGCTTCTACGGCGGGGCGGGTCAGCACGAGCTTCGATACTTCCTTGTGCTGCAGAGCCTGGACGGCTTTCGCCATCGCCAAGTACGTCTTTCCGGTACCGGCTGGACCGATGCCAAAGGTGATCGTGTGCTCGTCGATGGCATCGACATAGTTCTTTTGCCCGAGCGTTTTTGGACGTATTGTGCGCCCTCGCGAAGTGAGGATTGACTCCCCGAGTACCGCCGCCGGTGATGGCGCTCCCGGTGTCTCGAGCAGCTGATTCGAACGGCTCACCGCTTGCGGATCGAGCAGGGTGCCCGATTTCGCCATTTCAGTGATCTCACGAACGAGCAACTCTGCCCGTGCAACATCATCGCGATGTCCGGAGATGGTGAGTTGATTGCCACGCGCGAGCACCCGTACCCGGGGATGTTCGCGTTCGATAGTGCGAAGAATCTGGTCACCCGGGCCGAGCACGCTCACCATCGGCACATCATCGATGGTGAGCGTACGCTCGACGTTCTCGGGTTGCAGCGGATCAGTTTCCGGCAAGAGTGCCTTCCTCGAGGCCGCCGGCCAGCACGTGTGCATGCACGTGGAAGATGGTTTGACCGGCCTCGGCCCCAGTATTGAAAATAAGACGGTATTGGCCGCCAGCGTGTTCCTCAGCCAGTGACTGTGCGGTGGCCACCACGTGTGCGAGCAGCGAGGCATCAGCCGCGGCAAGCTCTGCAACGTTTTGGTAGTCAGGGGCTTTTGGCACCACGAGTAGGTGCACTGGTGCCTGCGGATTGATGTCACGGATGGCGATCACGCGCTCATCCTCAAACACTATTTCGCTCGGAATCTCACGATTAATGATTTTGGTAAAGATGCTATCGGCCATGGCGGTAATACTACTGCTCACCACCGACGCAGTTTGGTCAATATCGCCGCAACCGCCGCGGGACCCGCAGTGGATGTGCGCAGCACATTCTCACCGAGCCGCACCAGGGATGCTCCACCCGCGCGGAATCGATCGAGCTCACCTGGCGAGATGCCACCCTCCGGGCCGATGATGAGCGCGAGTGTGGGGCTCTCGGTGGATTTTTCCGTGCCTAGTTCAAGTTCGCCAATTCCGGTGTCACCATCTGGGTCGAGTACGAGTACCCGTGCCTGCCCAATTCGCTCAGCCAACTGCTTCGTGGTTGCGACGGGCAAGATTTCGGGGATTCGGGCGCGCATAGATTGTTTCGCCGCTTCCCTGGCAATGGTGTCCCATCGCTGCTGTTGCTTTGGCGTCTTTTCGGGCGACCACTTCGCCACCGACCGCTCTGCTTGCCACGGGAGCACCGCATCCACCCCGAGTTCGACTGCGGCTTGCAGTGCCATTTCGTCACGGCCGCCCTTTGCGAGCGCCTGCACGAGCACAAGTCGCGGTGAAGGCTCTGGTTCCCTCACGGAATCAGCGGTTGCACGAACCCGAAATTCGGTCGCGTCGACCTGCACCACTTCGGCCGCCACACGCGTTCCGCGCCCGTTGAGCAGCAAGATTTGCTCGCCCGCTCGTAATCGCGCAACTTTCACCGCGTGACGCGCCTCCTCACCGGTCACGGTGAGTTCATCCCCGGCAGTGGCGGAATCCCACTCCTGCTGAAGATAGGCGTGTGCCACTAGCGGCCAAACTTTCCACGCAATTTGGAGAACAGACCCGGCTTCTCGCGAGAGAGTTCCGGACCGGCCTCGTGCTTGGAGCGCTCAGCGAACTGCTGCAGTAGCTCTTTCTGTTTGTGATCGAGTTTCGTCGGGGTCCGAACCTGCAGCGTGACCTCGAGGTCGCCGCGCTGAGTGGATCGAAGCCGAGTGATGCCACGACCACGCACCGTGAGGACATCGCCTGATTGCGCGCCGACCGGGATCTCCAACTCAATATCACCGTCGAGCGCTGGCAAGGTGGTGTTCGTTCCAAACACGGCGTCGATCATCGAGATTTCAAGAAGACACTCGAGGTCGTCACCGTTGCGGACAAATACCTCGTGTTCGCGCACTCGCACCTCGAGATAGAGGTCACCATTCGGTCCGCCGCCGGGACCGGCCTCACCCTGGCCCGGCAGGTGGAGTCGCAGACCGGAGTCGACGCCGGCTGGAATGTCGACCGGAATTGTCGCCTGAGCGCGAACACGGCCCTGACCGTGGCAGGTTTCACAGGCGTGTTCGATAACCGTACCGAAGCCTTGGCAAGCGGCACACGGTGAGGTCGAAATAACGGGGCCGAGGATTGAGCGAACCTGTCGACGAACCTCACCGGAACCGCCACAATCCGCACAGGTCACCGGAGAGGTGCCCGGTGCCGCGCCGCTGCCTGCGCAGTCCTCGCAGCGTGCGGCAGTGGCGACTTGCACATCTCGGTGGGTGCCGAAGATCACTTCATCGAGGTCCAGGTCAATCCGCACGAGCGCATCCTGGCCGCGTTGCGCGCGAGAACGCGGCCCGCGACCGCCGCCCTGGCCACCGCCGAAGAAGGCATCAAAAATATCGCCAAAGCCAAATCCGCCGGCAGCATCCTGACCACCCATGTCGTACTGTTTGCGACGCTGCGGGTCGGAGAGCGTGTCATAGGCCGCCGTGACGTCCTTGAACTTCTCCCCCGCCTCCGCAGAAGGGTTCACATCGGGGTGAAGTTTCCGAGCGAGCTTGCGATACGCCTTCTTAATCTCATCTTGAGACGCATCCTGGCTCACGCCCAGGGTTTCGTAGTGGTCTGCCAAAACTGGCTGCCTCCTTGGTTATTCGGCGTGATCGTTGAACACGCGCGAGAGATACCGTGCGACTGCGCGTACAGCCGCAATATTGCGCTGATAATCCATTCGGGTGGGTCCGAGAATACCGAGTCGAGCTTCGCCACTGTCCGCAACATAGCCCGAGGCGAGGATGCTCGTCTCCTCAAACGAAGAATCCTCGTTTTCGTGACCGATCGACACCGCGACTTCATGATCCTGCAAGTCAAGTTCGGCGACCAACCGTAGCAGGACGACCTGCTCCTCCATCGCTTCCAACACCGGCAGAATCGAAGAAAAGTCGCGCTCCGTTCGCGCGAGATTCGCGGCTCCGGCGATGATGAGCCGATCGTCGCGATTCGAGTTGAGCTGGTCCACCAGTGCGGTCACGATTTGTGAGGCGATGGTCTCTTCCGTACCCGTAAAGGGGTCAGTAAGTGGTTCCAATTTGACGCTCGCATCATGCAGCGTTGTGCCGACAAGCGTCTCATTGAAGTGGTGCCGTAATTTGACGAGGGCCGTCTCACTCACCTCGTGGTCGAGCTCGATAATGCGCTGCTCAACCCGACCCGAGTCGGTGATCAGCACCGTCAGGATGCGCCGCTCACTGAGCGCGACGAGTTCCAGTCGATGAATCGACGAGGTCAGCAGCGAAGGTAGGTGCCCGATCGCCACGGAGTTCGTCAACTGCGCGAGCGTTCGAACCGAATGCACCACGAGTTCTTCCGGATCGCTCGAACGTTCGAGGAACTCCTCAATCGCGCGCCGCTGCACCAGCGAGAGCGGTCGAATCCCCGCGAGCTGGTCCACGAATACGCGATAACCCTTATCGGTCGGAATGCGGCCAGAAGATGTGTGCGGCGCGGCAATGAGCTCTGCCTCTTCCAGTTGCGCCATGTCGTTGCGAATGGTTGCCGCAGAGACGCCGAACTTGTGGCGCTCGACAAGACGCTTTGACCCCACGGGCTCTTTCGTCTCGACGTAATCGCCGATGATTGCCCGAAGCACCTCCAGGCTTCGATCACTCACCACCGACACCACTCCATCCTGATCTCATGTTCTGCAGTGCCACCGCGGCGCAGTTTCCACTGCATCACTACTGGCACTGTCAAGGTACGACTGCTAAGTCTACGCGCGTTCCCACGAAAGACACCTTCGCAGCCACCGCACTGAGATACGCTGCCAGCGAGCAAAATCAATCACCACACGAAGGAAGACGTCGTGACGCAGTACCCACCGAACGATCCGAACGGCCCGCAGCAATCCGCAAGTCAGCCCTCGGGACCCGCCCACCAGGGTGATGTGTCGATGTGGGCTCACCTGCTGAACATCGTAACCGTGATCGGCCCGCTGATCTTCTGGCTCGTGATGCGCGAAAAAAGCTCGAACTACGATCGCGAAGGCAAAGAAGCCCTCAACTTCGGAATCACCGTCTTCATCGCTTCGCTGTTGGTAAGCGCGATCACGACGATCCCCTTTATTGGTTGGATCTTGGGCGGCCTGTTGTCATTCGCGCTCGCTGTCGCCGTGATCGCGCTGGCAGTAATGGCGGGAATTCAAACGAACAAAACGGGCGGCTACCGTTACCCGTTCTCGCTGCGTCTCATTAGCTAAGGCCGGTGCCTCATCGAGGCTGCGCGGTATTCGCTACGTGAGTGTCCGAGCGATCACGTCGGCGAGCAACCTGCCTCGAAGGGTCGGAATGATTCGGCCCGCCAATGCTTCTCGGGCATCGATGAGTTCGTTACCGATCAGTTCTGCCACACCGGTGCGGGCGTCCGCCGGAAGCTCGCTAATTGGCAGCCCCTCTCGCAGTCGTGTGCGCAGCAACACGAACTCGTCGAATCGCTGTTCGCTCGTGAGAGCTTCGTGCCCCGCTGCGGGAGACTCTCCGGAATTGAGTCGATTCGCGTAGGCAGCGGGATGCTTGACATTCCAGAACCGCACGCCGTTGATGTGGCTGTGGGCACCCGGACCAAATCCCCACCAGTCGGTGTCTTGCCAGTACGCGAGATTGTGTCGCGAGGGAAATTTCCCACCCTTGGACCAGTTCGACAATTCGTACCATTCGAACCCAGCGTTGCCGAGTAACTCGTCCGCGAGCTCGTACATGTCCGCTTGCAGGTCATCATCCACTTCGGCAATTTCGCCGCGGCGGATTTGCCGGGCAATTGCGGTCCCGGCCTCAATGATGAGCGCATAGGCAGAAATATGATTCGGTGACATCGAGATCGCGTGCTCGAGAGAAGCGCGCCAGTCTTCAAGGCTCTCTCCCGGCGTACCGTAAATGAGGTCCACCGAGACCTCGAGCCCCGCATCCTTCGCGGCCTGCACCACTTCGGGGACACGCGCCGGGTCGTGCGTGCGATCGAGCGTTGCGAGCACGTGCGGAACCGCGGACTGCATCCCGAAACTCACGCGGGTGACGCCACCCCGGCGGAGCTCCTCAAGGTAGGCGCGATCAACCGAATCGGGGTTGGCCTCGACGCTGACCTCGGCACCCTCGCGAATCCCGAAGGTGTCACGCAGCCGAGCGAGCACGTCGATGAGTGCGGATGCGGGTAGCAGCGTCGGTGTGCCACCGCCGAAAAAGATTGTGCTCAGCGGAGCGTCCTGACCCGCATCGACAAGTACGCGGCGCGCGAGCGCGATTTCAGCGAGGACTTTCTCCGGATATGACTCTTGCGATACCGAACCCAGCTCGGTGGCGGTGTAGGTATTGAAGTCGCAGTAACCGCACCGCACCCGGCAGAACGGAATGTGCACATAGGCACCGAACTGTCTACCGGCGATGCCCTCCCGGACAGACTCGGGCAGGGCACCATCGGTGGGTACTGGCTTACCGTCAGGAAGGGCGCTAGGGGGCAACTCGGCCGTTCGCGTTGAAGACCTCGGCGGTGAGCGGCATTTGCTCGGCCCAGAGCGTTTCCATCTGCTCCGCGCACAGTTCAATTTCGCGCTGCGGGAAGGACGGGAATGCCGAGCCTTCGACGAGGCGACGCAGTGACAGGAAGTTCATGAGTGAGCGGGCATTCATGGTCACGTACATCGAAGAGTAAATGTTCAGTGGCAGCACCATACGGGCCACCTCTCGGGCAACACCCTCATCAAGCATCCGCTGATAGCTCGCGTAGGCAGACTCAGACTCCCGGCGAATTTCGGCGGCAACCAGTTCAGTTTGCTCCGGCGTGCCTGGGAAGAACTCGTACTTTCCGGGTCGACCCTCTTGGCGAAGATTGCGTTCCGGCGCGGGAATGTAGAAGGAAGGGCGCAGCTGACGATAGCGGCCCGATTCTTCGTTATAGCTCGCGATTCGGTGCCGCTGGAACTCACGGAATACGAAGATAGGTGCCTGGACGTAGAAGGTCATCGAGTTGTGCTCGAAGGGAGTGCCGTGGCGATCGCGCATCAAAAAGTTGATGAGTCCTCGATCTCGTTTTTGGAGTTCTTCACCGTCGCCTTCGACCGGGATACTCTGTTCTCCGATTGTCGAGACCCGTGCGGCAAAGAGCACATCGCGGTCCTGGGCTTGCGATCGGACAAGTTCGACGGTGACGTCGCTGCGGAATTCAATCTCTTCACTCACTCGTCAAGCCTATCTGTTTCTAGCTCGATTGCCTTCCGCATTGCCTGTCGTGCGCGGGCGGTGTCGCCGGATGCGCGATACGCGAGAGCGAGCCTCGCCCAGGTGCGGTAATCCTCGGGCGCGGCTTCAACTTCTGTTTTCCAACGGGGAAACTCTTCGTCTGCAGCCTGCCGCACCGGGAGCCCCGAAGGTCGCTTGGGCAAGGTGTCCTCGGGCAGTTCACCCGCATCCGCCATTTTGGCGAGCACGCGGTCTCCCTGCTGGGCAAACCGGACATCACGCCAAATGAACACAATTCCTAGCAGCGGGAAAACTATCAGCGCCGCACCCATGATGATGCCGATGAGTTCACCGCTGGTGATCATCCCCCAAACCATGCCACCAATGGCGATCAGGTAAATGACGATCAGCGCGAGTAACACGTAGACACCGATGCGGGCGCCGGACCATCGTTTCACTTGCTGTCGCCGATTCCTAAGAGTCGATCAATGCCCACGGTGAGGCCCGTTGTCTCGGGCCCCGCGTGAATAGCGAGGCGAATCCCCTGCTCATAGGCCTGATTTGACATTGTTTCGTGCCGAATCGTGAGGGTCTCGCCCCTGCCGCCGAAGATCATCTGCTGATCCGCGACCACACCACGCAGTCGAAGCGCGTGTACCGGGATGCCGGCAACGACTTGCCCGCGTGCCTCCTGGTCGGGGTTTGGTGGCGTCGGTTCGTTTCCGCGTGCCGCAGCGATGGCTTCGGCAGCTCGAACAGCGGTACCGGACGGTGAGTCGACCTTTTTGTCGTGATGTGCCTCGATGATCTCGATCGAGTCATAAAACTGCCCGGCAATGGTTGCGAGGTGGGTACCGAGCACTGAACCCACTGAGAAATTTGGGACGACGATGACCCCTCGACCAGCAGGGATGCGCTCTTCGAGACTCGCAAGGCGTTCCTGGCTCCATCCGCTGGTACCGATCACGGCGTTGATGCCATTGTCGAGTGCGAAGTTCACGAGCTTTTCTGAGACTTCGAGTCGAGTCACATCGATCAAAACATCCGCACCGAGCATCTCTTCCGGCGAGGACTTGCTCGTGAGGGCGGCGTGCAGTTCGAATGCGTCCGTCTCCTCGATGATCGACTGGATGAGCGTTCCCATCCGACCGCTGGCTCCCGACAGTGCCACTGAAATTGTCATGGCATCTACGGTACCGCCACCCAGGAACAGTTTTTGCCACACACCATTAGCATTGCGACCATGATTCATCTGGTCGATATCAGCACGGACACCGCGATCGCGAAAGAACTGCTAGAAGAGTACGTTGCCGATCGACTGCGGACCAGACCGGCTTCCGCGTCCGACTACCGTGCGCCACGACCCCACCCATCACAGTTCATCGCACCTGCCGGTCGATTCGTGATCGCCTACGACGAGGATGCTGCGCTCGGCTGCGCGGGTATTCGCAGCATCCAGCCGGGTCGGGAGTTCGTCGACAATGGTTTTGGTGGCAGCCGATGGTACGAACTCAAGCACCTGTACACGCGACCGACGGCACGCGGTCGCGGGATTGGTCAAATCATCATGGCTTCATTGAGTGAGAGTGCCAAAGTCTTTGGCGGTGACCGTCTCGTTCTCGACACTCATTCATCGCTCGATTCCGCCGCCCGCCTCTACACGAAACTCGGGTTCGTAGAGATTCCACGCTTCAACGACAATTCCAATGCCGACCGCTGGTTGGGTAAGACGCTCTAAAGGTCGGGGAACCAGTTCACACCGGTGCGCTCGCTCGGTTCCAAATGCGAGAGGTCACCAAAGAGTTTGAGTTCATCGGGCCGGATCGAACGTCGGCGAAGTACCGTAAGCGCCGTGTTCCCGGTACCGAGGGTGAGCCAATTCCATTCGGGCAAACCGAGCAGTTCTCGTACGAAGTAGCCGATCACGAAGTTGTGGGTCACGAGCAGGGTGTGTTTATCCTCGCGGCTGCGGGTAAAGAATGTGCTGATTGCATCGTTCATTTGTGCCTGGCCGGCTTCGATATCGGCAGGATTCACCCCCGAAAAGAAGCTGTCATAGTGCGCGGGTGCGTCCTCGCCCGAAGACGGCACGCAGTCGAAGAGCAGATTCGTGGGCGTCACGGAGGGGCCCTGCGTGTAGCTGTCGATAATCGCCGCGGTCTCCAGCGCACGGTCCAACGGCGATGTGAAGGACTGCGAGAAAGGCACCGTCGCAAGCCTGCGTCCGATCGCGTGTGCCTGAGCACGACCCCGCTCCGAGAGCGGGCCATCGTCGATACCGTGTTCGGCGTGTTCCTGCTGTCCGTGCCGAACCAGGTAGAGGAAATGGCTCATTAGAGCGCCTCCAACTCCAACTGTGCTTCATCGGTAAGCGGCCCAATGGTTTCCGCGGTCAGATCTCCCGCCACGATTTCCTGGGCAAGCTCCTGAATCTCCTCGCGCGTAGTCGCATTCATCCGCGCAATTGCCGTGTCGAGGTCGATGAATTCGCCCAGTACGAGTTCCGATCGCGACAAGCGATGCATCCGACTATTCATCGATTCGAGGGCGAGTGCTCCCCCACCGGCACCCGCACCCTGGGCATCCGCAAGTTCTTCCTCGGTGACTCCCGAGGCCGCGATCTTCTCGAGTTCGCCACCAATAACGCGAATCGCTTCGGCAGCTTTATTCGGCAAAAATGATGCCGAAACTCCTGTCACGCCAGCATCGGCGTGGCTCGCACCGAATGAGAAGACCGAATACACGAGGCCACGCTTCTCCCGCACTTCCTGGAAAAGCCGCGAAGACATTCCCCCACCGAGAATGTGGTGCAACAGACCGTATGGGGTGCGTCGATCGTCGACCGCGGTGATACCGCGCGTGCCGAGGATGATGTGGGTCTGTTCAAGCTCTCGCGGAATCACTTGAATCCGCTCTCGCCGCTGATAAACGGCTGGGGCGTCGCCACGGCGTTGTATCGGTTGCGCCGCACGACCCAGGTTCCAGCCGCCCTTTTCTAATCCCTGTTCGAGTCGACGCAAGGCCTCATCGTGATCAACACGTCCTGCAATCGACACCACGAGTCGTTCGGGACGGTAGTAACGCTGATAAAAATCCCACACTTCCTCACGCGTGGAGGCGAGGATTGATTCCGGCGTACCGGCGATAGGCCGGCCCAGCGGATGATCGCCAAAGAAGTTGCTGTAGAACCGGTCCCAGAGCACATCCCTGGGATCGTCTTCGGCCATCGCGATCTCTTCGAGGATCACGCCTCGTTCGAGCTCAAACTCAGCGGGATCGAGCAGCGAAGAGGTGATCATATCGCTCAGGACATCGATCGCCATTCCGAGATCTTGGTCACGGACCCGGGCGTGGTACACGGTCTGCTCACGCGAGGTGGCAGCGTTGAAGTCGCCCCCGACACGCTCAAAGTCGAGCGCCACATCCCGTGCGGAACGGTTCGGCGTGCCCTTAAAGAGCAGGTGTTCAAGGAAGTGGCTCGAGCCGTACTCTCGATCGGTCTCGTCCCGTGAGCCCAGCGGTACGAAGAAGCCAATGGCTGCGGACGCCGCGCCCGGAACATCTTCGGTGATGAGGCGGACACCGGAGGGAAGGATGGTTCGTCGAAGCGTGGCACCCCCTGCGACTTCTTCTTCAAGTGAGGGCAGGTCTAATGGCAGCGGAATCGGCGAGGTCATAGCGTGCCAAAGCCTACCTGTTGCCGGTGATACCTGCTGGGGTCGGTGTCGATTCGTGACGTTTGTGTTTAACGATTGCCTTGAGGCGGCTGTCATACCGGCTCTGGCACTCTTGAGATGTCCGAACTAGAGAAAGGGCCACATGTCGACGCCAAATACCCCATCAATCCCGCAGAACAATCCGTACGAGCAGGTACCCGAGGCTCCCGCGATGACGCTCCGGGCAGCGTCCTTCAACGATGGCGAAACGTTGCCGCTGGCGCATGTCGGTGCCTCACACGGTGGTGAGGCACTCTCCCCCGAGCTGAGTTGGGATGCTGTTGAGGGTGCCGAGTCCTATACGGTGACCGTGTACGATCCGGATGCTCCGACGATGTCGGGCTTCTGGCACTGGGTGGTGTACAACCTGCCAGCCGAGTGCACCAGTCTCGCGCAGGGCGCCGGCACCGGAGACCTCGCCGATCTTCCAGAAGGCGCCGCGCTCGGCTATAACGAGGCGCTCGGCCGCGAGTTCATCGGTGCCGCACCTCCTGCCGGTCACGGTCCACACCGCTACTTCTTTACCGTTCAGGCCCTGAACACGCGCCTTGACCTGCCCGATAATCTCACGGCGGCCCGGGTGCACTTCATGCTTCGTGAGCACGTGATTGCTCGTGGTCACCTCATGGCGACGTTCGAGCAACAGGCCTAGATCAGTAGGCGGGCTTCCCGTCCTGGAACATGAATAAGGTCGGCACCTGCGTTTGCGGGTGCCGACCTTATTCATGAGTCGCGTGAGTTGCGGGAATTAGTCTTCCGAGGCGACTTCCTCTTTTGCTTCTTCTTCTTCCTCTACCACTGGCTCCAGCGAGAGCTTGCCGCGGTCGTCAACCTTGGTGATGCGAACGAGCAGCTTCTGGCCGACGTTGAGGACATCCTCAACGTTCTCGACGCGCTTACCACCCACGAGCTTGCGCACCTCGGAAATGTGAAGCAGTCCGTCTTTGCCCGGGAGCAGCGAAATGAATGCGCCGAAGGATGCAAGCTTGACCACGGTACCGAGGTACTGTTCGCCCACTTCGGGGACCTGCGGGTTCGCGATCGCGTTGACGGCGTCACGAGCGGCGTCCGCTGCGGGACCGTCTGCAGCACCAATGAACACGGTGCCATCATCTTCAATCGAGATGTCGGCGCCAGTGTCTTCCTGGATCTGGTTGATGATCTTGCCCTTGGGACCAATCACCTCACCAATCTTGTCGACCGGGATCTGTACCGAGATGATGCGCGGTGCCGTGTCGGCCATCTCGTCGGGCTGGTCGATGACGGGGTTGATCGCACGGTCGATGATCTCGATGCGAGCATCATGTGCCTGCTTCAGTGCTGCGTCGAGCACCTCGGAAGGAATACCGTCAAGCTTGGTGTCGAGCTGCAGTGCGGTGATGAACTCGGGCGTACCGGCGACCTTGAAGTCCATGTCACCAAGCGCATCCTCAGCACCGAGAATGTCGGTGAGTGCGCGGTACTGCGTCTCGCCGTCAACCTCTGCGGACACGAGGCCCATTGCGATACCCGCAACGGGCGCGCGAAGCGGCACACCGGCGTTGAGCAGCGATAGCGTCGAAGCACACACCGAACCCATCGAAGTCGAACCATTCGACCCGAGTGCTTCGGAGACCTGGCGGATCGCATAGGGGAAGTCCTCGCGCGAGGGTAGAACCGTGAGCAGTGCCTTCTCGGCCAGGTTGCCGTGACCGATTTCGCGGCGCTTGGGTGAGCCAACACGGCCGGTCTCACCGGTCGAGTAGGGCGGGAAGTTGTAGTGGTGCATGTAGCGCTTCGAAGTCTGGGGTGACAGCGAATCGATCTGCTGCTCCATCTTCAGCATATTCAGCGTCGTGACGCCAAGAATCTGCGTCTCACCACGCTGGAAGATAGCCGAACCGTGCACGCGAGGAATCACATCCACTTCAGCATCAAGCTGACGGATGTCGGCCACACCGCGACCGTCCATGCGGAGTCCTTCGGCGAGGATACGACCGCGAACAACGTCCTTGGTAACGGACTTGTAGGCAGCCGAGACCTGTGTCGACGCACCCTCTGGCAGCGTTCCCGCTTCGATCTTCGCGGCGATTTCGGCCTTGACGCGAGTCTTGAGCTCATCGTCGGCGTTCTGACGCTCGATCTTGTCGGCGATCTGGTAGACCTTCTCCAGGTCCGAAGTTGCAAGCTCGGTAACGGCTGCGAGAACTTCCTCGGTGTAGGACGGGAAGGTCGGGTATTCCTGTACCTGCTTGTTCACCTGGCCGGCAACGTCGAGCTGGGCCTTGATGAGCTGGGTAATAAACGGCTTGGATGCTTCGAGGCCCTGGGCGACGACTGCCTCGTCTGGCTTCTGGCCACCATCCTGGATGAGCTGCCAAGCGTTGTCGGGTGCCTGTGCCTCGACCGTCATCACTGCGATATCTTCGGAACCGTCCTTGCGGGTGATGAGGCGACCGGCAACGGTGAGTTCGAAGGTGGCTTCCTCTGTAACCTGCGTGTAGGTCGGGAACGCTACCCACTGGCCGTCAATGAGCGCAATGCGAACGGCACCGATTGGTCCCGAGAAGGGAACACCCGAAATCTGCGAGGACATGGAGGCAGCGTTAACTGCGAGCACGTCGTAGGTCTCATTGGGTGCGATGGACATCACCGTAATTACGATCTGCACCTCGTTACGCAAACCATCGATGAACGATGGGCGCATCGGGCGGTCGATGAGACGGCAGGCGAGAATAGCGTCGGTCGAGGGTCGTGCCTCGCGGCGGAAGAACGAGCCGGGGATAACACCCTTCGCGTAGCTGCGTTCCTCAACGTCCACGGTTAGGGGGAAGAAGTCGAAGTTTTCCTTGGTGTTCTTCGAAACACTCGTGGCGCTCAGCAGCATGGTTTCGCCGTCGAGGTAGGCAGCTGCCGAACCCTGCGACTGCTGTGCGAGGCGGCCGGTTTCAAATCGAATCGTGCGGGTGCCGAACTTACCGTTATCGATTACGGTCTCGGCGAACTTAATTTCTGGACCTTCCAAAGGTCATCTCCTTGTGTCGTCCGCACGCGCACAGCACGAACCGCAACCACTCTTGGGTTCCGGGCTGACCGTCAGTAGGAGCTCACCGGATATCTACGTTGCGAAAGCCGGGGTGCCGCCACCGAAGATCAGCATGAGCTAATCCGCGCGCGGGTGAATACGAACTTCCTGATCGTACCAGGGCGCCCCGGCCTTGCCTTGGAGCTACTTCGCCGCGTCGAGTCCCGCGATCAAGTCGGCGATGAGATCCGCCACTGGCTCGATACCCACAGAGAAGCGAAGAAGACCCGCGGTGATCCCCGCAGCATCCTGTGCCTCCTGTGTCATTGAAGCGTGAGTCATCGTTGCTGGATGCGCTACGAGCGACTCGGTACCGCCAAGCGACTCGGCGAGGCTAAAGAGTGCAATGCGTTCCACAAAGCGTCGAGCCGCCTCCTGTCCGCCGGCGAGTTCGAAGGAGAACATCGCACCGAAGCCATTTTGCTGCTTCGCCGCAATATCGTGTCCCGGGTGTGATTCGAGGCCGGGGAAATAGAGCTCTTTGATCGCGGGGTGACCCTCGATGGCCTCAACAATCGCGGTCGCGTTCTCGAGGTGACGTTGGATGCGCACATCGAGGGTGCGAAGGCCCCGCAATACCAGGTGCGAGTCTGCCGGGCTCGCGGTGAGTCCGAGCACATTAGCCCACCAGCTAAAGAGTTCAGCGTGGTCGTTACTCTTGGCGATAACGGCGCCTTGGACAACATCTGAGTGGCCGTTGAGGTACTTGGTGACCGAGTGCACAATGGCATCAACACCGAGATCGAATGGTCGCTGGATGAGTGGCAGGAAGGTGTTGTCAGCCACAACCAGGGCACCGACTTCGTGGGCAACCGTAGAAATCGCCGTGATGTCGGTGATTCGTAAGAGCGGGTTGGAAGGCGTCTCAAGCCACACCAACTTGGGGCTCAGCGTTCGAAGTCGTGCCGATGCGGTTTCTGTGTCAGAAAAGTCCACCGGCTCGAAGGTGAAGTGGCCCTTTTTGCCGAGCTGTTCGAACACCCGCCAGCTACCGCCATAACAGTCGTGTGGGTACGCCACGACATCTCCCGGCTCGAGCAATGCGATCAATGAGAGGGTAACCGCGCCCATGCCCGTGGCGACGATGGTTGCCCCGGCGCCACCTTCGAGTTCTGCAAGTGCGTCGCCAAGCAGGGCGCGAGTGGGGTTTCCGGAACGCGTGTAATCGAATTCTCGAGGCACCCCAAACTCGGCGAAGGTGTAGTTCGAGGAACTGTACAGCGGAGGCACCACCGCGCCCTGTGCCGTATCAGTTTCGATTCCGGCACGGATCACCCGGGTGAGGCTCGAAAATTCGGTCATGACGCACTTCTCCTTGTCTCGACTGCTCATAGTTGAGCGATGCACCGACTGTATGACGGGACAAAGTGTCAACGCTTCGACCGCGACTCTTGACGTCACAATCGATCGCGCGAAATAGTGCGGTGAAATACCAAGCTGCCCCCACCGAATTGGCGGGGGCAGCTGGTAAGTACTGGCTATTCGGCTCGCTGGCCGAGCAGGTTAGCGACGCAGGCCGAGACGACCAATGAGCGCACGGTAGCGCTCGATGTCCACATCAGACAGGTAGCTGAGGAGACGACGACGCTGACCCACGAGCAGCAGCAGGCCGCGACGCGAGTGGAAGTCGTGCTTGTGGAACTTGAGGTGCTCGGTCAGCTCGTTGATGCGAGCCGAAAGCAACGCAATCTGCACTTCGGGGCTACCGGTGTCGCCCTCGTGAGTTGCGTACTCATCAATGATGGCTTTCTTCGTTTCTGCATTCAGCGCCATTGGCGTAGTGCCCCTTCCATTCGCTGCGCGGCGTTCTCGAACCGATTTCGAAAACTCTCTTTACCCGCGGCCGTTACACGGCAACCTTCCGATAGTACCAGACTCGCCGATACCTCTACTACTTTGCGTCAAGCAGATCAATAACGAAGATCAGTGTGCGACCCGAGAGCGGGTGGCCGCCAGCTTCCCCGTAGGCCAATGCTGGAGGAACGATGAGCTTGCGACGCCCGCCCGCTTTCATGCCTGGAATCCCCATCTGCCAGCCCTTCACGAGCATTGCCAGTGGGAATTCAACGGGTTCGCCGCGCGACCAGGAGGAGTCAAACTCATCCCCGGATTCGTAGTCAACGCCCAAGTAGTGCACCTTAACGGTGCCGCCCTTTGCTGCTTCCACACCGTCACCGACAACGAGATCTTCAATCTCGAGCATCGTGGGTGCAGGTCCTTCGGGGAATTCGATTTCTGGTTTCTGCAGTTCACTCATGCATTCAAGCGAACCACATTTTCTCGCTAGTTATCCGCGCGCCGCGGTTCTATTTCTCTGCGTGTCGACGTTTGCGCGCGTCGGCAAGGATCTCCCGATGCGCGCGCGTGGTGTCGAGAAGCTGCTTCTCAATATTGCGTCGTTCAGGATCTTTTTTGTCGATTGCCGCGTGCTCTCTCGCGAATGCGAGGCGTGTCGCATCCGTGATGAACCCTCGCATCGCATCCCCCACCTCGGGAGACTGATTCCGAGCCCACCGAAGTGCTGAGCGGCGCACCGGCCAGTCTGTAATCATCCGCAATTCCCCCGCGGTAAACCAGCCGGCTTTCCGATACTCCCCGAGTCGTAACAGGATGACTTGCTGGTCATGCTCTTGTAATCGAATGAGGAACCACGCAGCAACCATGAACAACGGCACTTGGACCACCGCGTAGTAAATGATCCAGCCGAACGGGTTCGTTGGCTCGATTCCCAGCAGTGGCAGCACCAACACGCTGCCTCCGTTCCACAACGCATGCAAGGCAATCGCGAAGGCCAATCCGCCGATCGTTGCGAGGACGAATCGCCAGATTTCGCTCCGTCGTGCCGCCCAGCCAATGGGCATGCCGATCATCCCGGTGAAGAGCACGTGCGCGAATGGCGACAGGATGCAACGGACGACGAGTAACCACACGAATTCAATCCCCGTGGAACCTGAGGATGCGAAATAAACAATATTCTCGGTAAAGGCGAACCCCGCCCCGATAACCGCCCCGTAAATGAAGCCATCCAGCGGCCCATTGAACTCACGGCGGGCAATAATGAGCAGGATCACCAGGCCCAAGCCCTTAATGAGCTCTTCCGTGACCGGTCCCTGTACAAGCACGGAAAATGCATCCACACTCCCGCTGTCACCCAAAAAGTCTTGGGCAACATCTAAGAGAAAGTTGCCGGTGACCAGCGTGCCCAGAATGGATGCGCCGGCACCGTACAAGAAACACAGGGCCAAGAGCATCGGCGGCTCGGGTTCCCACCGATCAAGCCACCGCACCACGGCGAGCACAATGCCAAGTGGAATGAGCGCCGGAATGGCCATGATGATCGCATTCACCTGCCAGTTGACCAGAAGCCAACCGACCACGATGAGACCCACCATGAGCACTACGGCAAACACCGTCCACCAGATCATTGGCACACGGGGAAGCCGCAAGCGTGCGCGCTGACGCGGGCTTGGTGTACTGGTTGACGAAGCGTTCACTCAGAGTCCACTACTGGTCGAAATTCGGATACAAACCTCACAAAGGGTAGCGCGAGCCACCGACGTCGCGCCTCTAACTCGATCGCGTGTGGGCAGGTAGATTGGAAACATGAAGCGAGTGATGTTTATCGTCGGAGCTGGTGTGGGTTTTGTACTCGGAGCGCGGGCTGGCAGAGCCCGATACGAGCAAATTAAGTCAGCTGCGATCCGCGCGTCCGAGTCAGCGCCGGCGCAGAGCGCCTATCGCCTCGCGCAGCGCGGCAGCGATTTGGCCAGTGATCAACTCGCGAGACTTTCCGGCAAGGTTTCCGAGTCCTCGCGAGAGTTCCCCTCGAAAGTGGTGCACACCACGGAATCGCTGAAGGCGGATCTGCGCCGTCGAGCCGATGATGCGCGCACGAGTCTCGATGAGGCGCGGAGTTCTGCCAAGGAATGGGTGGACCAAACCAAGGAGCGCAGTCTCGAGATTCAAGCGCAAAATGTGCTTGCGGTCGGAGACATGCGCAACGAGGCCCTCGCCGACCTCACCGATGATGAGGATGCGATGGTCGACGAGGGCCGTGCAGACGAGCGAAATCTGCGCGAATAGTTAGAAGAATTCCGCCAGTTCGGTGGTGTCGAGCGAGTCGATCTTGCGTTCCTGCTCCTGGATTTGCTCCTCGGTCAGCAGGTCAAGTGCCTCATCCGGGTGTGGACCAGCAAGCGATTCCGGCACGAGCATCTGATCCACCTGTTCGCGGCTCAAGAGCCCCTCGGATACGACGATGTCGCCGACATTCTCATTCGTCTTCTGCGCACGCTTAGCAACCTTGGAGGCTGCTGCGTAGCCGATGAGCGGGTTGAGTGCGGTCACAAGCCCGATGGAGGCGGCCACCTGAGCCTCGGTCTTTTCCGGGTTCGCAGTGATGCCCGAAACGCAGTTCACGCGCAGCGTGCGCATCGCGCGACGCAACCAGACCGAGTTCTGCATCAGCGTGTGCATCATGACCGGTTCGAATGCATTCAGTTGTAACTGCCCCGCTTCGGAAGCAAATGAAATCGCTACGTCACCGCCGGCAACGATGAACGCCACCTGGCTGACCGCTTCGGGGATTACCGGGTTCACCTTGCCCGGCATAATCGAGGATCCCGCTTGACGCTCCGGAAGGTTGATCTCGCCGAACCCTGCCTGCGGCCCGGAAGACAGCAACCGCAGGTCATTGCAGATCTTGGAGAGCTTCATTGCGCCGCGCTTCATGACTGAGGACAGCGACATAAACACGCCGGTGTCGCTCGTCGCCTCGATGAGGTCGGTCGCGGTTTTGAGGTGGTCGTAACCCGAGATATCGCGCAGGTGTTTGATGACCGATTCTCGGTAGCCCGGGTGCGCGTTGATTCCGGTACCGATCGCGGTAGCACCGAGGTTGAGTTCGAGCAGCAGCGGCTGGACATCCCGAAGTCGCTGAATGTCTTCGCCAATCGTGACCGAAAAGCCGTGGAACTCCTGCCCCAGCGTCATTGGCACCGCATCCTGCATCTGCGTGCGACCGACCTTGAGGATTTCGCGGAACTCGTACCCTTTCTTGCGGAAGGAATCACGCAGCAGCTCGTACTCGGCGATGAGGTTGTGTGTCGAGTGCACGAGCCCCAGCTTGAGCGCGGAGGGATACGCGTCATTCGTGGACTGCGACAGGTTGACGTGGTCATTGGGCGAGATGAACGTGTAGTCACCACGAGGACGACCGGCAAGCTCCAGCGCCCGGTTCGCGATGACCTCGTTGGCGTTCATGTTCGAGGAGGTACCCGCCCCACCCTGAATAACGCCGACGATGAACTGATCGTGGAGGTTGCCGTCAATGATGTCCTGGCAGGCGCGATCAATGAGATCCTCACGTTCCGCGTCGAGCACCCCAATTTCAAGGTTGGCACGAGCTGCGGCCTGCTTTACCTGAGCGAGTCCGACCAGGAAGTCGGGATAGACACTAATTTGACGGCGAGCGATATCGAAGTTCTCCACCGCTCGTGCCGTATTCACACCCCAATACGCATTTGCGGGGATGCGAATTTCCCCGATCGAATCCTGTTCGACACGGAACTCCTGATCAGCCATTTAGTGCTCTCACCTTCGTTGAAATACGGGCTACATTGCCGCAGTCAATTCTAGGATCCAGCCTCTTGGTGATCGGTGTACAAGAGAACGAGCGGGCGTGTTATAGGTTGGTCAAATGCCCAAACGCTGCTTGAGACCCTCGTGCAGCATCGTGACAATCGCTTCCACCTGGATGTCCTCGCTCTGAATTTCGCCCTCATCGGTGCCTTCGAGTGCGCGTGCCGCGAGTCCCTGCTTCGAGTCGATCAGTTCAGCAACATGTGCGTCGATGGTTTGGGAGGCAAGGATGCGCCAGGCCGTGACCGGCTCCTCCTGACCGATTCGGTGCACGCGGTCAATTGCCTGGGTCTGTTCAGCCGCTGTCCAGCTGAGTTCAGCCAGCACGACGTCGCTTGCGACTTGGAGGTTAATACCCACGCCAGCGGCCATCAGCGAACAGATAATTACCTGTACTTCGGGATCCTTTTGGAAGGATGTGATGGCCCGATCCCGCGCGGCTTGGGTTTGGTCGCCGCGAATCGAGGCGGTGCGGATGCCCTCGTTTTCGAACACGGCCTGGGCACGGTCCATCGATTCGATGTGCTTCGCAAAGAACACCACCTTGCCGACCGAGTGCGCGAGTTGCGCGGTGTATTCCGCAGCAAGCTCTGACTTTGCCACACCGATGCGGTGCAACATCGTGAAGATCGAATCGCCGGCCGAGGAAGCTTTGGACTCCTCAATCTCTTGTCGCGCCAGCATCCGCAACCGGTTGACGTCGATGGTGTCTGCGGGAAGATCGGCGGCCGCGAGCATCCGACCGTAGCGGCCAAGAAGCCTGTCAACCAGTAGACGTTCAGCACGTCGAATCGAGTTGCCCTCTTCGCCATCGAGTTCGACGGGCATGTCGATGACCCGCTTGGATGGCAGCGACTTCGCGACATCCACCTTCCGGCGACGCACGATACCGAGATCGATCACGGCCTTTCTAGCTGCCGCGAGGAACCCCGCATCCGAAGGCACGAGACCGGTTTCATCCAGCGCATCCATGAGGACCGGTGCGGGCTTATCACCGTCAAGCCAGCCCAAGAATTGCCAGATCGCCTTGAAGTCTTCGACATCGTTGATCAGCGGCGTACCGGTGAGTGCCATCAGCAAGGGGTCGACACCGGGGATGTGCTTGCGGATGGAGTTCGCCAGCTGCATGACCAACTGTGAGCGCTGCGACTGCAGATTCTTAATGAAGTGCGCCTCGTCAACCACCATGCCGCGGAAGCCGATCTTCTGGAGCCAGCCAATGTGGCGATCAAGAATTTCGTAGTTGACGATGAACACGTCGCTGAACGCATCCACATCCTGACCGTCACCGGAAATCACGGTGGCGCGTCGCCCCGGAGTCCAACGTTCGACCTCTTGCTGCCAGTTTGTCTTCACGACGTTTGGCACCACGCAGAGCAGTGGATAGGCGTCGGCTACGGAGGCGGCGAGGATGGACTGGGCAGTCTTTCCGAGTCCGGGCTCATCTGCGAGCAGGAAGGTACGGTGCCCTTCTCGCACGGACTCGATCAGCTGCGACTGGTGCGCCATCAGTTCGAGATTCTCGGGTGCGACTCGATCGAATCGGGGCGGATCTGGCAACGGCATCGAGGCTGCTCCCCCGCCCGCGCCCGTTTCAAACGCTTTGAGGAGGGAGGAAAGCAACTCCCAATTATGAAGTCTCGAGTAGTGCTGCTCAATTGGCCGGATCTTGTCAAGATCCGGTGCGAGGAACGGCGAGGAACGAACGCGGGTTTTGACGCTCACCGGTAGCACTTGCCGCTCTAGGATGCGCTGCGGCAGCAGCTGGGTTGGCGTTTCCTGCTCGGGCGTCTCGTCGACAACCATGTCGACTCCGCCAGCGAACAGAATCTGCTTCCGCAACTCACGCGCCTGCGGTGTGGTCGGTGCCTTCGCGTCAAGCAGCGCAATCAGTGTGGTGTCGCGTGCAGCGGTCTTCGCGAGGATCGCGGCTAGACCATCGAGACGCTTCATCGACTCGTTGCGCTCTTGCTCGGTCACACTGGCATCGGTCTTCAGCCGTGCGCGCTCTTCGCGCATGAGCAATGCCGCCACTTGGAACTTCGTGCGGTTCGCGGGCGACACTCGGCCACGCGATGCGGCTGCCTCGACCTCACGTGCTGCCTTGGCCAACTGCGGGATCACTCCCGTGTTGTCGACGGAATTGCGGTTGCGACGGCGCGATGCGTGATGGTTCAGGCGCGATCGGGTCTTGGGCGTCATGCCCCTCCTTCGGTGAACAATCTGGCGGTAAACCGCCGATGTCAACGTCTCGCCGCCGCTGTGACGGCAATACGCAAAAACTGTGTGGGCGTTACGATCGGGCCGTAACTGACGCGGACTCGGGGACATACAGAGATCCCGGGAATGCAGGCGTCTTGATAAGTGTACCGCTTCGTGTTCCAGATGGGCGAATCGCCGGGCCATGCTCTGTTTGGACAGCGATGCAATAATTGCCTCCGTGACGACTCCCATTGATCCAGAACACTTGCCCGTTGGTGAAGATTCATTTTCGCGACCCACAAAGAAAAGTTCTGGTGACTGGAGTGCGCATATCGCGACCACCCTTGAGCGGCTCGCAGAAGTGCTCGAGTCGCTCCCCGAAGACCAGTGGCAAGCACAGAGTCTGTGCGATGACTGGCTGGTTCGAGATGTCGTCGGCCACATTATTTGGCGGCTCGGTGAGGGCGGTGGGGCGATGGTCCGCCGTGGACTGCGTGGCATCGGCCGCGCTCGGCTGAGCGCAGCCCGCCTGGTATCCCAAATCGCGATCGACGAGGGCCGCGCAACGAACGAAGAACTTATTTCGAGCCTGCGAAGCATCGCCTCGGAAAAACTACAGGGCCACGGTCGCACCGGATTCATTGAACTTACCGAGGCGGTAGTCCACGCCTACGACATTACCGAGGCCATTGAGGTCCCCATTCGCCTCAGTCCCCGCATTACTGGAGCTGTCGCGCTCGCGCAGTCGCGGTCAATGATGGGTGGCAAATTTGTGAAAATCGCCCGACAGCATTCGCTTCGCGCCACGGACGCACGCTGGCTCATCGGTCAAGGTTCACCCATCGACGCCACCGCCGGTGAAATCATCATGCATCTATACGGTCGCCGCTCGCTCACTGCGTAGTCGCGCGAACAGACCTCTACAGTTGCAATAGCGTTCGAGTTTCGTCCACATCGAGTTGGATGCGGTCGATGAGCGCCTCGAGCGAATCGAATTTTTCCATCCCGCGCAGGCGTCGCACGAAGAGCACCTCGACGCGCTTGTCATAAAGGTCAATGTCGTCGAGATCGATGATGTGCGCTTCAACCTGTTTCTGCGGCACACCCTCAAAGGTCGGGTTATTACCCACCGAGATTGATGCCGGATAGTTCTTACCCTCGGAGCGCAGCCAGCCTGCGTACACGCCGTCCGCGGGGATGAAACCCTCGAGTGTTTCGGCCTCAAGATTTGCGGTGGGAAAACCGAGTTCACGACCACGCTTTGCACCGTGCACCACCGTGCCGCGAAGCATGTGGTACCGGCCAAGGACTTCGGTCGCGCTTTCGACGTCGCCGCTCTCCAAGCATTCGCGCACCCACGTCGATGAAGCGCGGCGACCATTTTCGCCTGCTTCATCCTCCACAATGATCACTTGGTAGCCGAACTCACGCTCGTGCGCGATCAAGAAATCCACGTCCCCGAGTCCCTTGTGACCAAACTTAAAATCCCGACCAATCACAATGAGTCGCATCCCCAATTGCCCGACGAGCAGGTCGCGGACAAATTCGAGGGGTGGCACGTGCGAGAGTTCCCGGTTGAACTCGAGCACGACCGTGGCATCGATATTCTGTTTCGCAATTAGGTCGACTTTTTGCGCTACTGAGACGATCGGCTTCGGCGCCTTTTCTGGCGCAACAAGCGTCATCGGATGACGATCGAAGGTTACCGCGACGGGTGCGAGTCCGCGTTTTTGCGATTCGAGTCGCAACTGCGAGATGAGCTTTCGGTGACCAAAGTGGAGGCCATCAAATTTTCCGATGGTGATCGCTGTCGGACCAATCTCCTTCGGAAATTCGGTTTGATCGGTGACGACCTTCATACTGTGATCACCTTCCCGCGCGGTGCACGCATTGATTCAAGGTAAGAGATTCCCATCAGTGGCAGCACAAGAGGAATGTACACGTATCCCCGACCGAAATCGCTCCAAACAGTATCGGAAGGAAAAAGCTCTGGGTGTATCCCGGAGAGCACCCCGACAATGAGCACTCCCGCGAGTTCAAAGCAGATCGCGAACCACGCGATGGTTGACCAAGCGCGATTGC
Source organism: Gulosibacter sp. (assembly GCF_052090685.1). Lineage (NCBI taxonomy): Bacteria > Bacillati > Actinomycetota > Actinomycetes > Micrococcales > Microbacteriaceae > Gulosibacter > Gulosibacter sp. The sequence goes on along the minus strand of NZ_JBQDBE010000001.1, from coordinate 254,453 downwards.
GATGAGCCAGGGCAAGGGATACGCCAGCCAGCAGGTATACCACGGCCGCAACCGCGCTCAGGGAATACGCCAAGGGCGCGGCATCGAAGTTACGCACGATCTGGTAAACACTTCGACCTGTTGCCGCGAGAAAAAGTACCACGTACACCGCAACCAGGATCCTGGAGGCTCCAGTTTTTGGTTCTGCGTCGGATGGCGTCGAATTCGGCATAGTGAGTCAAGTATCCCACTACTGACGATGCCCGGAGCACTACGCGCTGATGAACGGGGACGAGTCCTGCCAAATCTGCTGCATCCGAAAAACCATGACCGCGATCGAGAGAGCCGCGACGCCAAGAACCGCGTTTGACCAGCGGCTTCTTTCAATGAGCGCCCAAACAATTGCGGCCGGCGGGATGATTACCGCCGTGACCATGTACATCCAGAATTCGAGCCCATCGCCCTGAATCGAATTGCCAAACAACGGTGCCAAAAGCGCCACAATGAGCTGGATAATGGTCAGGATTGCCACGATCACCACGCCGCCAGCGGTGTAATCATTTGGCTTGCGATTCGCGAACGCCGCGATGAGTGCGAAAAGTCCCACTGCGATTCCGATCCCGAACTGCAGCCAGGTGAACCAGACAAACACTACTCAGACTCCTGCCTTTCAGGCATATTCATGACGGTCTTCGTCTTGCCTTCGAGGATTTCCACAAGACCGATGAGTTCTCCCGGCGCATCCAAAACCGCCAGCTCACCCTCGTGGTTGGTGAAGCCTTCGGGAGCGGCGATTCGCTGGCCGTATCGGAGCGCTTTCGCCTGGTCGGCCGTGACCGTTACCGCTGGAAATCGCTTCTGGATTGATTCCGCGGGTGAAATCAACCGGGGTGCGGCTGCTCCAGCATCCAGCTCCTCCCGGGTTGGCAATTCGCGGGCATCCTCGAGGCTCAGGTCGCCGATGCTGGTGCGAGTGAGTTTGGTCAGGTGGGCGCCCACGCCCAGCTTTTCGCCGAGATCCCTTGCGAGCGCCCGAATATAGGTACCGGAAGAGCAGTGCACGCGAATTCTTGCGTCGAAAACCTGCGCCTGCGCGCTATCGGTGCCACTTGTGGTGCGCGGCTCTGCACCCAGCAATTCAATGTTGTGGATGGTGATGGGGCGGGCCTTGAGCTTGACGTCCTCCCCCGCACGCACTCGCTCATGGGCGCGCTTGCCATCGACCTTGATCGCGCTCACCGCACTCGGTACCTGTTCGATTTCGCCGGTGAGCGTAGCCGCGGCGGCAAGGATGCGTTCGGTCGTGATCGCTTGCACGAGCTCCGCGGAGGATGCCCCGGTGATCTCGCCGTCTGCATCCTCGGTGCTCGTAGCCTGGCCAAATCGCACCGTAGCTTCATAGGTTTTGTCCGCACCGACGAAGAACGTCAGCAGTCGCGTTGCATCTCCGACCCCGAGCAGCATCAACCCGGTAGCCATCGGGTCGAGGGTACCGGCGTGACCTACCTTTCGGGTGCCGAGTGCGCGGCGGGTGCGCGCAACCAAATCGTGACTCGTGATGCCGCCGGGTTTATTGAGTGGAAGAAGCCCGTGCGGGCCTTGCGGGCGCGTTGACATAGTCTCAATAGTCTAGTTCGCTCGCGCGCTGCTCGGTTCGCTCCGACCCCTCGTGAGCGATACACTCACGAGGTCTTGGGGTGGTGAGGATGCGGATATCGGTAATCGGGCTCGGCGCAGTTGGCGGCGCCTTAGCCGCCCTGCTCGATCGTGCCGGTCACGAAGTTACGGCAGTCGCTCGTCCAGAGACCGCTGCGGTGCTTTCGGACCGGGGCCTCACCCTCCATGGCTCGCGTGGTGAACACAACGCCCGGCTGATGGTCTCCGCATCCCCAACCTCTGATGCTGAACTGGTGCTTGTTGCCGTGCGGAGCTACGACACGGTATCGGCGCTCCCTCCCCATGCTGAGGCTATTGGGGAGGCCCCGGTGCTGCTCCTGCAGAACGGACTCGACGGGCCCGATATTGCCGCCAGAATCTTGGGCCGCGATGCGAGTCAAGGTATTTTTGCGGGTCTCGCGCTGTTTCCCGCGACTCGCATTTCTCGAAGCGAGGTGCGTTTAACAGGGCCCGGTGGACTTCGAGTCGGCGCAGCGCATCCGGGCGAACACGCGATGGCTGAGGTGATTGCCAAGGTCCTGAACGATGCAGTCCCGACAGTGACCACCACGAATTTGCGGGGTGCGCTGTGGTCGAAGCTGCTCGTCAATCACGTCAACGCACTGCCCGCCATCACCGGCACGAGTGTGCAGTCGGTGTGCCGCCATCCCCTGCTCCGTCACGTACTTGCACAGGCGCTCACCGATGCCGTTCTCACTGCGGATGCGGCGCGGGTGCGTTTCGCTGGCGTCGGTGTCATCGAACCCGCACACGTCGCTCGCATCCGCGCCGGCCGAGCGCTCGAAGTCGTTACCGGGAGACTCGCTACTGCGTTCGGGATCGTCCCGAATCCCGCATCCACCTTGCAGTCAATTCGCCGCGGCCAGCCGACTGAGATCGAGGACCTCGACGGTGCCGTAGTTCGGGCTGCAGCAGCGATGCGGATGCGTGCCCCAATTCATGAGGTAATGGTCGAGATGGTGCACGAAGTGTCGAGAACCGGGCAATTTGTTTCAGCCTCACGGGTGGCCGATGAGGTCGCGCGCCGTCAACGAGAAAGCCTTCGGGGATGAATGGTTCAGTGTCGAGCGTCTCGGCCGAGGCGGTGCGGCGTCAGCAGATTGTGGCGCGAACGATCGCCTGGTTTCAAGCGAATCAGCGCGAGTTCCCGTGGCGGGACCCCAGCTGCGGAGCGTGGGGTGTGCTGGTGAGCGAAGTGATGTCGCAGCAAACACAAATGTCGCGCGTGGAGCCGAAGTGGTTGGAGTTTATGGCGTTGTGGCCGACGCCGACCACGATGGCTCAGTCGCCGGTGGCCGAAGTGATTCGCTGTTGGGATCGGCTTGGCTACCCACGTCGAGCTGTGAATCTGCATCGCTGCGCGACCGCGATTGTCGAGCTCCACAACGGCGAAGTACCGTCCGACCGCGAAGCGCTCCTCGCGCTTCCGGCGATCGGCGCCTACACGTCGGCAGCGGTGGCGTCCTTTGCTTTCAATAAGCGGGAACCTGTTGTCGACACGAATATTCGCCGCGTACTTGCACGTGCGGTGAATGGCGAGGCGGTTGCGTGGCCCGCGAACGTAAAGCGCGATGACACCGAGATGATGGCGCTGCTGCCTGAAGATCCCGATCAAGCCAAGCTCTGGAACGCCGGATCCATGGAGCTCGGGGCACTGATCTGCCAGTCAAAGAAGCCGTTGTGTGACGCCTGTCCGGTAGCGGATCTGTGCGAATGGCGGGCGCGTGACTATCCAGCCGCGACCGTGAAGCCGCGTGTTCAAGCTAAGTTTGCGGGCTCTGACCGGCAATATCGCGGCCGGATCATGGCGCTCTTGCGGGCGCATCCCGAGGGCGTCGAACTTGAGGACATCCCCCAGCTTTTGGGATCGGTCTCAGCGCAATCCGGGTCGTCCGAGCGCCCCACCGAGTCGCGCCAAACCACCGACCGCACTGCCGTGACGAGCGCAGAAGCCTTCCATTCCAGCGAGACGAGCGCAGACGCCTGCCGTTCCAGTGAGTCGAGCGCCGATACTGACCGCAGGAGCACGATGCGCGTCGACATTACTCATGCTGAGCGACTCTTGAGCCTCGCCGATGCGCTCATTGCCGACGGTCTCGCCGCACGAACCGAGTCCCGCATCCATTTACCCGTCAATTAACGATCGCCATCATTGCAGCTAGCGTTCATCATGGCCAGTCGCGCCCGTAATCATTGCAGCTAGCGCTCATCATGGGTCGTACTTCAACCATGATGACCGCTACCAACCCGGGCTACGACGCCCCAGCCGCGGTTATGAACCCGCAACCGCGGTTGCGACGCCGCAACCGGCGTTTCGCCGCCGCAGACGCAGTCACGCCGATCCAATCGGAGTTATACCCCGCTTGCACCGCGGCATCCTCGACCGGGACCGCGAATCATTGCAGCCAGCGGTCATCATGGCCGGTCTCGTTCGTCATCATGGCAGGTGGCAGGCGTCATCATGGCCAGTCGCGCCCGTAATCATTGCAGCTAGCGCTCGCCATGGGTCGTACTTCAACCATGATGACCGCTACCAACCCGGGCTACGAACCCGTAGCCGCGGTTACAACGCCGCAGCCACACCGACGACGCGGCCGCAATGACGACGCAGCCGCAGCTACACCAACGGAATCGGCGCAACTGCGGCTGTGAAAGCGAACGACGAGAACGCACTCTGCGGAAAAGCAGCCCGGACTCTAGTCTTCCTCGTCCAACTCGTAGGGGTTCTCGTCCCCGGCGTAGGACTTGCCGTCGCGCTCCCGAGCGACCACTTCATCCTGAGCCTTCGCTTTGGCAAGCAGTTCCTCAAGGTGAGCGGCATTCTCGGGTAGCCCGTCGTGCACGAACTCGAGCGTTGGTACCAGCCGGATGTTGAGGTTCTTCCCCACTTCCGACCGGATGCGACCGGTTGCTCGCTTGAGCGCGATACCGGAGCTTGTTCGCTCTTCGTCCGTGCCATACACGGTGTAGAAAATCGTTGCATGCTGCAGGTCGCCGGTCACCCGCACGTCGGTGAGGGTGACGAAGCCGAGACGGGGATCGCGGATCCCACGCTCGAGAATCTTTGCCACCAGCACCTTGATGCGGTCAGCCAGCTTTGCAGCGCGGCCATGGTCAGTCACGAGGCTTCTCCACCATCTCGGTCGTCTCGATCTCGTCACCGATCTGCAGATCGTTGAACTTACCGAGACCGATACCGCACTCGTAGCCCTCACGAACTTCGGTCACGTCATCCTTGAAACGACGCAGCGATTCGATCGCGAGACCATCGGCCACTGCAACTCCGTTACGCAGGATGCGTGCCTTGGCGTTGCGGGTGATGGTACCGGACTGCACAAGCGCACCGGCGATGTTGCCGAACTTCGAGGAGCGGAAGATCTCGCGAACCTCGGCCACACCGGACTGGACTTCCTCGTACTCGGGTTCGAGCATGCCCTTGAGGGACTTCTCGATGTCGTCGATTGCATCGTAGATAACCGAGTAGAAGCGCGTGTCCACGCCTTCGGATGCAGCCTTCGCGCGGGCCTTCTGGTCCGGGCGAACGTTGAATCCGATGATGACAGCGTTATCGATGGTTGCCAGGTCGACATCCGACTCGCTAATCGCACCAACGGCACGGTGGATGATGCGCAGCTGTACCGAGTCGTCCACCTCGATCTTGAGGAGCGAGTCTTCCAGTGCCTCAACGGCACCCGAAGCGTCACCCTTGAGGATGAGGTTGAGCGACTGGACCTTGCCCTCTTCGAGTGCGCGAGTGAAGTCCTCAAGCGACATGCGCTTGCGAGCCTTCGCGAGCTGAGCATTGCGCTCGGCTGCCTCACGCTTCTCAGCGATCTGTCGCGCGGTGCGGTCGTCGTCGGTCACGATGAACGTGTCACCGGCGCGAGGCACCGAGCTCAGACCCTGGACCTGTACCGGTCGCGAGGGACCTGCGGCCTTGACCGAGTCACCGTTCTCGTCGATCATCGCGCGAACACGACCGTGGGCCGTACCCGCGACGATGGAGTCACCAACGTTGAGCGTTCCCGACTGGATCAGCACGGTTGCAACCGAACCGCGACCGCGGTCGAGCTTCGCTTCAATCGAGGTACCGCGCGCATCCTTATTCGGGTTTGCACGCAGGTCGAGCGCAGCATCTGCCGTGAGCAGCACTGAGTCGATCAGGTCGCGGATACCCTCACCCTGCTTTGCCGAAACATCGACAAACATGGTGTCGCCACCGAACTCTTCGGCAATCAGTCCGTACTCGGTGAGCTGCGAACGCACCTTCTGTGGGTTCGCGCCCTCAACATCGATCTTGTTCACCGCCACCACGATCGGCACATCTGCCGACTGTGCGTGGTTCAGCGCCTCAATCGTCTGCGGCATGATGCCGTCGTCGGCGGCAACCACGAGGATCGCCACGTCAGTCACGTTCGCACCGCGGGCACGCATGGCGGTGAACGCCTCGTGGCCCGGGGTGTCAATGAAGGTGATGGCGCGACGGACTCCGTCGTGCTCGCCCCAGACCTGGTAGGCACCGATGTGCTGGGTGATGCCACCAGCTTCGCCACCACCGACGTCGGCTTGACGGATAGCGTCGAGCAGTCGCGTCTTACCGTGGTCGACGTGACCCATGACGGTCACGACCGGCGGACGTGCCTCGAGCATGTCATCCGACTCTTCGGCTTCTTCAGCTTCGAGATCGATATCGAAGTCCTCGAGCAGCTCGCGGTCTTCGTCCTCGGGCGAAACAACTTCGATCCGGTAGCCGAGCTCTTCACCGAGGACCTCGAAGGTGCCTTCGTCGAGCGATTCGGTCGCCGTTGCCATTTCACCGAGGTGGAACAGGATGGTTACGAGATCGCCTGGCGAGGCATCAATCTTGTCGGCAAAGTCCGAGATGGATGCGCCGCGACGCAACCGGATCGGGGTTTCGCCGGTACCGCGCGGGACCTTTACACCGCCAATTGACGGTGCCTCCCGCATTTCAAATTCTGCCCGTTTCGTCCGCTTCGACTTGCGCGACTTGGACTTGCCACCGCCGCGGCCGAATGCACCAGCGGTGCCGCCGCGACGGCCACCGCCGCGACCACCACCGCCGCCACCGGGACGAGCAGTTGTGAAACCGCCGGGACCGCCGCCACCGGGACGACCGCCGCCGCCACCGGAACCGCCGCGACCCTTGCCGGGGCCCTGTGGACGCTCGCCCGGCAGCACGCGGGGCTGACCCGGACGTGGCGCGGATGGACGTGCGCTCGTACCTGGCGTGGGCGCACCGCCACCGCCCGACCGGTTCCCCGGACGGTCGTTACCGGAGCGCTGGCCACCGCCGCCGCCCTGCTTCGAGGCAAACGGGTTGTTCCCGCCGCGTGGCCGTCCCATTCCCTGCGCGGATGCGTAGGGGTTGTTTCCGGGGCGGGGTCCGCGAGGGCGTGGGATGTTGTTGGGATTCGGTTTGGGGCCATCCTGACCGGGCTTCGGTGCGGCAGCGCCAGGTTTCGGTGCGCCCTGGCCGGGCTTCGGAGCCGCCTGACCCGGCTTTGCCGCAGTCGGCTTGGTACCGCCTGCTGCCGGCGCGGGCTTCGAGCCCTGCTGCGCCTTGTCATCCTTTTCGGCCGGGGTTGGCGTAGGCGCTACCGCGGAACGAGTAGGCGGTGCCACGGGCGCCGTAGAGTCCGGCGTCGGTGCGACGCTCGAACGACTCCGCGGTTCGGGAGCCGCTGCTGGCTTCGGCGCGGGAGCCTTCTGCCCAGGCTTCGGCGCAGCGGATCGCTGACCGGGCTTTGGCGCGGCTGGACGCTGACCCGGTTTGGGTGCAGCGGGACGCTGGCCCGGCTTCGGCGAAGCGGGGGTCGGTCCAGACTTCGGCGTCGCCGCGGGGGCTGCCTTGGGAGCCGGCGTTTCCGCGGGCTTCTCCGCTTGAGCGGGCTTCGCCTTTGCGGGAGCCGGCGCTTCGGCAGCACTATCTGAACCCTCGCCGGCTTCGGCGCGTCGCTTGAATTCATCGCGAAGTCGACGCGCGACCGGGGGTTCGACACTGGACGATGCCGTCTTTACGAATTCGCCCATCTCTTGCAAGGTCGATAGGACGACCTTTGATTCGACGCCTAATTCGGCGGCGATCTCATGTACGCGTGGTTTTGCCACTTTTCTCCTCACCAGGGTCTGCCCCGGTGGGGAGCAGACCAATTAACTTCGGTTGTGCCTCATCGTGAGCCACTCATGATTGGTCCATAGTCCGATCAACAACCTTTGCTGTCTGTGTCGAGGCGGGCGCCCCGACCACTTCTTCGGCATACTTGCGTATATCCGTGTCGTCTACATCGCGAATGCGCAAAGCCCTTCGGAAGGCCCGCCGTTCAAGTGCGTTTCGCACGCACTTTTCGTTCGGATGTAGCCATGCCCCGCGACCAGGTTGGGTCGCTTCCCGGTCAACCCGGAGGCGTCCCTCAGACACGACAATGCGTGTGAGTTCTGATCTTGGGGCGCGCGATCGGCAACTGATGCACGTTCGCACTTGACCCATAGTACTCCTTCTACGACTCGTCGGAGTCCTCAAGGATCGAGTCGGGCTGAATATCAATGCGCGCGCCGGTCAGTTTCGCGGCGAGCCGAGCGTTCTGGCCCTCTTTTCCAATCGCGAGCGAAAGCTGGAAATCGGGCACGAGTGCGCGAACGGCTTTCGAAGCGGGATCGAGCACGAAAGAACTCGAGACCTTCGCGGGGCTGAGCGCATTAGCGACGAAGGTGGCGAGGTCTTCGGCGTAGTCCACCACATCGATTTTCTCACCGCCGAGCTCGTTGGTCACTGCACGCACTCGCGCACCAAGTTCGCCAATGCAAGCGCCCTTAGCGTTAATGCCCTCGCTATTCGCGCGAACTGCGATCTTGGTGCGGTGACCCGCTTCCCGAGCCAGGGAAATAATCTCGACCACACCATCCGCAATTTCGGGAACCTCGTGTGCGAAGAGCTTCCGAACCAGTCCCGGGTGGGTGCGTGACACGGTGATCTGCGGACCGCGAAGTCCGCGCTCCACCTTCGTCACGAAGACGCGGATGCGGGTGCCGTGTGAGTAGTCCTCGCCCGGTACCTGCTCTTCCGGGGGCAAGACAGCTTCCACGGTTCCCAGATCCACCTGGATCATGCGCGGGTTTGGTCCCTGTTGGATCACGCCGGCGATGATGTCGCCTTCGCGGCCACGGAACTCGCCGAGTACCTTGTCATCGCCCAAGTCGCGCAGGCGCTGGTTGATCACCGATTTTGCGGCCGCCGCGGCAATTCGCCCAAAGTCTTCGGGCTCTTCAACGGCTTCGCCGATTTTCGCGCCGTCTTCGTCCAGCTCCGGCACGAGGATGTTCACTTCGCCGGTCTTCCGGTCAAGAACAACGCGCGATCCCGCTGGCGGAGGTGTCTTGTCGGCTTCCGCAATCGCATGCTTTTCATATGCGGTCAGGATGGCCTGTTCGATGATCGAGGCTAGCTCCTCGAAGGGGATCTCTCGTTCCCGTTCGAGCAGTCGCAATACTGCCAGGTCAATCTTCATTGGCACTCCTTATTCAGCTATGACGGTATTAAAATTTAACCGCCGAATGGAAGGCAAGAAGCACTTCCTATTTAGCAGCAGCCTCCAAGGATACCGCACGAGCTGCAAGGAGCGTGTTAATGGCCTGGTCGATCGCAACCTTGCTTCGCTCGTTCGTGCGACGGTTCCACAGCTCAACTTCGCCATCGGCAGCGGTTTTACCGGCGATGATGATCCACGGCACACCAATGAGTTCGGCGTCGCCGAACTTCACGCCCGGAGATTCCTTCGGCCGATCATCGAGCAGCACCTCGAGGCCGGCAGCGTCTGCTTCGGTGGCGAGAGTTTCGGCGACCTGGAGCGGCACATCCCCACGACCAGTCGCGACAATGTGCAGGTCAAAGGGTGCGAGTGCTTCAGGCCAAATCAGCCCGCGGTCATCGTGATTCTGTTCGGCAACCAGCGCAAGGTTTCGCGTCACGCCGATACCGTAGGAACCCATCGTGACCACAACCAGCTTGCCGTTCTTGTCAAGTACCCGCAGATCGAGTGCCTCCGCATACTTGCGTCCGAGTTGGAAGACGTGTCCGATCTCGGTGCCTCGACGCGTGGTAATTGGTCCCGAGCCGTCGGGAGCGAGATCACCATCCCGCACGTTCGCCGCTTCGATTCGGCCATCGGGAACCACGTCCCGGCCGATGACGAGATTGTAGAGGTGGGTGTCGGCCTTATTGGCGCCGGAGATCCAATTGGAGCCCTCACCGATGCGCGCATCAAGGTAGTAGGGCACACCCCAGGCCTGTTCAGCTCCGAGGACTTGATTACCGTCCAGCCAGGGACCGATATAGCCAGCGACGAGATCAGGATGCGACTTGAGGTCATCCTCGGTGGCAATTTCAACCTCGCGTGGGCTGAACGCAGCTTCGATGCGCCCGAGGTCTGCCTCTCGATCCCCCTCGAGCCCGACGACGATGACCTCGCGGTTACCTTCGAAGTCGACGAGGGTGAGCACCACGTGCTTGAGGGTGTCAGCCGCAGTCCATGCCTCGTCACCGGGTACTTCAGCATTGGCCGCCGAGACGAGTGTCTCAATCGTGTTGGAGCCGGGCGTCGTGAATTCGGTGACCGCACCGTCGTCGCTGAAGTCGCGTGACGGTGTCTGGGTCGAGACATAGGCTTCGACGTTCGCTGCGTATCCGCCAGCCGATACCACGAAGGTGTCTTCACCGACGTCTGTGGCATGGAGGAACTCTTCTGACTTTGACCCGCCCATGGCGCCAGCCTGCGCATCCACAATCACGTACTCGAGGCCAAGGCGCTTAAAGATGCGCTCATAGGCATCCCGCTGCTTTTGATAGCTCGCGTCGAGGCCCTCATCATCCACGTCGAAGGAATACGCATCCTTCATCGTGAACTGCCGACCGCGCAATAGCCCCGCGCGGGGACGTGCTTCATCGCGGTATTTGTCCTGGATCTGGTAGATCGTCAGCGGCAAATCCTTGTACGAGGAGTACATGTCCCGCACCGCAACCGTGAAGGCTTCTTCATGGGTGGGCGCAAGCACCATTGGGGCGCCCTTGCGGTCTTCCAGCCGGAACATTGAGTCGCCGAAGTCGTTGATTCGTCCGGTGGCCTCATAGGTTTCGGCGGCAAGCAGCCCCGGGAACAAGACTTCCTGGGCACCTGCCCGCGCCATCTCCTCACGGATGATGTGCTCGACCTTTTGCTTCACCCGTAATCCGAGTGGGAGCCAGGCAAATACCCCGGGCGCTTGGCGACGAATATATCCCCCGCGCACGAGCAGTCGGTGGCTGGCAACTTCCGCATCCGCCGGGTCTTCACGCAGCGTACGGACAAACAAAGTAGAAAGGCGATCAATCACGCGAGCTATCGTACCGCCCCACGAACTGTCTGGCTGACCTACCAGGGCTCATCCACCTGGCCGCCGCCACCGCCGCCCCAGTTTTCATCGTCCTCGAGCTGATCTTCGCGGTCCTCGCGGTTCCCGTCGAGTCCGTCTTCTAGCTCATCGAGTGCGTCCGGGCTGGGTTGCGACTCGGGTGGTGGGGTACTTTCCGGGTCTTGCTCATCGGGTTGCGGCTGCTGTTGCTCTTGTTGCTGCAGCTTTTCTTCAATCCGCACCTGGCTGTCGTCGAGCGAGCGGTTGGATGTGCTTTGGTCGCAGGATTCATCCTGCGCCGCAATCATGTCGAGTGCCTCACGATATTTGGTCAGGGCACCCTCGGTGTCGCCTTCCGCCATGAGACCGTCGCCTTCACGCTCGATTGTGATCGCATAGTTCGCACGGATGGGACACTGTTCCGCCGGTGACGCAAGCCCCAGCGCGGTGGTGAACTGCTCCCCTGCCTCGGTGAGGGCATCGAGTTCGAGATAGCTCGTACCCATGTTGTAGTGCGGTTTCCAGCGCTCAACGAGATTGACGAGCGCGAGCTGACCCGAGGTGTTGAGCGCCTCTTCGTGCTCCTCATTCAAATGCTGAGTCACCGCGGTTCTCGCAATCAAGTGCTGACCAATCAGGATCAATCCAAAGGCGCCCACCAGCAACACAACGGGTAGCGTCCAGAGGATCAGCCGTCGGCGCAGTTTCCGGCGTTCAGTGCCGTGTTGCGTTGTCATTCCACCAGCTCCCGTGCTCGACGCAATTCGCTTGCTGCCCGCCCAAGCACCCACACTTCAACGAGTAGCCAGCCAAGGACCACCAGTGCAAACACCCAGTACAGCGGGAACGTAGTGAGCTGTGTTGAGCTACCTTCGAGGGCCTGGCCTCGCCCCGGATCCACCTGTGCCGGGGTAATTTCGTCCTCGGCGCTACGCAGCTCGTAGGGCACACTGAGTTGTTCGGCTATCTCGACGAGGTTCTCTTCCTCAAGCTCTGAGATCGCGTCTTCGTCATTCTCATCCTGGATATAGTCCCCAGTCGCACCGTAGCGGCCATACTCAATCATCTGCCCGCCCGCTTCGGTGCCGTAGCCGTAGACGGCACCGCCCTGAATGAGATCCGCCGAGTCGCCAAAGGATTCGGGCGATTCCTCCGCGGTTTGTTCACCATCGCCGAGGTAGTAGACCACACGCACGCGGTCCGGATAGTCGGTGCTCGCACTGTCGAGAATTTCGTGGACCAGCTCCGCCGCCGCACCGACCGAAGAGCCCTGTGCATAGGCCACATCCTCTGGCTGCAGCCGCTCAACCGCTTGGCTCAGGGCCGAAGCATCGGTGGTGAATGGTAGCCGCTGCACCGCATCCGAACCGAAACTCACGAGTGAGTACCGGGCACCGGGATGCTGCTGGGCAAGCGTCGTGACGTCTTCGGCCATCCCTTCAAAGCGCGGACGACCATCAGCCCAGTCCTCCGCCGCGGAGGAAGCGGAGGCATCCACCACGAACAGCACATCCACGGATTCGTCGGCAACTTCCGCCGCCACCGAACCGACCCCGGGGCGCGCGAGTGCGCCGATCAGTGCGACCACCATGACAGCGCGGCCCAGCCACAGCATCCGCGTGCGCCGCGACGCACGAATGCCCGAATAAATCACCCAGGCCAAAAGAGCCACACCGAGCAGCACGAGGAGCCAGCTTGGCAGCAATGGATTGAATGTCACAGCCGCAACCTCCTCGCGGCGACGAGGTATATCGGGACGAGCACGAGCATCCACCACAGCCAAGTTTCGGGGCGATCGATCACCAAGAGCTGCGGTGTGCCCTGAATCATATTGGTCTGGTCGCTCGTAATCTCATCGACGATGGCATCGATAGCGGTTTCGTCCTCCAGCTCGTAATAGGTGCCACCGTGTTCCTCGATCACCGATTCATATTCGGCGGCGTAGGCGTCACCGAGGTTATTCGCGTCGAGTGCGTAGACGTTGACGAAGTGTTGCTGCGCAAATTGCGCGGCCTGCGGCAGGGACACCGTTTGCGAGCCGTTGACGACATTGTCGGTCGCGAGGATCACCGAGCGAGAGCGATCGTCGTCGACGGGCTGGTCGCCTTCCGAGGGCGAGGCACCCTCGAACTGCATGATGCAGGATGCGAGCCCGTCACCCACGAGCGAGGCGCCGGGGCTATTGAGCGTGCCGGTGTCGTAGTAGCTCGTATTGCTTCCGGTGCGCATGGCATCCCGCACCTGCGTGAGCTGCTCTTCAACAAATCGATAATCATCGGTGAGCGGGAAGACCGGCACCGCGGATGAGTTCCACAACACGAGCGACATCCGCTCCCCTTCGAAGCCGGGCAGCATCTCGAGATATCGGTCGATCACCTCGGCGTCAAAATCCACCATCGATCCGGAGACATCCAGGCAAAGCACGATGTCACGGTTGTACTTTTCTGGCGTCTCGACCTGGGTATATACCCAGCGCGCGCCAGCCATCGTCGTAACCCCAATGAGGCACACAAGCACGACGCCCGTGAGGATCGCCGCGAAGTTCGCTCGGTCAATGGCCTTGAGGTAGCCCGGGAGCTTCGTGAACCGTTCCGAGTTTGCAATGGGCACGCCACCAACCTTCCGGCGGGGTGACCGGACGAATACGACGACCGCGAGAACCACGACCACCGCAGCAACGAGGAAGGGCAACCACCAGTACGCTAACGCCATCCGGCAAGCACCTCCCTCGCCATTTGGATGCTGCGATCGAGATCGCGATCCGGCTCGGCACCGAAGACGCCCGGGTAAAACTGCTGAACCGCGCGAGTGGTGCCGACGAGGTCCGTGCGCTGCAGATCGGCGAGCGTCATATGGTCGGCGGGGATGCCGGTGGACTCGGCAACGTAGTTGCGCACCACCGCGCTCAGCTGCTCGTGGGCGGATCTGGTGTCGATCTCGCCCCGCATCGAAGCGGTTTCGATCTGCGCAACGCGGTCGTATGCCTCGGTCTGGAGCTGGGCAATGTCGACCGGAGGTTCGATGGATTCCGCGGTTTCGTTGGCCCGTGACCGTACCGAGGTCAGCAGTGCCACCACAACGTAGAACGCCACGATCAACGCAATGATCGCGATACCGAGCACGAGCCAAAAGGGGCTGTACCCGACCAGCGGCATTACCTCGCCGGGGTTCGGTTCCTCGGTGCTCGCAGCGAGCACCTCGCTCGTGAACAGGTTTGCGGTGAAGATGTAGTGTGCGTCAGCGACGAGCATGTTGCCTCGCCTTCAGCGCCCGCAAGAGTTGCGGCACCGCATCATCAGTTCGCCCGATGCGTACCACGGTGACCCCGCGATGTTCCAGCAGCTCGCGCATCCGCTCGCGCCGGGTATCGTACTGCTGCAGAAATTCCCTGCGCAGGCGTGAGTTCTCACGCAGTGCCGCGGGCATCTCCCATTCACCTGCGACATCGAAGATCCGAGCTTCCTTGCGCGCGTGGTTGGTGGGGTCGGCATCCAGCACTTCTACCCAGAACAACTCGTGTTGCGCCGCCAGGGCAATCACGCTCGTCTCAAGCTCTTCGCTGAGTCCGATCTCGTCGGTCACCACGACGACCATTGCGCGATGCTTGAGGGTTGTTTGTGCTCGAGCAAGCAGTGCCGACATATCGGACACCGGCGCCTCGAGTGAGGCGGAGTCATTGATTTCCCGCAGCATCCGCTCGAGTGCACCCTCGGTGCTAAGAAATGGCCGCTGTCGGACGCTGTCTTCGTCCCCCGAGATCAGCCCCACTTCGTCCCCGTGCCGAATGGCGAGGTAGCCGAGGGTTCCCGTCACAGCGACGGCTATATCTCGCTTAAGGTCATCCGCGATCGATCGAGCGGCCATATTCCGTCCCGAATCCACGATGAACATCACGCGGTGGCGCCGTTCGTCGGCCCAGCGGCGTACCAGCGTGGTGCTTGCGCGCGCCGACGCCTTCCAGTCGATATCACTCACGGCATCCCCCGGCACGTACTCGCGCAGGTCGTCAAAATCAAGGCTTCGACCTCGGTGGATGGATGCGTAGTGCCCGTCGAGCAGGTGCGTCGCCTTTCTCCGCGAACGCAGAAAGAGCTTGGATTTGATGCGCTGCAGTAGCGGTGCCGTCACGTTATGGTGTCCGAACCGAAGCGAAAATGGCGTCGACTACGCGTTCCGGTGTCACCCCGGTCGCTTCCGCTTCGTAGCTCAAAAGCGTACGGTGACGCAGGATGCGGTGGCCGAGTCGGCGCACGTCCTCGGGAATGACATGGTCCCGGCCTTGGAGCAACGCTGCCGCTCGAGCTCCCGCGATGAGGTTGATTGACGCGCGCGGTGAGGCGCCGACTTCCACCAGCCGAGCGAGTTCCGGTTCGAGATATTGCTCAACGTGCCGCGTGACGTAGGTGAGTGAGACCACGTATTCGGTGATCGCGGGGTCGACGTAGATGCGCTTCGCGAGCCGCTGCAATTCATTGATCTCAGAGAGGGATGCGACCGGCTCACTGTCCTCTTCAAATACGCCCGCGTCGATACGGCGGAGAATTTCCGCTTCTTCCGCGGGAGTCGGATAGTCGAGGACGTCCTTGAGCATGAAGCGGTCCAGCTGCGCTTCGGCGAGCACGTAGGTGCCCTCTTGCTCGATAGGGTTCTGCGTTGCCATCACGAGGAAGGGTTTCGGCAGTTCGTGACGCTCGCCACCGATCGTGGTCTGCCGCTCCTGCATTGCTTCGAGCATTGCCGATTGCGTTTTGGCGCTGGAGCGGTTGACCTCATCGAGCAACACGAAGTTGGCGTGCACCGGACCGAGTTTCGTGAGGAACTGGTTCTGCTGGGCGTCATAGATCTGGGTGCCAATGATGTCGCTCGGTAGCAGGTCGGGGGTGCACTGAATGCGGCGAAAAGAACCGCCAAGCGAGGCGGCGAGTGCCTCTGCCGCCGTAGTTTTCGCGAGCCCCGGAACCGATTCCAATAAGACGTGGCCGCCAGTCAGCAAAGCGACTAAGAGGGTCTCGCGCAGTTGATTCTGGCCGACGACCTTCCGGCTAAACGCCGATACGATTCCCCCGATGACCTGATTCGCGTTGGCAAGTTCTGCTGGGGTAATGCGTTGGCGTGAAGAAGTCATGGCCCTCATCGTAGGTGTTGGAAGCGTCACGATTCGTCATCCCGAAGTTGCCCGGGGTCTCCGGCCGGGGTTGTTTTGACGCGTAATTGCGGGTGACAGCCTAGGTGAGCACTTCTGGGCTGCCCACGGATTCCGTCGGCATGTCTGCGGCAATCCGCTCAGCCTCAAGAATCAGGGTCTCAACAATCTCGGATTCCGGGACGGTGCGAATGACTTCGCCCTTGACGAAAATCTGACCCTTCCCGTTGCCGCTGGCGACGCCGAGGTCCGCTTCGCGTGCTTCGCCGGGTCCATTGACGATGCATCCCATGACGGCAACGCGAATTGGCACCGTGAGGTGTTTGAGGCCCTCCTGCACCGAGTCGGCGAGGGTGTAGACATCCACCTGTGCGCGACCGCAGGACGGGCAGGACACGATCTCCAAGCGCCGCTCTCGCAAATTGAGTGACTGTAGGATCTGGAACCCCACTTTGATTTCTTCCACCGGCGGTGCCGAGAGCGAGACTCGGATGGTGTCGCCGATGCCGTCCGCGAGAAGTGAGCCGAAGGCCACGGCGGACTTGATTGTGCCTTGAAATGCGGGGCCTGCCTCGGTGACGCCGAGGTGCAGTGGCCAGTCGCCACGCTCCGAGAGCATCCGGTATGCCTTGACCATCACTACCGGGTCGTTATGTTTTACGGAAATGCCGAAGTCGTAAAAGCCGTGTTCCTCGAAGAGGCTCGCTTCCCACACTGCGGATTCCACGAGGGCCTCTGCGGAGGGTCGGCCGTACTTCTCAAGCAATGATGGCTCGAGCGAGCCGGCGTTCACGCCAATGCGCAGTGCCACTCCGGCGTCGCTCGCGGCCTTTGCAATTTCACCAACTCGGTCGTCAAACTTACGGATGTTCCCCGGATTCACGCGGACGCCAGCGCATCCCGCGTCGATCGCTTGGAAGACATAGTTGGGCTGAAAGTGGATATCGGCGATGACCGGAATCTGGCTCTTCATCGCAATGATCTTGAGCGCTTCGGCGTCTTCTTTTCGCGGTACCGCGACCCGCACGAGGTCACAACCCGCCGCGGTGAGCTCAGCGATCTGCTGCAGGGTTGCGTTGATGTCGTGCGTGGGTGTCGTGGTCATTGACTGCACCGTCACCGGAGCATCGCCACCGACGTATACCGATCCCACCTTGACCTTGCGCGTTTTTTTGCGCGGGGTGATGAGTTCGGGGATCTTTGGCATTCCGAGATTCACAGCAGACACGTTCGCCAGTCTACGTGGCCGCAGTGTGGAAGGTTCCTACTCGAACAGCCGGATGGGGTTGACGAGGTCGGTGAAGATAAACAGGGCGCCAATGATGAGCCAAACGATGGCCATGACCATGGTGACCGGCAAGAGTTTTGCCGCGTCGAAGGGGCCGGGATCTGGCTTGCAACGGATTTTCGCGAACCAGCGTCGGAGTCCGTCGTAGAGGGCCGCCGCCACGTGACCGCCGTCCAGAGGTGGCAGCGGGATGAGGTTGAAGATCGCGAGGGCAACGTTCAAGGAGCCCAGGATCTGCACCACCGTCGCGATCCGATCGACAACCGGGATCGTGTCTTGCGCCACGATTTCACCGGTGATCCGTCCCACACCGACCACACTCATCGGCCCGTTCGGGTCACGCTCTGCCCCGAGGAATCCTGCCTGGAACATTTGCATGACGCGCTCCGGCAGCGTGACGACCACGCCCACGACACCGTTAACGGTCTGCCCGTACATTTCTCCGACATACGCAATGTCCTGCTGCGTGCGCTCGCTCGTGGCAGTGAAGCCAACAAAGCCGACGGTCTGCGTAACCGGTTCGCCATTTTCGTCCTCGAGCACCGCACCGGTCGCTTCGTCCAGCACGTACACCTCGTTCGGACGAGGCGTGACCGTGAGCTCGAGTTCGGTGCCGTCTCGGTTGACGGTCAGGTTCATCGGCTGGTCGACGCTCTCGCGGATGCGCCCCTGGAGTTCATCCCAGCTCGAAATCGGCTCACCATCAATGGCAAGCACCTCGTCCCCCGGTTCGAGCCCTGCGGCAGCACCCGGTGCCGGTTCGGGGCACACCTCGGGGACCTCTTCGGTTCCCGCGGGAACGACGCATTCATAGACGTCACCCACGGTCGTGGTGGGTTGGTAGACGCCGAATCCGAGCCCCACGATCGCGAAGCACACGCCTGCGATGACGAGGTTCATGAACGGACCGCCGAGCATAATTAGCAGTCGCTGCCACACTGGTTTGCGGTAGAACGCCCGATCCTCTTCTCCCTCGGGAATGCTCTCGGCGCTGGCTTGTCGACCATCCTCGATCATTCTCGAGACGAAACCGGGGTTTGACGAGGCGGCGCCGCGGTCCCGTTTCGCGGCCTCATCACTGCGGCGCTGTTCGGCGCCATCCATGACGGGCGACACAAATCCGGTGCCCTGGGCTGTCGCGCGCTCGCCCGGAGCCGGCGGGTACATCCCGATCATGGAGATATAGCCGCCGAGCGGAATCGCCTTTATCCCGTACTCAGTTTCTTTGCTTTGCTTCGACCAAATCGTTGGGCCGAAACCAACCATGTACTGCGGAACACGCACGTTGAACAGCTTCGCGAAAGATAGGTGTCCGATTTCGTGGAGCGCGATGGAGATCGCGAGCCCAATGAGGGCCGCGACGATACCAATGATAAAAAGCAGTACGCCGGTCACGGGCGACTAGCCTACGCCGGGATGCGCTGATGTGCGGCTGAGCGTGCCCAGGTCTCAGCTTCCAGCAGGGACTCGCGGGTCACCTCGGCGTTAGTCGCCGTCCACTGGTCGATGACCGCTCGTACCGTGTCCAGGATGCCGAGGAAGGGAATCTTTCCGGCATGGAAGGCATCCACCGCCTCCTCATTCGCCGCGTTGAACAGCGCCGGGTATGCGCCGCCGGCTGCGCCCACTTCTTTGGCGAGTTGCACTGCGGGGAATGCCTCGTTATCGAGCGGTTCGAAGGTCCATTCTTGGGCTCTGGTCCAGTCCATCGGGGTGACTGCGCCCGGGACTCGCTCGGGCCAGTTGAGTGCGAGCGCGATGGGCAGGCGCATATCCGGGATCGAAACCTGCGCAATCGTCGCCCCGTCTACGTACTCGACCATGGAATGAATGATGGATTGTGGATGCACGACCACGTCAATTCTGTCGAAGGGCATATCGAAGAGCACGTGCGCTTCAATCACCTCGAGTCCCTTATTGACGAGCGTCGCGGAATTGGTGGTGACCACACGTCCCATATTCCAGGTGGGATGCGCAAGGGCTTGCTCGGGCGTGACGCTGACGAGTTCTTGGCGCGATTTGCCTCGAAACGGACCTCCGGATGCGGTGAGCACGAGCCGGGCGACTTCCTCTTTTCGCCCGGCCGTGAGGCACTGAGCGATGGCCGAGTGTTCGGAGTCAACGGGGATGATTTGGCCGGGCTTTGCAAGTGCTCGAACGAGTGGCGCACCGACGATGAGTGACTCTTTATTGGCGAGCGCGAGGGTTCGTCCACCCGCGAGTGTTGCGAGGGTTGCACCAAGACCCGCGGAGCCGGTGATGCCGTTCACGACGACGTCGGCCTCGATGTCTCGAGCAAGCAGCTCAGCCTCTTCCGCGCCCAATGCGGTTGCCTCCGGTGACACACGAAACTCGGTGGCCAACTGGTGCAGGGCGTCGACCTGGGTACCGGCGCTGAGTCCGACCACTCGATAGCGATGCGGGTTGCGGCGGATGATGTCGAGTGTTTGCCTACCGATCGACCCGGTGGCCCCCAAAACAAGCACCGTGCGCGGGGATTCATTCATCGTGGTTCTCCTCGAAGTAGTCTCGTCAACGGTAGCCGGATCGCGAGAACCGCGTAGCATGGCGTAGTTACTCACTTTGGTGCGGAGGTATTTGGTGGCAGGCACATTCTTGGGCAAGGATGCGGTGGAATTAGCCGTGGTCACGCGCGGAAATTTCATTGAGTCGCGTCACCTGGGTGCCGCGGCGGTGGTTGACGCCGATGGCGAATTGCTCGCTTCCTTGGGGAATGTCCGCGCACCGATTTTTCCGAGGTCCACACTGAAGTTCGTGCAAGCTCTCGCGTCGCTTGAGGCTGGCGCAAGCTTGGACGGCGAGCACCTCGCCGTGGCGTGTGCCTCCCACGTCGGCACTCCCCTGCACATTGCGCTCGTGCGTGACGTGCTGGGCCGTGCCGGGCTCAATGAGGATGCGCTGCAATGTCCCGCGGCGTGGCCCGCGGATCGTGCCTCGCGTGACTCACTCATCCGTTCCGGTGAACCGAGCGCGAAAGTGTACATGGAGTGTTCCGGCAAGCACGCTGGCTTCCTAGCGGCCTGCGCTACCGCGCTGTGGCCAACCGAGAACTACTTGTCACCCGATCACCCGCTGCAGAAGCTCGTGCGCGAATCGCTCGCTCGCTTCGCTGGCGAGCAAGTCAGCATCACCTCCGTTGACGGCTGTGGGGCGCCAATTTTTGCGGTGTCGCTCGCCGGTATGGCCCGCGCAATGTCGCGCTTCGCGACGTCACAGTCGACCTCGCCGTTTGGGATATTCCGGAATGCCGCCAAAATCTGGGATGCGACGCTGCAGCATCCATGGACCATCGCCGGTCACAACCGTCCCGATTCGGTGGTGATTGAAGAGCTCGGCATCCTCGCAAAAACGGGTACCGAAGGGGTCCTGGTATTGGTCGCTCCCGACGGTACTTCCGTGGCAATCAAGTCACTGGATGGTTCAAGTCGCGCCAATATGCTTCCCGGGTTGCAATTGCTCGTTGCAGCCGGTGCGCTCGATGCGGGTAAGGCCGAGGCCGTCCTACCGAAATTGCGGCTCGGCATCATGGGCGGCGGTCAGCCCGTCGGTGGGATCATGCTTGGCTCCGATATCCCAAGTGTCATTGAACGCCACTCGTGAAGTGGAGTTCGGCTCCTCGACTGCTGTGGTTCACCTGCGCTTGCAGCTGTACCGGTGCACCTTCGTGGAGGGCAACTCGATCGACTTTCCCTGATGGATGGCGCAGCAGTCCCCGTGCGAATGGATCCGCCAGCGCCGGGTAGATTGGATCACCGCGAAAAATTCCACGCCATTCCCCCGGTGTCATTCCGATAGCAAGCACCGGGACCCGCTCGGCGAGTTTCGGCAGGGTGCCATAGGACGCGTTCCACTGATCAGTGTCGCCGAGGATGACTTGGCCACCGATTTCAACGGCCAAATCGCCGGTTCGCATCGCAGCGGCGTTCGGGACCCCGCCGACCGAGTGACCGAGTGCAGTGAGCGCTTCACGGACGGGACCGAGTCTTCTGCCGGTGACAAGCAGGCCCTCCTTGGGCACCCTGAACGATTGCCACTGCTGGTGCGCTACTTGGCTGTCTAGGTCGTTTCCCGGGCTTGCTTTCGTTATTTGCACGAGCATCCGGCCGAGTCGCCCACGGCCCGGTGGCAGTGATTCAGTCCAATCGCCGGGGTCGGCTCCCTGTAGGACCCACTCTTGTCGCGAGGGTGCGGCAAGGAACAGAGTGGCGCCGCAGAGGCTGCGGAGTTTCTGTAGCGATCCGCTCACCCGTCGGGCAGTGATTATTACGCTGAGGCGAAGCTGGGTGGCGCTTCTGAGCAGTCGTTGTACGCGATCGAGCCATTCGGATCGGTGTTCTTCGTCAAGGTGCTGCTCGATGAGGTCAATGTCGTCGATCAGCACCACTCGCCACACAGGCGATGGTCCTCGCAAGAGGTGTTCCACTCGATCCCATGCCGCTTCGATCTCGGGGCCGATTCGCACCACGGGAATGCTGCGCTGTGCAGCCCCCTCGGCGACCGCGTCAATCATGCCGCTTTTGCCGCTCTCGGCCATTCCCACCACGAAGATGTGCTCGCCTGGCCGGTCAATTCCCACCACCGGTTGGAGTTGTCGCTCAGGTAGGTCGCCCATCCCGAAGGGAATGCCGCCGGGGATGGTTGCCAGTTGCAATTGCTCGGTGCGTAATTCAAGCGGGAGCGAGGGATGCCATGGGCGAGCAACTGCCCCTCGGTGCTCGGCGCTTCGGCGTGCCTCCTCGCGCGTCGCCAGTTCCGCCACAATTTGCGGTCGGGCAAGTGCGACTTGGACGGTGCGAATCTCGCCGCTCCCGATTCGTACGAGCGCTCGCCCACGCAACCCGCGGTCCAGATGGGCACCGTCCGGTGCTCCGAGAAGCGTGGCGGAGTCGCTGGGTTGTTCAACACGAAGACATACTCGGATTGCGCAGTTCGCGAGGAGATTTTCGCGAAATGTACCCGTCGGCCGCTGCGTACACAGAATCAGGTGGATGCCGAGGCTTCGCCCGCGCGCACCGAGGTCACCAAATACCTCCTGCAGTCCCGGATGTGCTTCGAGCAGTGCTTGATATTCATCCACCATGACCACCAACCGCGGCATCACTCCAGGCATGAGAGCGGCTATATCCCGGACTCCAAGATCGCGTAGTTGTTGCTCGCGTTTTCGCACTTCTGCGCGCATGCTCGAGACCACGCGAACCGCTTCATCTTCGTCCAGGTCGGTGACCACGCCGACGCAGTGTGGCAACTCCGCGATGGCATCAAAGGTGGCGCCACCTTTAAAATCGACACAAAGAAAATTGCATTCCTCGCTCGTGTGGCTCGAGGCCAGTGCGGCAGCCCATGCAATCAGAAGTTCACTCTTTCCGCTCCCGGTTGTTCCGCCAACAACCGCGTGGGGACCGTCGGTGACCAGATCGAGCGTGACGGCGCCATCGGCACCAACCATGAACACCGCGCCGATTCCGCCCGGTGGGGCGGCAGGCAAGTCAACGAGGTCGCAGCTCGACGGCACAATGGACGCTGCACGAACTCGTGCTCGCTGGGCAGCAACCACACGAGGCAACCAGGCTGAAAGTAGTCCCGCGCTCAGGGAATCAACGTCGATTCGTGTCATGCGACCATCCGGTGCCGTGAGCACGCTCGCACCACCAACGCCGATTCTGATGCTCGCTTCGTAGTCCTGCTCCCAATCATCCGCTCCCGAAACTCGCGGATCGGTATTTGCGCCAATGACCACCTCCGCCTCGTGAACGCTGCTGAGCTCAACCCCCGCCATCCGGAGTTCACCAGCCACAGCGGCGGAAAGGTCACCTGTCAGTGCAATCGGTGCCGCAGGATCTTCGGTAAGTAACTGCACCACAAGCGCCCGGACCGCACCGGACACTTCCGCACGCGGTCCGGTCACTGCGATGCTTCGGCACTCCACCGAAACCGGGGCACCCGCAAGGCGACCGGCGAATTGCGCCAGTGCCCTACTGCGTTCATCACTACCGGTGCCCTCTGTGCGCAGTCCGCTTGCCACAGTGGCCACGCCGACTGCGATCCCCTGTTCTACGCGAACCGCACCGGCAATGAGGTCGCGAGCAAGCGGCAGCAGCGCCCGCTTCCGCGCAATAAGCCGACGATGCGCCGCATTGATTTCTGCCGTTGCAAGGACTGCCTGCACTTCGAAGTCGGCCTCGGCGCGCCGGCGCCGACGTCGCCTGCCGATGCGCTGATCAATAACATTTGCCGTGCCAAGGACCGGCCCCAGTACCGCAAACATCAGCACATATGGTGTTTTCAGAATTGCGAAGAGTATGAGTGCCACTACGACAGGCGCAACCACCATCAACACTGGAAACCCATTCGGCGCGGGTTCCTCAGGAATACTCGGGAGTCGAATCGCTGGTTCTTCGCGGTCGGCCGGGGCCTCGACAATGAGTGTCATTCCGTTGCCTCAAGCAGTAGATCGAAATCATCCTCCGTAAATCCACCCGTAGCGCCGACCTCGCGAATCCACCCCGGCGTAATCGAGTTCTCGCTCATTGCGTACACGATTCGCGCGAGGGGAATATCTTCGCTGCCATCCAACGCCTCGTGAGCGTAGTAGCTGGCCAATGAACTTGACCCACGAGCCCATTCCAGCCAGCTCAATGCGGCTAACGCAGTCGAACGGTCGGTGCCGGGCGAAAGCGTGCCAATGATCGTGCGAAGGATTACCGCACCATTCGCGGTGCGTTCGAGGTCAATCGGCTCCGTTTCGATTCGTTCGGAGATGATGCTGTCAATGTACTGGTCGCCGTCGTTGAGTAATGCTGACCAGACACGTTCCAAGTCCAGCGAAGCCTCGGAGCCGTATACCGCGTTGGCCAGGATGCACCCGGTCATCAGCGGGTCTCGGAGCCCCACGGCAACGCTCGCGCGGGCGCGCACCAATAACTCCTCCGAGCTACTTGTACTCCCGTCGAGCAGAGTCTCCCACGCCATGAGGACTTCGGGCCCATCGAGCGCTTTGATCCCGGCACCCTCACGCATTGCTTTTCGCAGTGCACGTCGCGCTGCTGCATCAACTACGGGGATTTGTGCAAATTCTTCGAAACTCGATGCAACGGTGTTAGGAATTGCCCGATCAAGGTCTCGGAGGGTGCCGCGCTCCTCGCCGTTGTAGCTCATCCAGCCATTGCCAGCACAGCACAGGGCCCACTTGACCCGTACTCCGTAGAAGTCGATATAGGCCATGAGCGTCGCCATGTGCAAGCTAAACGGAGCGCGGTCATCGATGATGGGGTTCTCGGAGAACAGGCAGATGATTACGCTGCTCGTATCTCGCAACTGCTGCAGTTGTTCGACGACTTTGACGGCGTACTCGGTCGGACTTACGCCCTCATTTGCGGGCAGATCGACGCGGATGCACGCGCGTCCGTGACCGTAGGTAAGTGGGATTAAGACGAGTGAGTTATTGGGGAAATAACCGACCATTTCTGGCGCGGTGGCAAGGATATCGAGGGCGGTTCGGAGTTTCTTAGGCTGCTTCATGCCGCACACAGTACGAGGGCCGGTGAGCGTAATGCTCACCGGCCCTCGTTTTCTGTGGAGAAGCTTGGTTCAAGCGTTCCTGTGGAGAACTCTCGCGCTAGTTGCTCGAGCCATCTGGCTTGTTGCCGTAGGGGTTATCGCTATTCGGGGTGTCGTTGCCGTACGGGTTATCGGTTTGTCCCGACTGTCCGCTGGACTGCCCAGGTGCCTGGTACCCGCCGGACTGTTGACCCGACTGACCCGGTGCCTGATATCCACCCGACTGACCCGGTGCCTGATATCCACCCGACTGCTGGCCAGGTGCCTGGTACCCGCCGGACTGCTGACCCGACTGACCAGGAGCCTGGTAACCACCGGACTGCTGACCCGACTGACCGGGAGCCTGGTAGCCACCCGACTGACCTGGAGCCTGGTAGCCGCTCGACTGACCCGGCTGTCCGCTGGACTGTCCTGGTGCCTGGTAGCCACCTGGCTGCTGGCCAGGAGCCTGGTACCCACCGGACTGCTGACCCGACTGACCTGGAGCCTGGTAGCCACCCGGCTGCTGGCCAGGAGCCTGGTACCCACCGGGCTGACCCGACTGACCAGGTGCCTGGTAGCCACCCGGCTGGCCTGGCTGCTGGTAGCCGCCGGGCTGCTGACCAGGTGCCTGGTAGCCGCTTGCCGAGTATGGGGTCACACCGACGCCAGCTGCAGCGGCGGTCGGTCCGGGACGTGCGCCGTCAGGAAGGCCGCGCCACTTCGAGCTGTCAAAGGCGAGGATACCCATCCAGATGAGACCGAGGAAGAAGTAGAGGACGACCCATGCACCACTTTTGCCGAAACCGACGCCGATCCGATAGGCGGCCATGCAGAGGAAGACGAGGGCAACGATCGAGCCGATCCAGCCAATAAAGGGGATGAATCCCGCGAAGTTAAGCAGGATGATCCAACCGGGATATCCACCAGCTTCAAGGAAGACCCAGTTATTGAAGACTGGAACCCAAGCCTTCCAGCTATCGATTCCCATCTTGTTGAAGATTTTCATCAAGAAGAAGGCCGAGATGGCGTAGAGCAGCAGACCAAAAATAAAGATGACGCCGATATATGCCAGGAGGAATCCGAAAACGGTTTCATCCGATGTGGAGTAGGAGTACAAGGAGTACATAGGGGTTCCTACCGTTCCTTTCGGTTCGTTGGGGACGGCTGGATTAGCCACCCTAGGACATCGTTAGAGTAGCGCGGATAAGCGGTGCCACACCACAAAAACGCGAACGGTTCGCACTTCCGCAACAGTCCGGTCACCCAGACTCAACTCGCTACTGAACCAGCGTCATCCTGAAGTATGACCACGGACAATATTGATGAGGTTGTCCTCGCCTCGTGAGACCTCAAAGTCTGGGCTTACGGCACTTGCAAGCGCTTCGAGCGTGGTTGGTTCTTCACCGCCGGTACAACGCTGGGCAAGCAATCGGACAAACTGGCCCTTAGCCTGCTTATTGAAGTGATTGAGCGAGCGCAGCGACCCGTCATCCATTCGCTCTGCAACATTGCCCCACGCACTGCGCGTGCTAGATGGCACAGGACCTAAATCCACGTAACCCTTCGAGCGAAGGTCGAGAATCGGGCCGGGATGCACCGCTAGCGCTTCGCTAATCGCGTCACGCCACCGTGCTTTCAGCGTCGCACCGCCCAGTCGTGAGTTATGCGAGAGTCGATAGGCGGCAATGCCGTCGTTCGCACTCACTAGGCCGTACAGCGCGGAGTGAATTGCGACGTGTTCGCCGAGCCATGCGCGTTGCTCCTCGGTCAGTGAAGCCGCGTCGAGCGCGTCATAAAGCACGCCCGTATAGCGCTCCGCCGCGGGCCGCAATGGCGGTGAATCAAGTAGCTTGAGATTCCTCGACAGCTCAATATCGGCAAGCTTCGCCGAAATCTTCAGTGCCTTTGCCGCATCCCCTGGTGCGCCTCGAGACAGTTCGACGAGATCCGCTCGAGTTGCTTCGCGTACCGGCTCGAGACTCGGCCACTGTGGACTACTGGGAAACACACTGTTGCCGCCATCCGTTTTCGTTTCGGATGGCGGCAACAGAATTAGGAGACGCTCGCTCACAGGGTGACTGCGGCCTCGCCAGCAATTACGGTCACGAGGTCGTTGGATACCGAGAGGAAGCCCTGTTCGGCCTGTGCCGAGACGGTCTTACCTTCAGCAGTGATTACGCGCACCTCGCCTACGGCGAGCGTTGCGAGCACCGGGGTGTGGCCGGGGCGGATACCGATCGATCCCTCGGTGGTGTAGGCAATGACTTCTTTCGCCTTGCCTTCCCACACCTGTTCGGTGGCGTTCACAACGTTCACGTTCAGCATCGGTACACCGAGACTCTCTGCGTTCGACACTAACCGAGTTCCTTCTGGAGCTTGGCGTATGCCTCGAGCACGTCGTCGATCGGGCCGACGTTGAAGAAGCACTGCTCCGGAATGTGGTCGAACTCACCCTTGGTGATGGCGTCGAATGCTTCGACGGTGTCCTTCACCGCAACGGTTGAACCCTCAACACCGGTGAACTGCACAGCGGTGTAGGTGTTCTGCGAGAGGTACTGCTGGATACGGCGTGCGCGAGCAACCGTGATCTTGTCCTCTTCCGAGAGTTCGTCAACACCGAGGATCGCGATGATCTCCTGGAGTTCCTTGTTCTTCTGCAGGATTTCCTTCACCGTGGTGGCCACGCGGTAGTGGTCCTCACCGACGTACTGTGGGTCGAGGATGCGGCTCGTCGAGGCGAGCGGGTCCACGGCCGGGTACAGACCACGCGAAGCGATTGCACGCGAAAGCTCGGTGGTCGCGTCAAGGTGGGCGAAGGTGGTCGCGGGAGCGGGGTCGGTGTAGTCGTCAGCAGGGACGTAGATTGCCTGCATCGACGTAATCGAGTGACCGCGGGTCGACGTAATGCGCTCCTGGAGGATACCCATTTCGTCAGCCAGGTTGGGCTGATAACCCACAGCCGAAGGCATACGGCCCAGCAGAGTCGACACCTCTGAACCGGCCTGCGTGAAGCGGAAGATGTTGTCGATGAACAACAGCACGTCCTGGTTCTGCACATCGCGGAAGTACTCCGCCATGGTCAGACCCGTCAGTGCGATGCGCAGACGCGTCCCGGGAGGCTCATCCATCTGGCCGAACACCAGCGCGGTGTTCTTGAGCACGCCCGACTCTTCCATCTCGAAGATGAGGTCGTTACCCTCACGGGTGCGCTCACCAACACCGGCGAATACTGACACACCACCGTGGTCCTGGGCAACACGAGTAATCATCTCCTGGATGAGCACCGTCTTACCCACACCGGCACCACCGAAGAGACCGATCTTTCCACCCTGTACGTACGGG
The DNA here is from genome assembly GCF_052090685.1 of Gulosibacter sp. Classification (NCBI taxonomy): domain Bacteria; kingdom Bacillati; phylum Actinomycetota; class Actinomycetes; order Micrococcales; family Microbacteriaceae; genus Gulosibacter; species Gulosibacter sp. Next base: position 226,059 of record NZ_JBQDBE010000001.1, on the reverse strand, counting down.
GTGAGCAGGTCAATCACCTTGATACCGGTTTCGAACATCTCGGTCTTCGACTCAAGCTGGTCGAAGGCCGGTGGCTCACGGTGAATTGGCCAGCGCTCGGTGATCTCGTAAGGCTCAGAGAGCATCGACTCATTGAGCACGTCACCGGTGACGTTGAAAACCTTGCCCTTGGTGACGTCACCGACGGGGACGGTGATTGACTCACCGGTGTCGACAACTTCCTGACCGCGAACGAGGCCGTCAGTCGGCTTCATCGCGATTGCGCGGACAAGGTCATCACCGAGGTGCTGCGCAACCTCAAGTGCGAGCTCAAAGCTCTGCTCGCCCATGTTCACGTGGGTGGTGAGCTTGTTATAAATGCCGGGCATTGCGTCGTGCGGGAACTCGATGTCTACCACCGGGCCCGTGACACGCGCGATGCGACCGACGCCGGCGGGCTTAGCCTCCGCCTGCTGATCGAACGTCGCGTTCGTCGTCATTTGCGTTCCTTTTCTTCGTGTTCAGCGCGGGTTAGGAAGCGAGCGCGTCCGCGCCGCTCACGATTTCACTGATCTGCTGCGTAATCTCGGCCTGGCGCGCGTTGTTCGCCAACCGGGTGTAGTCGTCAACCAGTTCTTGTGCGTTGTCAGACGCCGACTTCATCGCGCGCTGGCGTGCGGCCTGCTCTGAAGCAGCCGAGTGCAGCATTGCGTTGAAGAGTCGCGATTCGATGTAGATCGGCAGCAATGCGTCAAGCACTGCTTCCGGATCTGGCTCGAACTCATAAAGCGGAAGAAGCTCATCATCCGAAGGCTCCTCCACACCGTCGACTACTTCAAGTGGGAGCAAACGAACGACTGTCGCTTCCTGCACCACCATGTTCTTGAAGCGGTTGTAGATGATGTGGATCTCTTCGACGCCACCCTCTTCAAAGGGTGCCGTGAAGTGGTCCACGAGCGCGTTGCCGATTTCTTTTGCGGTCGTGAATACCGGCTGCTCAGTAGAGCCAGTCCATTCACGCTCGAATTCGCGGTCACGGAAGGTGAAGTACCCTACGGCCTTACGGCCAACGAGGTAGTACACAACTTCCTTGCCCTGCTCGCGCAGCAGCTTCGTCAATTGTTCGGCCTCTTTCAGGACGTTCTGGGAGAACGCACCGTTGAGACCGCGGTCACTGGTGAACAGCACGACTGCTGCTCGGCGAACCTGCTCCGGCTCCGTGAGGAGCGGGTGGTCGATGGTTGCCGAGTGAGTCGCTGCTGCCGAAACTGCCTGGGTCACGGCGCGGGCGTAGGGGTTTGACGCCTCCATCCGCGCGCGTGCCTTGGTAATGCGCGAGGTCGCAATCAGCTCCATGGCGCTCGTTACCTTCTGCATCGTCTGCGCAGATTTAATCCGCGCGCGATACTCGCGAAGCTGTGATCCCATGGTTCTCCTGTACCTCTAGTCTCTCGCCGGGCTAACGCCTAGTGGCGCTTCCCGCGGACGATCTGCTCTTGCTCGACGTCCTCTTCCGAGGTCGCCTCAAACTCTTCACGTCCTACTGAGTAAAGGGACTTGCCGTCAGAGAGCTGGAACGTCTTCGAGAACTCGTCGATGTTCGATTCCATCGCTTCAAGAACCTCGGGCTCGAGCTTTCCGCTGCTGCGAAGGTCGTCAAGGACGGTCGAGTTGCGAGCGAGGTAGTCGTGCAGCTCGGATTCGTAGCGAAGCACGTCTTCAACGGGAACGTTGTCGATCTTGCCGTTGGTGCCGGCCCAGATCGAGACAACCTGCTTCTCAATCGGAAACGGGTTGTAGTTCTTCTGGCGCAGGAGCTCGGTGAGGCGTGCACCGCGTTCAAGCTGACGCTTGGTCGCTGCGTCAAGGTCCGAAGCAAACATCGAGAACGCTGCGAGGTCGCGGTACTGTGCAAGTTCGAGCTTGAGGGTACCGGAGACCTTCTTGATGTGCTTGCGCTGTGCCGAACCACCCACACGCGAGACCGAGATACCCACGTCAACAGCGGGGCGCTGGTTTGCAAGGAAGAGGTCGGACTGGAGGAAGATCTGGCCGTCGGTGATCGAGATCACGTTGGTCGGGATGTATGCCGACACGTCGTTCGCCTTGGTTTCGATGATCGGAAGACCGGTCATCGAACCGGCACCGAGGCCGTCCGAGAGCTTCGCGCAACGCTCGAGCAGACGCGAGTGAAGGTAGAACACGTCACCGGGGTATGCTTCACGCCCTGGTGGACGACGCAGGAGTAGCGACACCGAGCGGTATGCTTCAGCCTGCTTCGAGAGGTCATCGAAGATGATCAGCACGTGCTTGCCGCCGTACATCCAGTGCTGGCCGATGGCCGAACCGGTGTATGCCGAGAGGTACTTGAAGCCTGCGGGGTCAGACGCGGGTGAAGCCACGATGGTCGTGTACTCGAGTGCACCGGCTTCTTCGAGCGCAGCGCGAACGGATGCGACGGTGGAGCCCTTCTGGCCGATTGCAACGTAGACGCAGCGTACCTGCTGCGAGGGATCACCGGTTTCCCAGTTCGCCTTCTGGTTGATGATGGTGTCGATCGCAATTGCGGTCTTACCGGTCTGACGGTCACCAATGATGAGCTGACGCTGACCGCGGCCGACTGGAATCATGGCGTCAATCGCCTTGATACCGGTCTCCATCGGTTCGTGAACCGACTTGCGGTCCATCACGCCGGGAGCCTGGAGTTCCAGCGCACGGCGGCCATCAACGTCGGTGATTGCACCGAGACCGTCGATGGGCTCACCGAGTGGGTTGACCACGCGGCCGAGGTAGCCCTCACCGACGGGTACGGAGAGCACTTCACCCGTGCGGGTGACGCTCATTCCCTCAACAACACTGGCGAAGGGGCCGAGAACGATTGCACCGATCTCGTCTTCGTCGAGGTTCTGGGCGAGGCCGAGCGTGCCGTCCTCGAATTTGATGAGCTCGTTGGCCATGGTCGAGGGCAGGCCCTCGATGCGGGCGATGCCGTCGGCGGCGCTAACTACCGTACCGACTTCGGTGGCCGACGCACCCTGTGGACGGTACGAGGTCGCGAAGCTGGCAAGCGCATCGCGGATCTCGTCCGGATTGATCGTAAGTTCTGACATGTTCTTCCCTTGTCGTTGGGGCTGTGCCCCGAAGTTCACGTGCGCAGCTAAGCGAGCTGCAGGCGAAGGTCGTGGAGTCGAGCCGCCGCGGTGTCGTCGATTACGACGTCACCGAACTCAATGCGCATTCCGCCGATCACAGCGGAATCGATGAGCTGGTTGACCGCTACCTCTCGACCGAAGCGAGCCGCGAGGCCTGCCCGAAGACGAGCGAGCTGCGTATCACTCATGGGCTTTGCCACGGTGATGACGGCAACCTGGCGATTTGCCTGGTCAGCGATCGCTTCCCGCGCCCAGCTAACGAGGCGACGCGTACGGCGGCCGCCCGAGTGGGTGAAAAGCGAGTTCAGGATGCGGATCGTGTCACCGCTGAGGCGCTGGCCAAAGAGACGATTCACCAGCTCAACCTTGGTGTCGGCAGTCTGCAGACGAGTTCCGAGCGAAAGCTCGAGATCCCCGTTCGAAAGCACAGTGTCAAGGAATGCGTCCAACTCGTTACCGAGCTGATCGTGATTGCCGGTGGCTTGAGCGAGCGCGCGGATCGCAGCTTCTTGGGTTACGTGAATCAGTTCTGCGGCCGATTCCCACTTCTGTGCAGCCACAGTTGCGAGTACCCGGGTGGCGGCGCCACCCAACTGCGAACCAAACACGCGCTCAACCAGAGTGCGCTTTGACTCGGGGGAAGCCCCCCGCTCAACAAGCGCCGACGCCAGAAGCTTGGATTCAGCGAGGGCATCCACGACACCGAACAGATTGCGCACCGAATCGGTGTCCATCTGGGTGACCGTGTCAATCTCGCGCTTTACCGCGGCGAGTGCGTGCTGTGTCGCGCTGCGCATTATCGGTTCGTCCCCGCCTTCTGGTCGAGTTCGTTAAGGAAGCGGTCGACGTAAACGCTGGAGCGCTGGTCGTCAGCGAGGTTCTCCCCCACGACGCCCGACGCGAGGTCAAGCGCAAGCGAGCCAACTTCTTGACGCAGCGAGACGATTGCCGACTGGCGCTCTGCCTCGATCTGGTCCTTCGCTGACTTGGTCATGCGGTCGAGCTCGTTCTGGGTCTCCTGCTTCTTCTCAGCCTTGATCGATTCGCCTTCGGCGCGTGCCTTTTCGCGAATCTCTGCGGCTTCAGTGCGGGCCTCAGCCAGCAGCTGCTCGTACTCGTCCTTGCGGGCATCGGCTTCAGCCTGAACGGCCGCTGCTTGTTCGATGCCACCTTCAATCTTGGAGGCGCGCTCGTCGAGAATCTTGTTCAGCTGCGGAAGGACGAACTTCCAGAAGAACAGCAGGAGCACCACGAACACAACAAGTGACCACACGATGTCGTACGTCGCGGGAACAAGCAGGCTGGGGTCCCAGCCAAAGCTATTGTTGTCGGTTTCCGCAGCGAGTGCTGCGGGCCCGTTGTTAATGATGCTCATTGGTGGAAGTGCCTAACTAACCGAAGATGAAGGGGGTCGCGATACCGATGAACGCGAGCACCTCGGTGAATGCAATACCAAGGAACATCGTGGTCTGGAGACGGCCGGCCATCTCAGGCTGGCGTGCCATCGACTCGACGGTCTTGCCAGCAACGATGCCAATACCGATGCCGGGACCGATTGCGGCAAGGCCGTAACCGATGGTTGCAATGTTGCCGGTTACTTCGGCGAACGTGGTGGTGTCCACAGGGGGTTTCCTTCCGGTTGGGCGATTCCGCCAGGTCAGCGGAAATCGTCGTTATAGGTATTCGAGTGGGGGTTGAGGATCTATCGCAGAACTAGTGTTCTTCGGCAACAGAAAGCTGGATGTAGCTGGTCGTGAGCAGTGCGAATACGTAGGCCTGCAGTACCGAAACCAGAATCTTCACGAGCGTCATGAACATCGCACCCGCGAAGGTCAACACGCCCATCGTGCTCCAGACGTTGAGCAGACCGACGAAGAACCAGGTCGCGGAGAAGGCCAGCACAAGCAGGAGGTGCTCAACCATCATGTTGAGGAAGAGACGCAGTGCAAGCGATACGGGGCGGACCACAAAAGTGTTCACGAACTCAATCGGCGTCAGCAGAATGTACATGTACCAGGGCACACCGGATGGGAAGAGTGCGTTCTTGAAGAACTTGCCCCCACCGACCTCGCGAATACCTGCGTAGATGAATGCGATATACGAAGCTACCGCCAGTACCAGCGGCATACCGATCAGTGCGTTACCCGAAATATTGAGTAGTGGCACCACACCCGTGATGTTCATAAACAGCACGCCGAAGAACACCATCAGGATGTACGGCAGGTACTTCTTACCGATCCGCTCGCCCAGCATGTCGAAGACAATGCCGTCACGGACGAAGCCAACGCCCATTTCGATGAGCGACTGCAGCTTGCCCGGTACAACCTTCGGCTTGCGAAGCGCGAGCCAGAAGATGAGCATCAGCACGGCGACAGCGATGAGGCGAACCATAATGATTCGGTTGATCTCAAAAGGAGTGCCATCGAATAGAAGCGCGGGAGGGAAGAACTCCTCATCCACATTCGGTGCGTGGAACTCGCCACCGGCGGTGACCGCGATACCCGTCATCAGATTCAGGGCTGTGGGAATCAGGGGAATCTCCTGTCTCGAGGCGCAACTCTTGGGGCAGTTGCGCGGCATGTGACGGTGTGGGGTGACGGTCACAGATTTGTAACTGCCAACCACGGAAGCCTATCAACAAATCACCAGGTTCATGACCAGAAGAGCGGCAATCTCGTGGAGTTTTGTAAATTTCGGCCCGAACCACTAGGTGTTATCGGTGCTCGGTCGGGTTTCTTCCGATTCCGGCAGCTGGACATCACTTACATACGGCTGTCGTGAACGCAGCACAACAATTACGTCGATGGCCAAATGCCCAACGAGTGCGACGAGCATGGTGGACCACAGCATCCAATCGTGAGTGAAGTCAAAGGCTCGAACCACCGCAAGCACCCCGAGGAATGCGAGCAGCTTCACCAACCACGCACCGAGGATGACGGCCATGAAGAACGTACTCGGCATGCGTGCCGCAAAGATGATTGATATCGCCGTGACCGCGGTGAACATCAGCACGACTCCGGCAGCCACCACCGCAGACCAGGTACCGGGCCACCCGGCAATGAACCAGCCGATCACACCGCCGACCACGGCGATGATCACTGTCAGGATGACAGACCACCGCAACACGGTGTGCATGATTGGCACGCTAGACGGGACTGAATCTTGACTGGACATTATTGCTCCTGGTTGGGGGTCTTGTCGCCACGCGATCCAAGGTTGCGTAGCCGTTTGCCGAGTGCAACGGGCGCGGGATGGTTGGCACGGACTTTATCGGCGTGGTCGAGCCCGAGACGATCGAGTGGATCGAAGTGATCGTCGTCATCGCCATAGGCTGAACGCTGTGCCTGCGCCTCGAGTCGTTTACGCTGCGAGAGCGGTGCCACGGTGAATACCGTACAGACAATTAGGCCGACGATCATAAATACGATCGCGATCCACAGCGGCCGGACGAGGAAGGTCAGCAGCGCTCCCCCGCCAATGACGATCGCCCAGCCATAGAACAGCAGCACCGCTCGTCGCTGCGTGTGTCCCATATCCAACAGCCGGTGATGCAGGTGCTTTCTATCGGCCGAGAACGGTGATTTCCCGGCGAGAAGTCTCCGCAGTACTGCGAGGGTGAAGTCAACCAGTGGCACAATCAACACCGCGAATGGCAGCACGAGCGGCAAGAAGGCGGGAAAGAGCGCGTCTCTGCTGATCAGGCTAGGGTCGACCTCGCCGGTGACGGCGATGGTTGAGGTCGCCATCAGGAGCCCGACGAGTAGCGCCCCGCCATCACCCATAAACATCTTCGAGGGATTCCAGTTCCAAGGCAGGAATCCCGCGCAGATACCGACGACTATCGCCGAGAGTAGCGCCGCGAGCGAGAAACGACTGGTTTCCATCGATTCGCTGAGAAAGAAGGTGTAGATGAGGAAGATGCCGTTCGCGATGATCGCGATTCCGGCGACCAGGCCGTCGAGGCCGTCAATAAAGTTCACGGCATTCATCACGAGCACGACAGCGATCACCGTGAACGCGACACTCATCCACTGCGAGGCGACGGTGATCCCGCCGATGGGCAAAGACGTGATCGCCACGCCGGAGAATGCGAGGATCAGCCCGGCAACTATCTGCGCGGCAAGTTTGATCATCCAGTCGAGATCAACAATGTCGTCGATCACGCCGACGACAACAATCAGCAGGGCTGCGCCTAAGACGCCGAGGACGCGGTTCGGTGACGAGAAGACGATGTCGAACCAACTGATCTGCGAGGCCACCGCCAAGGCAATGACGAACGCGAGGAACATGGCTGAGCCGCCCACGCGGGGTTTCGGTGTCGTGTGTACGTCCCGCTCGCGAATTTTTGGGTACCAGCGGAAGCGCATAGCGAGTTGGTACACGACCGCGCAAAGAATGAACGAGGCCACCGCCGCGACCACAAAGATAAGAGCGAGGAATCGCAACTAGTTGGTCGCCTCTGCTGGTTTCAGGAGCTCGCCAAGCACTTCGGCGATCGCTTCTCGGGAAAGCGCACCCTGTCGAACGATGCTGGCGCCGCGACTGGCCTCTGCTGTCCCAGCAGCGAGCCCGGTGGCGTCAAGAATCGTCGAGGGCTCACCACCGACTTCACCAGCGTCGAGAAAGATTTCCACATCCTCACCGAGCTGGTCGATCGCTCCGTCGACGGTGGCGGGCGCGGGTTGCCCGTGTTTGTTCGCGCTTGAGACGGCGAGTGGCCCAGTTGACTGCAGCAATTCGAGCGTCATTGGATGATCGGGGATGCGAAGTGCGACGGTACCGCGGGTCTCCCCCAGGTCCCAGGAAAGACTCGGTTGTGCCGGCAAAATCACGGTGAGCGGCCCGGGTGCGTATCGCTCCAGCAGCGTTCGAATGACATCTGGAACCTCGGAGGCAAGTGCATCCACCGTTGCGACGCTCGCGACAAGCACCGGTGGTGGCGATTGCCGAGTACGCCCCTTGGCCTCCAGCAGTGCGGTCACCCCAGCAGGTTTGAACGCATCTGCGGCAATGCCGTACACCGTGTCGGTAGGGATCACGACGACTTCGCCGAGGGTGAGTGCTCGCTGCGCTTCACGCATGCCAGCAAGCAGTTCGCTCGGGGCAGCCAAGTTATAAGTTCGTGCCATAACGATCACATTCTATGCCGCGGGTCACGCGTGGCGAGCCCACGTAAATCGATTTCGTCCGCTGAGGTCCTTTTCGGTGTTTGCTTCACGGAGCCCTGCCGCCGTAAACAGCGCACGCACCTGTTCACCCTGCTGTTCGGTGTGTTCAACCGCCACCAGGCCATTCGGCTGCAGGAGTGCCGCCGCGGTGGTGGCGATCCGGCGAATATCGGTGAGACCGTCGGCGCCCGAATACAGCGCCATTTCTGGATCGAAGTGGCGCACTTCCGGATCCGCCGGAATCTGCGCGGCAGGTACGTACGGTGGATTCGACAGGATGCACGCATACCGGCGGGCTGGCTGCTGCGCGGCAAGTGCGTGGATGCGCTCATGCCAGTCACCGAACTGGGCGTTGACAGTCGGCGCGAGCCTACGAAGATTTCTCAGCAGCCAAGGCCAGGTAAACGGGGAGCCCTCGAACGCGAGCACATGTGCATCCGGATATTGAGTCGCAACCGCGGCCGCGATCGCTCCCGAACCGGATCCGAGGTCGGCAACCAATGGCGCGGGAATGCTGGAGTCGCGGAGGAAGTTCAGGGCAAATTCGACGAGAACTTCAGTTTCCGGGCGGGGTACAAACACGCCCTCGCCGACGTGGAAATCCAAGCCGTAAAACGGTGCTTGGCCCGCAAGATGCTGCAGTGGTTCCCTTCGAGCACGTCGCCGCGCGGCTCGAAGCAGGCTGTTAATGTCCTCACTCGCGAGTGATCTGCCGAGCAAATGATCCAGCTCAATATCACCGAGCGAACGGCCAAGAATCGCAGACATCAGCAGATCCGCTTCGCGATTCGGATTCGCAAAGCCAGAATGCGCCAGTTCTTCGCGAACCTGGGCCCTCGCCTGTGTCATATCCATTTGTTCCCCCAGTTCGAGTGTTTCGCATTGCGGCCGAAAGTATGGCCCAAATGACTACGTATTACAGTCCCGACGGAATTTTCCGGACTCCCAAAGGTTGCTACGACTAATTTGGAGGGTGTTCGGTTGCATTGTCCTGGTCACTCAAAATGCCAGTGAACTTCGCAAGAAAACACCCGCTGCAAGAAAGGCAGAAATGGCCGAGAAGATTTATAACGACGTCACCGAACTGGTTGGTGGCACGCCACTGGTTCGACTCAACCGCATCAACGAGACCGATGCGAACGTATACGCGAAACTCGAATTCAACAACCCCACCGCGAGCGTCAAGGACCGTCTCGCTTGGGGTGTTATTCGCGCCGCCGAGCGTTCGGGTGAACTCAAGCCGGGTGGCACCATCGTCGAAGGTACTTCCGGAAACACCGGTATCGCACTCGCCGCGATCGGTGCTGCTCGTGGCTACAAGGTGGTCATCGCAATGCCCGAGACCATGTCGATCGAACGTCGTGCGCTGATGAAGGCGTTTGGCGCCGAGCTCGTACTCACGCCGGGCCCCGAGGGCATGCGTGGCGCGGTAGCCAAGGCCGCAGAGATTCAGGCTTCGACGGAGAACTCAATTCTCGCCAGCCAGTTCGAGAACCAGGCGAACGTCGAAATTCACCGTGAGACCACCGCTGAGGAAGTGTGGAATGACACCGACGGCAAGGTGGATATCTTCGTTGCCGGAATCGGCACCGGCGGCACCGTCACCGGTGTTGGTCAGGTCCTCAAGGATCGCAAACCCGAGGTCAAGATCGTTGCCGTTGAGCCCGCTGACTCACCGTTGCTGACCGAAGGTCGTGCCGCAGGACACAAAATCCAGGGGCTTGGCGCCAACTTCATCCCGGAGATCCTCGACCAGTCCGTCATCGACGAAGTGATTGATGTCGCCCTCGAAGACTCGCTTCGGGTCTCCAAGGAACTCACCAAGTCCGAGGGATTGTTCTCGGGTATCTCCTCCGGCGCGAATGTCTGGGCTGCGCTCGAAGTGGCAAAGCGTCCCGAAAACGCCGGCAAGAACATCGTCGTGATCGTGGCCGACACCGGAGAACGTTACCTCTCGAGCATCCTCTTCGACGACATCCGCGAAGCTTAAGCTGCCTGATCGGGCACAATAGCTCTATGCCAGATTTGCAGCAGTACCGCCCCCGCCACCGTGTCGATGCCTTCTTCCGCACTCTGCGCGAAGATATCTACGCGGTGCGCCGGGGCGATCCTGCTGCCCGAGGCAAAGCCTCAATAGTCTTGAACTACTCCGGGCTGCACGCCGTGTGGGCCCACCGCGTCGCCCGCGCTCTCTGGGTGCGCAAGCAGTATCTCCTGGGGCGGATGGTCTCCCAGCTGAGCCGGTGGCTCACCGGAATCGAAATTCACCCCGGTGCTCAGATCGGTAAGCGTCTGTTTATCGACCACGGCATGGGCGTCGTGATCGGTGAGACCGCCGAGATCGGCGACGACGTCATGATTTATCACGGCGTGACCCTCGGCGGGGTATCCATCAAGCGAGTGAAGCGCCACCCGACGATTGGTGATGGGGTCATGATTGGTGCGGGCGCGAAACTACTCGGGCCAATCGAGATCGGTCACGACTCGAGCGTCGGCGCGAATGCGGTCGTCACGAAGTCCGCACCCCCAAACTCCATCCTCACCGGCATCCCGGCGAAGGCCAGGCAGCGTAAGGCTGCTGGCCACGCCGAGCCCGGTGACTGGATTATCTAGCTGTTCCCCAGTTTCGCGAGCCGGGCTTCTTCGTCGGCGACAATCGCTGACTCAATAACCGGCCCGAGGGCGCCGTCCATGACCTGGTCGAGGTTGTAGGACTTGTACCCGGTGCGGTGATCCGCAATTCGGTTCTCAGGGAAGTTATACGTGCGGATGCGTTCCGAGCGGTCCATCGACCGAATCTGCGAAGCACGCTGATCAGCCTCGGCTGCGGCCAATTCCTCTTGCTGGTGGGCAAGGAGCCGTGCCTGGAGCACGCGCATGGCCGCTGCGCGGTTTTGAATCTGCGACTTTTCGTTCTGCATCGACACGACAATGCCGGTGGGAATGTGCGTGATCCGTACGGCCGAGTCAGTGGTGTTCACCGACTGTCCACCAGGACCCGAAGAGCGATACACATCGATCTTCAGATCATTCTTATCAATCGACACTTCTTCTGGCTCATCCACTTCGGGGAACACCAGCACACCGGTTGTTGAGGTATGGATACGTCCCTGTGACTCAGTCGCGGGCACACGTTGGACGCGGTGCACCCCGCCTTCGTACTTCAGCGACGCCCACACCCCGTCAGCGGGATCGTTCGACGTTGACTTCACCGCAAACTGGACGTTCTTATACCCGCCCAAATCGGATTCGGTCTTGTCGAGCAGCTCGATTTTCCAACCGCGCTGTTCGGCAAAGTGCGAGTACATCCGCAGGAGGTCTGCGGCGAACAATGCGGATTCTTCGCCACCTTCGCCGCCCTTAATCTCCATGATCACGTCACGGCCGTCATCGGGGTCGCGTGGAATCAGCAGTCGACGGAGCTTCTCGATTTGTACCTCGAGCTGCGCTTCGAGCCCCTCGGCTTCCTCCGCAAAGGCCTCGTCTTCATCCGCGAGTTCACGGGCTGCTTCGAGGTCGTCTTCAATTCCGGATGCACGGTCATCCGCTGAGAGGATCTGTGAGATCTCGGCGTAGCGGCGATTTACCTTCTTTGACCGGGCCGGGTTGGAGTGCAGTTCCGGATCAACGAGCTGTTCTTGAAGTTCCGCGTATTCGGCGCGAAGAGCAGCGAGGGATTCACCGAATTCTTCACGGCTCACTGGGCACTCACCGGGCTAATTGGGTTCGCCCGCACCGAGGACAGGAAGTCCTCGTTCGATGAGGTCGAGGAAATCCGCTCCAGCACAGCCTCCAGCGATGCCTGAGCATCCCCGTGGAGTGCCCGTCGGATTCCCCAGGTCACTTCGAGTTCATTCGGGCTCAACAGCTGTTCCTCGTGCAGGGTTGAGGACTGCTGAATGTCGAGTGCCGGGAAGATTCGCTTGTCGGCGATTTCGCGCGAGAGTCGCAACTCCATGTTTCCGGTACCGACGAACTCTTCGAGGATCACCTCGTCGGTGCGGGATCCGGTCTCCACCATCGCGGTGGCGAGGATCGTGAGCGATCCGCCGTTTTCCACCTTGCGGGCGGCACCGAAGAAGCGCTTCGGTGGGTACAGCGCGGAGGCATCCACGCCACCGGCAATAATTCGGCCGGATGCGGGTGCGGTCAGGTTATAAGCACGGCAGAGCTGCGTGATGGAATCGAGCAGCATCACCACGTCGAGCCCCAGTTCCACCAAGCGCTTGGCGCGCTCAATGGCGAGTTCGGCAATGGTCGTGTGGTTCTCGGCAGGCATATCGAAGGTGGATGCGACGACCTCACCCTGGATGGTCCGTTCAAGTCGCGTGACCTCTTCCGGACGTTCGTCCACAAGGACGAGCATGAGGTGAGTGTCGGGGCTGTTCTGAGCGATTGCGTTCGCGATCCGCTCGAGCATGATCGACTTACCCGACTTCGGCGGTGCAATGATCAGACCCCGAGTTCCCTTGCCAATCGGGGCAAAAAGGTCAACCATACGCTGTGCGGCATGACCGCTCTCGGTCTCAAGTTGCAGTCGCTCATTCGGGTACAGCGGGGTGAGCTTGTCGAATTCTGGGCGAACACGGTTGGTGTCGGGTGCCTCACCGTTAATCGTGTCAACGCGCACGAGTGCGTTGTACTTCTGGCGGCCGCCCTGGTGCTCGCCCTCTCGTGGCTGGCGGATCGCACCAACGATCGCATCGCCCTTTCGCAGGCCGTACTTTTTCACCTGTCCGAGCGAGACGTAGACATCATTCACGCCGGCAAGGTAGCCGGAGGTCCGGACGAATGCGTAGTTGTCGAGGACGTCGAGGATGCCGGCGATTGGCAGCAAGACATCGTCCGGTGCTACCTCTGGGTCGGCATCATCGCGGTGGTTCCGCTTGCGGTCACGCTGACGCTGGTTCTGGTTTGGCTTCTGGTCATCACCGCGGCCGGACTGCTGCTGCCTGCTCGACTGCTGCTCATCCTGCTTCTGGGACTGGTCGTCATTCTGTTGACCCTTGCCGCGGTTGCGGTTCCGGTTACGCTTGCGGCTACCGGACTGGTTATCGCCGCGCGAGGAGTCCTGACCCTGGTCTTCGTCCTCTTCGCGAGCGGGCGGCAGGATGATGTCGTCAAGCGTCTTCGGCGAGCTCGACTTGTCATCGCTATCGGCCTTGTCGCTCTGCTGACGATCGCTCTGCTGACGGTCGGACTGCTGCTGTCGGCCACGCTGCGAACGGGAGCGGCCTCGCTGACCCGCGGACGCATCCTTCGTCTCTTCGTCATCAGCGCTGTCACCCGAGGGCAGCTGAATTTGGTCAAGCGAAGTGATTTCGCCCGACTCTGACTTCGCGGGTGTGGCGTCCGCTTCTGGCTTTGCTTCCGCCGCGGACTCATCCTTGCTGGCTGGCTGCGTCGACTGGGTCGTGACTCGGCGGCGCCGCGAGGCGGTCTGCTGCTTTGGCGTAGATTCGGCCTCCGGCTGAGCCTCAGCCGCTGCGTCTGACCGCTGCGGAGCATCCTGCTTCGAGTCGCTCTGCTTCGCGGCATCCTGCTTCGAGTCGTCCTGCTTCGGCGCTTCCGCTTCTGCCTGCTTCGGAGCAGTCTGCGTCGCCTCAGCAGCGGGCTGCGACTTGTCCTTCGAGTCGGCGGCTGCAGCGGCAGCGCCCGTGTTACCCGCTCGCGCGGACTCGATTGCTTCAATCAGGACCGTCTTGCGCATCCGGGCTGCGCCCTTGATGCCGAGGCCCTGTGCGATTGCCTGCAGTTCGGTAACGCGCTTTGCGCTGAGTGGCTGATCGCTATTTGCTCCTGCAGCCGACTGAGTGTCGGCGCTGTTCGGAGTGTCGTTCATAGTTGAAAAATTCCTTGTGGTGAAGTGCACTCGCTCGAATTGCGAGGCACGTAGTCAAGCGAGGCCACGGTAATCTCGAACGCCCTTGCGCGATACCGGCAAGAACTGATCCGCATTGAATTACGGCGTTGCCTCACATCAATTCACTTCAGAGGCTGCGCGCTACTGCGCTAAGCCGACGGTGACACCGTCTGTTTCGAAGCTTCCTCCACTGTAGCACCCTGAATGTCGACCGCAGTGAGATATGCGGTCCACTTCGTGTCGGTTCGTGCCTCGGCAATCTCTGCGGCACGCAATCGAGCGGCCGGCTCGTCCGCGAGGACGAGAACGCTGGGGCCCGCACCCGACACCACTGCCGCGAGACCTTGAGCGCGCAACTCGTCGATGAGGTCCTTGGTCTTCGGCATCGCCGATGCACGGTAGCTCTGGTGCAGCCGGTCTTCGGTGGATTCGAACAGCAACTCCGGACTCTGTGCGAGTGCCGCCACGAGGAGGGCCGCGCGCGAGAGGTTGAAGATGGCGTCCGCATGTGGAACTTGCGAGGGCTGCAGCGCACGCGCGACCGAGGTGGACATGGTCTCTTCCGGTACAAACACCACGACCGATACGCCACGGTCAACCAGCAGCTTCTTCGAACGCGGTTCGCCACTCGCCGTCACCCAAGCGATGGTCAGCCCGCCGAAAAGGCAGGGGGCCACGTTGTCGGGGTGGCCTTCAAGCGCGGTTGCGATGCTCAGTAGCTGATCGTTAGAGACTTTCTGCTGATCGCCGATGAGCCCGGCAGCGCCCACCACACCGGCGACAATTGCGGCGCCCGAAGAACCGAGTCCCTGGCCATGTGGGATGGTGTTATTCGCGCTAAGTCGGATCCCCGGCTTGTCATAGCCGAGTTGTTTCAGCGCGTAGTAGAGCGATTTCACCACGAGGTGAGATTCATCAGTGGGAACAACTCCCGCGCCAACGCCGGTGACGTCAATGTCAATCTCGCCCGGCTCGAGCGCTTCGATTTCGAGTTCGTCGTACTGTGCGAGCGCGAGACCGAGCGTGTCGAATCCCGGTCCCAGGTTGGCGCTTGTTGCTGGCACGCGGACTTTGACGGTACGCCCCGTGGTGACGGTGCGGGGCTTCGCGAGTTCGCGATCGACGCCCTGTGGTTCGTTGACCATAAAGAGATTCCTGTCGTTCGGGCTTGCCTTAGGAGTTCACGCCTTCGACGCGAAGTACGCCGTTCACCTGGTGAACCGCCGGGCTTGCGGAGAGTGCCTGCACGAGGCGTGAGAGCGATCCCTCTGTTGCCTGGTGCGTGCCGATAACCAGGGTAGCGCGAGACACAGGCTCAGCACCGGAGTGTGCTTCGGTTTCTTCTACCGGAGCGGCCTGTTCGAGAGTTTGGACGGACACCCCTTGATCGGCGAACGTTCTTGCGATACTCGCCAGGATGCCCGCCTCATCCGCCGCTTCAAGGGAAATTTGGTAGCGGGTCACGATCTCATCGACGGGCAGAATCGGAAGGTTCGCATCCATTGACTCCCCCGAACCCGGGCCACCGAGGAGGTGACGACGCGCCGCGGCGACCAGGTCGCCGAGCACCGCTGAAGCGGTCTCGACACCACCGGCACCGGCACCGTAGAACATCAGCGATCCGGCTGCCTTCGCTTCCACGAACACGGCGTTATTGCCGCCGTGCACGCTGGCCAGCGGGTGAGCGTTCGGGACGAGGGCCGGGTACACGCGTGCCGAAACCTGGTCCGGTTCTCCCGCCTCACCAATAAGGCGCTCGCAGATTGCCAGGAGCTTCACGACGTAGCCAGCTCGCTTCGCATCCTCAATCTCTTCGATCGAGACCGAGGTAATGCCCTCGCGGTAGACCTCCTCGACCGGCACCTTGGTGTGGAAGGCGATCGAAGCAAGGATCGCGGCCTTCTGCTGGGCGTCATAGCCCTCGATGTCGGCGGTGGGGTCGGCTTCCGCATAGCCCAGTTCCGTCGCGATGCGAAGGGACTCATCAAAGGTGTCGCCGCGGGTGTGCATCCGGTCGAGGATGTAGTTCGTGGTGCCGTTGACGATACCGAGGATGCGTTCCACCCGGTCGCCGCCGAGGTTCTCGCGCAGCGGACGAATGATTGGGATCGCGCCGGCCACGGCAGCCTCGTAGTACAGCTGTGCACCGACCCGCTCCGCAAGCTCGAAGAGTTCCGCGCCGTGGTGTGCGAGCAGTGCCTTGTTCGCGGTCACCACATCGGCACCCGATTCGAGGGCGAGGGTAATGAGCTCCCGTGCGGGGCTGATGCCGCCCATGAGTTCGATCACCAGGTCTGCCGAAAGGATCAGGCGTTCCGGGTCCGTCGTGAACAGTTCGCTGGGGAGATCCACATCGCGTTTCGCATCCGGATTGCGCACTGAAATCCCGATGAGCTCAAGGCGAGTGCCGACGCGGCGCTCGTACTCATCAGCCTGCTCAAGCAGCAGGCGAGCCACCTGGCTCCCCACCGATCCTGCTCCGAGCAGGGCTACCTTTATGGCGCGATTCTCGTTCATCTAGTTTTCCTCCGGGGACCAGGCGGCGTCGTGCGCAAGCTGGTCATTGATGGTGATGCGGCGGATGAGGGTGCGTGCTGCGCCGTCTCGGACCGCGATCACTGCTGGGCGATCAAGGTAGTTGTAGTGATTCGAAAGTGACCAGCAGTAGGCGCCGGTTGCTGGGACCGCGAGAAGGTCGCCGGGGGTGATATCTGCGGGCAAGTAGTCGTTGTTCACAACGATGTCGCCGGATTCGCAGTGTTTGCCCACCACGCGAGCAAGCTGCGGGGAGGCTTCAGATTCGCGGTTTGCGAGGCGGACGCAGTAGTCGGCTTCGTAGAGTGCGGGGCGGATGTTGTCGCTCATACCGCCGTCCACGGCGACGTAGAGCCGCTTGGCATTCCCTGCCTCCCCCGGTACGTCCACGGGCTTCGTAGTCCCCACGGTATAGAGCGTCGTACCGCCGGGACCGACGATCGACCGACCCGGTTCGAAGGTGAATTTGGGCAGGTCGCTGCCGGTCTCTTGAACGGCGCGAGCGACTTCTGCAGCGATTCCGCGAGCGAGGTCGGCGAGCACCGGAGCGTCATCGCTCGGCAAGTAGGCGATACCGAAGCCACCGCCGAGGTTCACTTCGGGAACCGGTCCGCCGCCGAGGAGTTCCGCGCGGAAGCTCATGAGTTTGTGGGCTGCAGCACCAAAACCGGAGGGCTCATAAATCGACGAACCGATGTGGGAGTGCAGGCCCAGTAGTTCGAGTGAGTCAAGCTCACGGATGCGAGCGATCGCCTCACGCGCGACATCAAACGTAAGACCAAATTTCTGGTCTTCGTGACTGGTGGCGAGATACGAGTGTGTGGATGCGTGGATACCCGCGTTGAGGCGAACCATCACCGGCTGAATTTTGCCCGCACGTGCGGCCGCATCCGCAATGCGTTCAACCTCTTGCAGTGAGTCGATAATGATCGAGCCAACCCCGACTTCCACGGCGCGCTCGATTTCTACTATGGACTTGTTATTGCCGTGCAGTCCGATTTCTTTGGGCGCAATTCCCGCGGCAAGGGCCACTTCGAGTTCTCCGCCGGAGGAGACGTCGAGTCCGAGACCGGCCTCGGCCATCCAGCGAGCAACGTCGATCGACAGGAATGCCTTGGAGGCGTAGTGCAGCTCCACTTCCGCGCCAATGTCGGTGAAGGCGGTCGTGAAATCCTGCGCGGCAGCGGCTGCTCGCTCGCGAACGTCGGTCTCGTCGATGACGTAGAGCGGCGAGCCAAAGTCTTGGAGTAGCTGCGAGGCGCGCACGCCACCGATTTCAAGTTCACCTTCGTCGGTGCGCTTGGCAGTGCGGGACCAGACTCCGTCATCGAGTTGGTTCACGTCACCTGCGGGAAACTGGAGCCACTCTGGTGCGAGCGGGCTGGGCAATGAGGAAGCGGCAGGGGTGTGCATCTCGGCCATACTACCGGGATATACACTCCCCTGCCGCTGTGAGCGACACGCTATTTTGCGCTATGCCATGCAGGTGACTTCTGCGAGCTCTTCGGTGTCGACGTCGTCGACCTCCCACTGGAAGTGCAAGCCCTCTTCGTCAACGAACGCTTCGGTGACATATGCCTCGAAGCCGTGCTCCTCGCAGGGATCGACCTGCTCAGAGAAATCCTCTTCCATTTCCGAGGTCATGTCTTCCCCATCCACCGTGACTGAGGTGAGTTCCATGACCATCCAGCCCTCTTCAGCGGTAATCTGCATGACCATTTCCATGGTCATGCCGTATTGCTCCATCGACAGGGTGAGGCCATCATCCGTGAGCTCAATATCTGCGCCATCGAGATCGGATTCGTCCATGCTCTCGAAGAAGCTGTCCAAAATCGCGTCGGCGGGCACAGTCATGTCGACGCGGACTCGCTCGATCACGCCGTCAGCGTTGGATGGTGCATCAATCATTGTGTAGGTGATGTCATACGGCACGTCGTTTGCGGTGAGTTCTGGGCCGCTGACCGTGACTTCTGGATAGGTGCCCGACATTGAGGCCAGCACGAAGGAACCGCCAGTAAAGGAGCCGTTCAGATCGCCTTCTGCTTCCTCACCGCCAATGTCAATGCCCTGCTCTTCAAAGAGCGCAACATAGCTATTGCCCGCGCTGCCGCGGCCGGCAAACTCCCAAATTGCGATGGCAGCGATGAGGAGGACTACCGCACCACCGGCAATGAGTGCGATGAGTTTGCCCTTGCCACCCTTCTTGGGTGTCTTGTCACCGGAGCTGGGCTGGCCGGAGTATCCGGCCGCACCGTAGGCAGCGTTCTGATCGTAGCCAGTGCTCTGCTGTCCGTAGGCGTCCTGCCCATAGGAGTCTTGGCCATATCCGCCCTGGCCGTAAGACTGCTGCGCTGAGTCCTGACCGTAGCCATAGGAACCTGCGGAAGCATCCTGACCGTACTGACTGGCTGCTGCGGAATCGGAGCCATACACCGCCTGGCCCTGCGGGTACCCGCCGCCACTTCCGGAATCGTAGCCCTGGTTGCCATAGCTTTGGTCACCATAGGAGGACTGGCCCTGGCCATAGGAACCGTAGTCTCCCGACTGCCCTTGTCCGTATGCACCGCCGCCCTGCTGACCATACGCATCCTGACCGTACTGGCCCGGCTGACCCTGGCCGTACGCATCCTGACCATACTGGTCTTGGCCGTAGGCGTTACCCGATTGGTCCGGGTCGCCCGGCTTCTGGCCCCAGGGATTCTGGTTACCAGCGTTCGGGTCGTACGTCATAGTCAATACTCCTTCGATCCACGTGGGCCGCACCTCGGTGCCAACTCCACTATTCAAGCACTCGCCGCGAGTGTTCCCAACGACCCGAGCTGGAGTTCCTCCCCCGGGATGAGTCATTGGTGCGCTATTCGCTAGGCGCCCGGGCAGCTCCCGAGCGTCTGAAATGACTCCTCCACAAGTTCGAAACCCTGCGTCGAGCGGAAGCCAATTTCGAGTGCGTCATCGACGACCTCGACAGAGGTAATTTCCACAATCTCGGGAAGGTGCTCAGCGACGCAAAGCTGCAGCGTAAACCGCTCCGCATCCACCGGAATATCGGCGCTCTGGTTGCCTGCCTGCAACGCGAGTTCTTCGGCAAGTATCTGGATCCGGCCACCGCTTTGGATGCGCACGCTCGCTTCGATGTCGATCGCCACTTCAGCCCCGAATACGTTCACCGAGGTTTGGTAGCCGAAGCTCCCGTCTCGCAGATCAAGGGAATCGACCTCAAAGCCGTAGTCGGCGGTCACCTCGTCGAGCAGCGTATTGAGTTCGTCTTCGCCGATCCGCAGCGATCCCTCGGCGGCACCCACTGACGACGGGTCTTGCAGCGTGATCGACTCGGCGAACAGGTCGATGTCCCCTGCGGCACCACCGAACTCGACGTTATCGCCAGAGATTTCGAGCCCGGAAAGCTCGCCACCGATGAGTTCGCACAGCACGCACCAGCCGGTGGGACTTGCCTCAACATTGGCTTCCACACCCTCGGGTAGTGCCGTTTCGATTTGATCAGCCGCGATTTGGCCGACGATCCCGCGGGCGATAAATTCGGCAATCACCATCAGGGCGATGATGACCAGCAGCAGGATGCCCAGGATCCAGCCCCAGCGTGCCTTGCGGCGTCGAGTTGGCCGGGGTTGCTGCCCGTCAAATTGCGACTGTCCGTAGAAGACGGGGTCGCCGTACTGATCGTAATTCTGCTGATTGGTTGGTTGGGAACTAAACGTCACCACTACATCCGCTCGGGGGCGTGGACGCCGACCAGGGTGAGTCCGTTTCGGAGCACCTGCGACGCCGCTTCATTAAGCACGAAACGGCTCGAGTGTACCGGTTCCACGGGTGCGTCTCCCTGCGGAATCACGCGGCACTGGTCGTACCAGCGGTTATATGCGGCTGCGAGATCTTCGAGGTAGCGAGTGACGCGGTGCGGTTCGCGCTCTGTCGCGGCGACATCGAGGATGCGCGGGAACTCGCGCAGCTGCCCGAGCAGGTTGTTTTCCGTGGGGTGCACGAGTGTGGCGGGGGCGAAGTCGGCACCGCTGATGCCCGTTTCGGTGGCATTGCGGTTCACCGCCCGCGTACGGGCGTGCGCATACTGCACGTAATAGACCGGGTTGTCGTTCGAGCGGCTGACCAGCAGGTCGAGATCGATGTCGATCTGCGAGTTCGTTGAAGATCGCACGAGGGAATAGCGGGCTGCATCGACCCCCACGGCATCGACCAGGTCGTCGAGCGTGACGATCGTGCCGGCACGCTTGGACATCCGGACCGGTTCGCCATCTTTGACGAGGTTCACCATCTGACCGATGAGAATTTGCATGTTGACGTTCGGTGTGTCGCCGAAAGACTCGGCCATGGCCATCATCCGGCCGATATACCCGTGGTGGTCGGCACCAAGCATGTAGAGGCATTCGTCGAAGCCACGTTCGCGCTTGTTCAGGTAATAGCCGATGTCACCGGCGAAGTAGGTCGGTTCGCCATTGGAACGGATGATGACGCGGTCCTTGTCGTCACCGAAGTCGGTGGTGCGCAGCCACACGGCTCCGTCCTGGTCGTAAATTCGACCGAGATCGCGGAGTCGTTCGATTGCGAGATTGACCGAACCGTCGGTGTGGACGGTGTCTTCGTGGAAGTACACGTCGAAGTGCACGCGGAACTCTTCGAGTTTCTGCTGGATGGACCCGAACATGAGCTCCACTCCGTGCTCACGGAATACCTCTTGCTTGGCGGCGCGGTCGGCTGCCGTCTCGAGTTCGCTCGCATGCGCGCTCGCGACCTCGCTCGCGATGTCGTGGATGTATTGGCCCGCGTAGCCGTCTTCGGGTGTTGGCTCCCCGAGGTGGGCGGCCACGAGCGAGTTGGCGAAGCGATCGATCTGCGCGCCGTGGTCGTTGAAGTAGTACTCGCGAGTAACGTCTGCGCCAGCAGCGCTGAGGACGCGCGCGAGTGAGTCGCCGACCGCGGCCCAGCGTGCGCCACCGAGGTGGATGGGGCCGGTGGGGTTTGCCGAGACGAATTCGAGGTTGATGTTGCGGCCAGCGAGTGATTCGCCGTTACCGTACTGCTCCCCTGCTTCGACGATTTGCTTTGCCAGTTCGCCGGCAGCTGCTTCATCGAGGGTGATGTTGATGAACCCCGGGCCCGCGACATCCACCTTTTTAATAGTCGGCTGCTCGGTCAGGCCTTCGGCGATCATCTCAGCAAGCGCGCGCGGGTTCGTCCCAACTCGTTTTGCGAAGCGCATGGCGACGTTGGAAGCCCAGTCGCCGTGTTCACGGTTGCGGGGTCGCTCAACCTTGAGGTCTTCGTCGGTGAGTTCGATGTCTTGCCCACCTTCGTGGCGGTCAAGTGCCGCGCGGATAGAGGCGGCCAGAGCATTAGAAAGAGTCGCGTCGTTCATCAGTGCCAATCGTAGGCGCTGATTCACTTGCTTGCCCATTCGAGCCGCGTAATGCTGCTAAGCTGGGCCAGTTGCCTCCGTAGCTCAGTGGATAGAGCGCCGGTTTCCGGTACCGTAGGTCGCAGGTTCGACTCCTGTCGGGGGCACTTCGAAACTGTTGCAACCGGCCGTGATTACGCGGCCGGTTGCTTATTTCTGTAGATGCCTTTGTGAGCTGGCACCTACCTTGGGGGGTTCTGCTTTGTCGCATCTCGCCTATCGCTGCCGATTCGGGGACAGAGCGTGAACGTTGTCGCTTGGGGCGCTTGGGGGACTCAAACTTTGCCCAGGCCAAAGAGTTGAGACTGCGCCTGAATGCTTACTCCCTTCCCGCGCCGCTTGATCGGCCTTTGCGGGTCAGGTAGTTTGGTATCTGTAATGCCCCGGGACTATTCGAGCCTTTTGGTTCGGACTCCCGGGGCAACAGTCTTTCTGCAGAAGGATCTTCGTGGACGCAGGTTCTGCCCCGCTTGGGCTTGACGGGCTCCTGAGTGAGGCGCGCCCTAGACCGCACGAGCCGTGGCGACTGGTGGAACGACACCCGCCTGCACCTCTGCCGCAATGAAGCTGACTCAATCGATTCCGCGGTCTCGACGCTGATTCGACGTGGCACCCCGACGCCTACTAGCGACCAGGTCGTTGCCGCCACCTCGTTTGGGCTCTGGACTGGATTGACAGGAGCCGGGATCGCGCGTGATCCTTTGCTGGGCTACGAGACAACGCTCTGGCAACCCCGCCTGCAACATGCTTTTCCGTATCGAGGGGACAGGCGACGCAAGTACATTCATGCCCGTCTCTACGAAGTCAGGGTGCTGCGTAACAGGATCGCGCACCACGAGCCGATCTACCGTTCCCCGTTGCAGCAGCTGCATGATGACATCCTCGAGATCGCCGGGATGATCCATCCTGATGCCCACGCCTACATCCAAGAACACAGCCGCGCCCAGGAACTCATCGATCAGATGCAGACGGCACTCACCACGGGCGAGATCAGATTCTAGGCCGCGCACCTAGAACGCACCTCCCGGAGGTCAATCGAGTATCGGGACCTTCGACTGCCAAGCAATACATCACCAACAACACGGCGAAGACTGACAGCTCGGCCTTGCGGCCCCCTCGCGCGGGAGCCCGTCCATATTCCGATCGCGCGATGTCTTGGGCGGCGCGGTCGTCCTGCTCCTATTTCGCAAGCAGTGTGTGAACGCCTTCGGAGTGCAGGGTGTTGCGAAGACGGTCAAACGTGCTTTGCACGAGGGCAGGCGGATAGCCAGGTCCCACAGTGCTGCCGTGATACCCCGAGGCCCGCGTCATCGCGCACCACCGTCCAGCAACCGTAACCGAGGCCGCTCGCGCGGCGGTGTTGATAGCGGTTCTGGGCCGTGTAGCCGCTCACGCACTTCCCGTTCGTCTGGTTGTGGCACAAACTTCAGGTAGTACGCGAGCGAATGCGCTTCCTTGAGTCCCGCCGCTGGCAATAGGACATCGGTGGGCGCTTGCGCGATCAAATGCGTCACGATCCAGGTCGCCCGCAGCCGGTAGGCGTCCGGTCGTCGCGTTGGGTCGTTCGTGCGCCCAAGGAAATCGCTTCCTGCATTCACCAAATTGCGGGGGCTATCTACCCGGCCCGGGCCGGAACACGTAGTCCTCCGTGCGCAGCGGCTTCACCGTATCCGCGATGATGCGCTCCCACTGACGCAGCATTGGTACAAACCGGCCATCACACGGGGTGACGACCACGCCCGCGTCATCTACATGGATATCGCGCACTTTCAGGTGATTAATGTCGCGCATGTTCAGCCCGGCGCCGAGCCCGAGCGCGAGAATCACGAACGCGTTCTCCCGGGACTGTTCGGAAGGCTGCGTGTTCGCCCACATCCCGAGGGCGATCTGCTCAGCCTCCGTATACGGCTCCGTCTCCACCCGCTGCGAAATCTTCTCTCGTTCAGGCGCCACAAACATTCTTTGCAGCACCACCCGTCCCACCGCGAATAAGCTGTCGCGCTGCGTCGCGCGTGTCTTCTCGGTGCGACCTTCGAGCGCGGATGCGATGAAGTCGTTCACGATTTCCTGCCGGAACAGCGTCCGCTCGAGTGGATAGCCCTGCTTGAAGTAGGCCCACACCACGAACCGGCCCGTAAGGTTCACGACACCGTGCCAGGTTTCCCGGTTCTTACCCGCGAGCCATTCCGTCGCGATCTCGTTAACGAAGTTTTTGATTTCATCCCACTGCTGTTGCGAACACGCCTTGGGCTTTCTCACCACGACCATTACCGCCCCTCCCCTGCAGAGTCCTCCAGGAGTGCTATGCACGGTGGAGCGAGCGGGGTGACCACCGACTGAGGCGCCAAGGTCGCCGAGTGGCCTGGCCGGGTTTCGCGACGCACCGCGAACGTCAGGGGCGAGTCGCCCCGCAGGATTTCCGTGGCTTCACGGATCGGGAACAGGGGTGTTCGAAGGTGGGTTTTCGTGTCATGGTGCCCCCTGTGCCCCAACCGCACTTTTCGGGGTTAAACCCCTACCTGTGAGGTAGCGAATTACTGTTCAGGTAGGGCTTTCATCGCGCCACATAGACCTTCTACACACATGACAGGCAACGTATTTCCTACTTGACAGGTAGCGTTTCCAACTATTGCTGCTCGGCGCATAGTCTGCCGATGTGCCAGCGCCACGAACTTATTGCGAGTGCCCTCACCTGTTTGGGAAGAATCTTGCCGCAGCGAGAACGGCTCGGCCACGCGACGGAAAGCGCAGTGCGGAATGGTTCGCTGCCGCAACCCACCATGCAGTCAGCTTCATTGCGCAGGCCTGAATGAAAGAGCTCGGGCTCAACCGCAAGACAATCGCCGCCGAAATGGGAACGAGCCAGGAATACTTGGGCCGCGTATTCCGCGGTGAAATCGCACTTTCCGCTCAGGTGCTTGGCGGACTCGAAATGGTGCTTGGCCCGCTCACGTTCGTCGCTCGGGAAGTCCCAACGCAAGCGAACGCGCCGCGCTACCGAACTACCGACGCTATTGCCGCAGCCAAGAATCGCGAGAAAGAGTTAATGAAACGTCGGGAGGTACGCACACAACAGCGCGGATAGCCTGACGCTATTCGTCCAACGATTTGGCGGTGCCGCTCACTCTGGAGTGTCTGAACCGGCACTGTCAACGACAGTCGTAACCGACGCTCAGCACATACTCGAGACCGGAAATTGCGAGGATCGCCGAATGCCTTCGGACGATGCGACTTATCAACGCATGGTTTGTGCGAACGCTTCCGTTTCGGAAGAGGTTCCTGATACACGTTCACGTTTCACGCGCCGATAGATGCTGAGGGCGCGCAGCGCCGACACGATTGCGACAAGATCAACGATTTCTTGCAAGAGGGCACCCAACACTGCTGGAAGAAACCCAAAGGCTGCGACAATCATCAACCCCACCGAGATGATGATTCCAATCCAGATCGATTGCAGTGCGATCGCAACGGTACGGCGGGCGACGTACATCACATCGGCTACCCGAGAAATGTCATCCGCGGTAATTACGGCAGAAGCTGATTCACTTGCCACGGTCGCACCGCGCCCGGCCATCGCGATCCCCACATCCGCGGCCGCGAGCACGGGGGCATCGTTGATGCCGTCACCGACCATGAGCACTGGCCCGGGGCTCATCGCCTGCACGAGCTCCACCTTGGTCTGCGGTGTCGTCTCGGCATGCACTGTCGTGATGCCCGCCTCGTGCGCAATAGACTCTGCGGTCGGCGCGACGTCTCCGGTCACCATTGCGATCTCGGCGACCCCGGCTGCTCGCAGACGAGCCACGGTGTCGGCAGCCCGCGGGCGAAGCGGGTCGGAAAGCACAATTACGCCGGCAAGCTCCTGACCAACGGCAACATAAACAGCGGTTTCGCCCGCAGCCAAGGTGGGGCGGGCGATGTGCCCAGTTACTTCTTCGATGAATGTGGGCTTCCCAACCCGCACCTGCGTGCCGTCAGTAAACTCGGCATGAACACCGTTCGTTGCCACTTCATCCGCTCGTACAACTTGTGGAAGTGTTAGCTTTTGAACCCGCGCCGCTGCAATGATCGGTTCGGCGAACACGTGTACCGAGGACTGTTCGGCGGCCGCCGCGAGTTGCAGCGTTTCCTTGGCCGTGCGTGCCTCCGGGTGAATGTTGACGACATCGGCTTTACCTTGTGTGAGGGTTCCGGTTTTGTCGAAGGCCGCCGAGCGGACACGGGCGAGCACTTCAAGCGCGCCGCCGTCTTTGATAATGACGTTCAGCTTCGCCGCCGAACTCATGCCGCCCATAAACGCGACCGGAGTGGCTATCAGGAGTGGGCAGGGCGTAGCGACGACCAGCACCTCAGCGAATCGCACCGGGTCACCGCTAAAAAACCAGGCGGCACCTGCAATCAGCAGTGCCAGTATCGTGAAGGGAACCGCGTACCGGTCAGCAAGTCGCACCATCGGTGCTCGCGAATCGACGGCCGCTTCGACGAGCTTCACGATGCCGGCGTAGTTCGATTCGCTCGCAACCTTTTCGGCCCTCATGGTGAGACTTTCGGTGCCGTTCACTGTTCCCGACAACAACGTGTCACCAGCTTGGTAGCTCACCGGCAGTGACTCACCGGTCACCGATGATTCGTCGATGCTCGCCTGGTCAGAAACGAGCGTGCCGTCAACGGGCAGCACTTCCGAAGAGCGCACGAGCAACTGATCGCCGACCGCCACGTCATCGATATGAATGCGTTGTACTTCACCCGTGATTCGGTCAACCCGCTGGGCGTAGGCGGGGGCGCGGTTTAAGAGTGTGTCGAGCTCACGACTCGCGCGCCGTGCCGCCACTGCTTCGAGTGCTTCGCCACCGGTGAGCATCAACGCGATGATGAGTCCAGCAACATATTCCTGTACCGCGAGGGTGGCAATCATCGCGACGACGGCGAGCACGTCGAGTCCCCAGTGCCCACTCATGAGGTCGCGGATCATGCCGATCGCAGTAGTCACGATTACTACGCCCACGACAAGGAAGGCTGTGATCGTGAGTGCGGTCTGTTGCCCGGTGGCCCAGAGTGTCACTCCAGTTATCAGACCAATGATGACAAAGACCATGAGCAGTCGACTCCGCAGGAACTGCAGCGTTTCGCGAAACAGCCCCGGCTTTGTTGCGGGGGCTGCCGGTGGAGAAATCGTCTGTGTCACAGTATCGCCTCGTTTTCGTATTTGGCTTTATTGCACATGGGCCGCGAGTGCCGTGAGCGCATCTGCATCGAGGATCGTGACACGATCTTTCGCCTCATGGAGGATGATTCCAGACTCACTGAGGGCGCGCAGCTGGCGGCTCAGTGACTCCGGAGTCGTATCGAGGAGCGACGCGATGTCTTTCTTAGTCAATGGAAGCTCAACTACGGCGTTGTGATCTGTCGTGGGTTGCGTCGGGAGGGTGAGGAGGTAGTCGGCGAGGCGGGAACTCACATTGCCGGATATCACCGCGGCCAATCGGGCTTCCGCTTCACCAAGCCGCCTGCTCACACCCTGCAGCATCCGCAATCCGATGCTCGCGTGCTTCTCAACGAGCTTGCCGAGATCGTCATGACGGAACACGCACAGCTGCGCAGCTTCGAGCGCGGTTGCAGCGTGATCGGGTCTCGTTCCGGTAAGGAATGCGGATTCGCCAATGAAGTCGCCCGGGCCGAGCACCCGGATGATTTGTTCGTGTCCGTCAGACCTTATCCGCGAGATTTTGATGCGTCCGGTGTGCACCACCATTAGCTGTGACACGTCGCTACCGGCGCCATAGACCTGCTGCAACCGGTCGAGCTGCGTGGGGTGCGCGACGCGGGCAACCTCAAGCTGCTCCTCGTAGCTCAGCCCTTGGAACAGGGGTACCAGGCTCACGCACAGTTCTGCTGCTTCACTCATCGCTGATGGCAGTGGCAGTGATGTTGACAAAGATGCTCCTTTCCTTCTCCTCCAGTATGGCAATGCGGTGGAATCAGGTGGTCACGACGACCTTGCCGGTGGCGTGCCCGGATTCGACGACGGCGACCGCGGTACGTGCGTCCACGAGCGCGAACTGCTGCTCCACGTGCGGATCAACGAGTCCGTACTCAACCACGCCAGTGATCTTCGCGAGGCTCTCAGCGGTGCGTACCAGCCCGGCTCCACCAAGATCAGACGCGGTTGCCGCATCGACGGCACTGACAATATTCTTGGGATTCTTCACGAGAGTGGCGAACTCGCGCAGAACCTCACCACCAACGAGGTCAAGAATGAGATCCACCCCATCTGAAGCGATTGCACGCGCCCGTTCGGCGGCACCTTCGCCTGAAAGGATGAAGGCTGCGCCGGTCGATGTGATGAGTTGTTGCTTAGATGCACTCCCGACCCCGATGACCGAGAATTTGTGAACGCGACCGATCTGGGCGGCCATGAGTCCGACGCCACCACCTGACCCGATGATCAGCATTGTTTGACCAGGCTCTAATTCGATCTGGTGAGTGAGGTCGTATGCGGTGGCACCAGCCACCGGAAGTACCGCAGCGTCAGCAAAGGAAATCTGCTCGGACTTCTGCACCGTGCGTGCAGCCGCCAGCACTGCGTGTTCAGCGATGCCTCCGAATTCTTCTGCCACAACTCCCAGGACTGCGTCGCCGATAGAGAAGCCAGAGACGTTGTCGCCGACTGCCCTGACGATTCCGGACGCCTCGAACCCCATCTCTTTGGGCAGCGTGTGATGTGTCCCGAATCGCCCCTCGCGAGTCTTCCAGTCAGCGGGGTTCACTCCAGCCGCTTTCACCTCAATCGCGACCTGATCCGGGCCGGGTGTGGGCATCGGACGCTCGATGATCTGTTCGGTCTCAGGTCCACCGTATGAGGTAAAAACGAGTACTTTCGACATCGCTGTGTGCACTTCCTGTGGCCTCAGTCGGTTTCAGTGTGCGCCCTGTGGAGGCGCGTCCTCGCCCGAAGCTTCGGCAGCATCCGCCAACTCCTTCGTGGCAAACACTGTGTCGATCGAATGTTCGGGCGGTGAATAGACCGTGTAGATCACGAGGGGTTCGTCACCCGTGTTGCGGAAGTTGTGGCGGGTACCAGCGGGAACTGCGCACAGGTCTCCGGCATCGACGGCATGGGTGTGACCATCAAGGTCGGCCTGGCCGGTGCCAGAGATGAATGTCAAGAGTTGATCGGTGGTGTCGTGCACCTCGTCACCGATTTCGCCTCCCGCGGGGATCGTCATCACCACCAGTTGGGAGTTTTCTCCTGTCCAGAGCACTTTACGGAAGTCTGGGTTCGCCTTGGCAACGTCAGTGATGATGAAGTGCTTCACGTTCCCGGTGACCGTGTGTTGTTGTTCGTTCATGTTTTCTTCTGCCTTTCTGAGAATTTCGATTAGCGGGTTCTATAGCGATGTTGCGCTGACGGCAGTGGTGTTCGTGCGCTCAGCTTTCGGCAGGGTTGTGTCTTCGCGTGTGTTGCGGAGCAGCCGCATGGCGTTGAGGATCACGATGAGCACCGACCCTTCGTGCACCAGCATCCCGAGCGACATCGTTACGCCTCCGGCGAAGACACCGATCAGCAGCAGGATCACGGTGATGAGCGCGATGGCAATGTTCTGTCGCATCACACTCACGGTGCGCTTGGCAAGACGGATCGCTTCTGGAAGCTTTAGGAGGTTGTCGCCCATCAGGGCGATATCTGCGGTCTCTACCGCTACCGCGGAGCCGGCGGCCCCCATGGCGACCCCGATATCGGCCGTCGCCAGGGCAGGGGCGTCGTTCACACCGTCGCCGACCATGGCGACGACATACCCTTCGCGCTGCATTTGTGCCACCGCATCGAGTTTGTCTTCGGGTAAGAGCGATGCGTGAATCTCGTCGATACCGGTTGCCTGTCCGATCGATTCGGCAACGAGGCGGGTGTCGCCGGTGAGCATGACCACCTTCTTGACGCCGCTGGCATGCAGTCGCCGGATCATCTCGGGCGCGTCTTCACGTATCGCATCCGCGACAGCGAGCACACCGATGACGGCGTCGTCCACCGCGACAATCATCGGCGTCTTGCCCGCCGCCGCCATCTCGTTCGCTGCCACTGCCGAACCCGCATCGTTGTCAATGCCGTACTGCTCAAGCAGTGCCGCATTGCCTATCAACACGCGCCCGCCGTCAACGTCGGCAACGATCCCCTTCCCGTTCACGGGGGTGACCGTGCCCGGGACGTCTACCGGCGCAACGCCTTCCGCACGAGCAGTGTCAAGGATGGGGCGGGCGAGCGGATGCTCGGAACCGGCCTCGGCTGCCGCCGCCCAGCGCAGCACGTCTCGACGCTCAAGTGCGGGATCGAGCACGACAATTTCGGCGAGTACGGGGCGGCCCTCGGTGAGGGTGCCGGTCTTGTCGACAGCGACGGCCGAGATCTTCGCGGAGGTCTCCAGGTATTCGCCACCCTTAATCAAAATTCCGTTGCGGGCAGAGCGCCCGATCCCCGCGACAATCGCCACCGGGATCGAGATCACCAGTGCTCCGGGGCAACCGATCACCAGCAGCGTCAAGCCCAGCACTACGTCGCCAGAGATGAGTCCCGCAGCAAGGGCAAGGACCATTACAGCCGGTGTGTACCATTTCGAGAATCGGTCGATGAATGCTTGCGTCTTCGCTTTCGCATCCTGCGCCTCCTCCACCCTGTGGATGATGCGTGCAAGGGTCGTGTCCGCTCCGATGCCCGTCGCCATGACTTGCAGGAATCCGCCGCGCGAGATGGTGCCTGCGAACACGTGATCGGACTTGGCTTTCTCGACCGGAATGGACTCGCCGGTGATCGATGCCTCATCGATCGCGCCCGTACCCGAGACGACCTGCCCGTCAACGGGCACTTTCGCACCGTTCTTGACGAGCACGATCTCACCCATGCGCACCTGCCCCGCGGGGATCTCCACCTGGTCACCATTTCGGAGCACCACGGCACGGTCGGGGGCCACCGAAACTAGGGCAGCGAGGGCGGCACGCGTCTTGTTCATCGTGCCCGCTTCGAGAGCGTGACCGATCGCGAACAAGAACGTGACCGCGGCCGCTTCCCAGAAGTTGCCGATGATGATCGCGCCGATGGCGGCAATCGAGACCAGCAAATCGATGCTGATGAACTTGACCATCAGCGCACGGAACGCCTTGACGACGATACCGTAGCCCGCAACAACGGCCGCGGCAAGCATGAACGCATTGGCGAGCGTGAACACCTCACCCGACCCGTGTGCGTGCTCACCCGCATGCACCCACCACCGCAGGCTCACGGTAACATTCAGGCCGCCGTCGAAGAGGTGCTCGATGCCGAACGAGATGAGAATTAGGACGCCGGACACGACCGGCACAAACCAGTTGCCGTACCTCCATTTGCGAACCACGTTCACGACCTCACCGCCCTTCGTATCGATGAAATGCGTGTTAGAACGCGGAGACCTTGGACGTGTAACCAGCCTTGCCGACCGCGGCGATCAGATCGTCGACCGAGGCCTTGGTCTCGTCATGATCAACCTCGACACGACCGGAAGCGAAGTGAACGGTGACGTTGTCGACGCCGTCCAAGCGGCCGACCTGCTTCTCGATCTTGGCGACGCAGGAGGGACACGAGAAGCCCTCAGCGCGTAGCAGTGTGTGAGTGGTTTCGGATGCGTTGCTCATGGTGATACCTTTCTCTCTCTATGTCAACATCAGGCGTTGACCGGGACTTCTTCCCGATGTGTGATGCTTACGCTACCGAGGAGCGTGAATTTTGGCCTTGACGCAGATCAAGTCGAAGACTCACGGAAAGGACAGGCCTCTTCACTTCGTGGGTGGTGGTCAGAGAATGACCCATCCAGCGAGAGCTGAGACGATGACAACTGCCCATGCAGGGGCCTTCCAAGCGGTGAGGGCAACAAACGCAGCAGCAGCGACGACAAGCGCGAGTGTGCTGGTGATCCCTTCGGTGAACACTGGCGTGTAAAGCGCCGCCGCGAGCAGGCCGACGACCCCCGCGTTCACTCCCATGAGGGCACGCTGCATGTACGGCGCGCGTCGCAAACCTTCCCAGAACGGCAGCACCCCGACGACCAGGAGCGTTGCTGGGAGAAAGACTGCACACAATGCAATCGCTGCTCCAAGGAGCCCCGATGGTGAAGTTTCAGCGACCGTGCCGAGGTAAGCCGCGAACGTGAACAGTGGGCCAGGTACAGCTTGCGCGGCACCGTAACCAGCGAGGAACGTGTCTTGTGCAATGAGCCCGGTCTGCACGGTCTCTGCCTGTAACAGTGGTAGCACAACGTGCCCGCCTCCGAACACGAGCGCTCCGGCCCGGTAGAAGATATCGAAGAGTCCGACGGCAGCATTCCCGGTCGAGGCGGCGAGAATCGGCAATCCCGCGAGTAAAGCGCCGAAGACCACGAGGCTGCTCACTGCGACCGAGCGTGGCACCCGCACCGTGAAGGGCACCGCGTCACCTCCTGTGGCAAGGCTAGGGCGCAACCACAGCAGGCCCGCGATTCCGGCAGTGACAATGGCTCCGACCTGAGCGACGATATTTGGTACGAGTAGCACGATGGTCATCGTGGCTACCGCGATTGTCGCCCTCCGTGCGTCCGGAGTAAGTGTGCGGGCCATGCCAAGCACCGCGTGAGCGACAACGGCGACTGCCGCTGCTTTGAGCCCAAGGATCCAGCCTGCATTCGCCATATCGCCGAGGGAAGTAACTCCATAAGCGAAGGCGATGAGCAGAATCGCTGAGGGAAGCGTGAATCCTGCCCACGCGGCTAGCAGCCCGCCAAATCCTGCCCGGTTGCAGATCGTTGATCTCCTCGCGATTGGAGACCGGTCGCCGGGAGAATTGCAGGCCGAAATTGGTGTGAGTTCGAACCTGCTCGCCCACCACCTTCGGGTTCTCGATGCCGAGGGTATCGTTACCCGCAACCGCTCCGAAGGGGATGGCCGTCGCTTCTACGTTCGACTAATGCCCGACACGTTAATAAGTCATGCGCCGGTACCCAAGCTGCCTGCACGGCGGATCGTATTCATCTGCACCGGGAACTCTGCGCGTTCCCCGCTCGCAGCAGCCTACTGGTCGACTGTGAGCCGAATCCCCGCCACCTCAGCGGGCACGCACCCGTCTGGCCACACCTCACCGAAAGCCATTGTGATCGCTAACCGTCACGGCCTCGATCTCACAGGACACACCCCGCAGCGCATCAGCTCCATATGCCTTGAGGGTGATTTAGTGGTCACCCTCTGTGATCGTGCACGCGAAGAACTAGCTCTGACGAGTGCGCTCCACTGGTCTATCCCTAACCCAGGGAAGATCGGCACAACCCAAGCTTACGAAGCGGCGTTCCGCGAAATCCGTCGGCGAGCAGCCGTTCTCGACACCTATTATTCCACCACTCAGTAGATGTACCTTTCCGTCGCACGATGCGCTCCGCTTGCAAGCTTGCGCTTGTATCGAATACTCTCTATATAGAGAGTCATCGAAGTAATGGCAGATCGAGCCTCGCTCTGCGTTTGCACGTCGATTCTCTGCCCCTTTCGAATTGAGGACATTATGACGAGCACCGAATGCACTCCCACGCCGACCCATGCGATCGGCAATGAAGCCGCCGTCACCGTTGCCGCCACGCTGAAAGCGATCGCCGACCCGCTGCGTTTGCGCATGCTGTCTGCAATCGCAAGCGATCCGCGCGGCGAGGCATGCGTATGTGATCTTGCCGAACTGGCGGACGTCTCGCAGCCCACCATCTCGCACCATCTCCGGGTAATGAAAGACACCGGACTGCTCGCGTCGGAGCGACGTGGCACCTGGGTGTACTACCGCATCCCTCCGACGCGAAAAACAGCCGTGACCGCACTGCTCGACTCGTTCGCCCCGGCAACCGTGGTTGCGCTTCCGAGCGATGTTAACGACCGAGCAAAGACACTCGCAATCCTCGATTCGCGAGTAGAACGACTGGCACTTGAAATCGCTGACGAGACACAGCACCTGAACCGAGATCTCGTCATCACGATCGTCCGCGAGTCGTATGCCGCACTGCTACGTACCGCGAGGCTGACGCAGCACTTGATCCCGCTCACCGAGCGCTTCGCCCGACAACGCCTCGCCGATCTGGATAGAGATCGCGAGGCTGGGGTTCCTCAAGTGCTGTTCGTGTGCCTCGCAAATGCGGGCAGGTCACAACTTGCTGCTGCCCTGGTGAACCAGCTCGCGGACGGCAAGGTCGTCGCCCGCTCAGCAGGATCGACGCCCGCGGCTGGCGTGCATCCACGGGTCCGATCGCTGCTGGTCGAGATCGAGGGTGATGAGGACGCATCCGCCGCATTCCCCAAACCGCTCACGGATGATGCCGTGCGCGCTGCCGATGTCGTGGTCACGATGGGCTGTGGTGACGTCTGCCCTGTCATTCCCGGAGTGCGCTACGAAGACTGGTCCGTTGGCGACCCCGTCCTCGCCTCCGACGAAGGCGTCGCCGCCATCCGGGACGACATCGAAGCACGGGTCAAGCACCTCCTCGACACACTCACCAGCCACTCAGAGAATGCAATCAAGCAATGACACATACAACCAAACCGAGCGTCCTGTTCGTCTGCGTCCACAATGCCGGACGTTCCCAGATGGCCGCGGGCTACCTGCGACACCTTGCGGGCGACCACATCGAAGTCCGTTCGGCGGGATCCATCCCGGCCGAGCACATCAACCCTGTCGCTGTTGAAGCCATGCACGAAGAGGGCATTGACATCGCCGGTGAATCCCCCAAGGTACTTACGGACCAGGCCGTGCAGGAATCCGACGTCGTGATCACCATGGGGTGCGGCGATGCTTGCCCGTACTACCCGGGCAAGCGGTACGAAGACTGGGTCCTTGATGATCCGGCAAGCCAAGGTATCGACGCGGTGAGACCGATCCGTGACGAGATCAAGCAGCGCGTCGAGCACCTCATCACCTCACTTCAGATCGACGACGACGCCCTCAATGCGGTGCCCTCAGTGCTCTTCGTGTGCAAGAAGAACGGCGGCAAATCGCAAATGGCAGCCGCCCTCATGCGGCAACATGCAGGCGGCGCGGTTCGCGTGTGGTCTGCGGGAACCGCACCAGGCGAAGCGCTGAACGATCTGTCGGAAGCGTCCGTGGCGGAGATCGGCGGGACGATGGACGGCGAGTACCCAAAGCCAATCGACCTTGAAATACTGCGGACAGCCAGCCGCATCATCGTGCTCGGGGCCGAGGCCATCGTCGAGCCGGTGCCGGGAATGCTGGGGAAGATTGAGATTTGGCAGATCGACGAACCTTCCTTGCGCGGTATCGAAGGCGAAGAGCGTATGCGCCTGGTTCGCGACGACATTGCCGCGAAAGTACGCGACCTGGCGATCGAACTTGCGGATCAATCTCTTCGATGACCATCAGCACAGCACCGAACGGTCGTCATCCACGCCCGCACCGGGATGCACAAGCCAATCCTGCAGAGGCACTGTGGCGGCGCGCCATCGCCGAAGCAATCGGCGCGGGCTTGCTTGTGGCGATCGTGGTCGGCTCGGGAATCGCCGCGCAGCGGCTTTCCCCGAACGATTCGGGGCTCATGCTGTTGGAGAATTCCCTGGCCACGGCGCTAGGACTCGCGGTGCTGATCGCAATGTTTCAGCAACTCTCCGGCGCACACTTCAATCCGATTGTCACGCTCGCTGATCAAGCGCTCGGTGCCCGTCGATCCGTCGTTGAGATCGGCGTGTACGTTGTCGCGCAAATGGCAGGCGGTATCGGTGGCGCCGTGCTCGCAAATGCTATGTTCTCCGTTCCCACGAGCATTTCGGCAACCGAGCGTGCGACAGCCAGCCATTTGCTGGCTGAAATCGTTGCGACGGCAGGCCTGGTGCTTGTCATCTTCGCGCTCGTGCGCAGTGGCCGCACCTCCGTGATCGGCCCAGCGGTGGGAGCCTATATCGGTGCGGCCTACTGGTTCACATCTTCGACCTCGTTCGCGAACCCCGCAGTGACCATCGGCCGTATCTTTACCGATACATTCGCGGGGATTGCACCCACGTCTGCGCTCCCTTTCCTCGGCGCGCAGCTCATCGGCGCCGCAATTGGTGTGGCGCTGACCATTATTCTGTTCCCATCTCGAAAGCACTGACTTCGTGCGGCGTTAGATCCGCCAGGCGGAGACCGACACGTGGCAGTATCGTGAAACGAACACGGGTGTCAGGGACATTTCAGCCACGCGGCACATTCGAAATGCCCGAGCACGCAGGCGAGCGATCTATTAGAAGCAAGACTGAGGATTTCTGGAACACCTTGACGGCCCTACGTATGAGTCAGCCCTTGCGGCCGCAGTGTAGCCCTGATGAGCATTAGGGCTGAAGCTGCCCGTCACGATTTGTGCGAACTCTCAGAGTCCACTTGCAATTCACCTGTCACGCGGCGAATTAGTTGGTTGTCCAACGATTAGAACTTCGGGAGATTCTAGCTTGGATGGCGAGACTGAGAGACCAATAAATCCCAGATCAACAGGTTTCGTAAATAGCCCCGTAACTTTATTGAGAGTCCTTCATCGCGCATGATTGGACTCTCAATAAAATTACGGGAATCGTCGGCCTGGGTGCCGGGCACGCACGCAGCCTCCTCAGGCATCTACTGGGTGGGTTTCACCGACGAACCCGAGTACTTCAAACAGAGCAGGTCCGGATAGTTACTGATTGAGAAACCGCTCGGCGCTGCGCTCCGGTGTGAGGTCGAGTCGTCGAAGCAGTTGCGCGTTCAGTGCGACAACAATCGTAGACGCCGACATCAGGAGTGCCCCCACGCTCATCGGCAGCACGAAGCCGATGGGCGCGAGAACACCAGCTGCGAGCGGCACAGCCAGGATGTTATAGCCAGCAGCCCACCAGAGGTTTTCTTTCATCTTTCGGTACGCGGCCCGGGAAAGCTCAATAATCGACAGCACCGATCGGGGATCAGAACTGGCGAGGATCACACCTGCGGAACCGATCGCGACATCGGTACCTGCACCGATCGCGATGCCCACATCGGCTTGTGCCAGCGCCGGGGCGTCGTTGACGCCGTCACCAACCATCGCGACCTTTTTTCCTTCGTGCTGCAGCTCGGCGACTTTCGCTGCCTTATCTTCCGGACGAACGCCTGCAAACACTCGATCGATACCAAGTTCCTGGGCGACGTGGTCCGCGACTGCTTGGGCATCACCAGTAATCATGACCACCTGCGCACCCGTGGCATGAAGAGCGTCCACCGTCTGTCGCGACTCAGCTCGAATCTCGTCCGCCAAACGCAACGCCCCGATCACCTCCCCGTCAGCAAGCACATGCAAAATAATTGCACCCTCTTGGCGCCATTCATCCGCGACCGCCAGCTCGGTTAGGCCATGCTGTTCAAGCAAGTTCGGTCCACCAACCTCAACCACAGCGTCAGCCACAGTAGCCCGCACCCCTACCGCTGGCGAAGACGTGAAATCAGTCGCCGTGGCAAGCGTAAGTTCGCGCGTTTCGGCCGCCCCAATGATGGCTTTCCCGAGCGGATGCTCGCTATAAGACTCCGCAGCCGCCGCCAGTGCGAGCACTTGTCCCGACGAATGCCCGGGGACAGGCTCGATCCTCGTCACCGTGGGTTCACCCTTCGTGAGAGTACCTGTCTTGTCGAACAGCACGGCGTCGACCAAACGCATCGACTCGAGCGCAAGCCGATCCTTAATCAGTACCCCGCCGCGAGCAGAGCGCTCGGTAGCGATCGACACAACGAGCGGAATCGCGAGTCCCAACGCGTGCGGGCATGCGATCACCAAGACCGTGATCGCGCGAACCACAGCAGCATCTGGCATCCCCAGGACAAGCCATACGATCGCGGTGACCACTGCCGAACCCAGCGCATACCAGAACAACCAGCCCGCGGCTTTGTCCGCAAGCCGTTGCGCCCGAGATGAGGAAGCTTGCGCATCGGCGACAAGTTTCTGGATCCCAGCAAGCGTTGTGTCATCGCCGGTCGCGGTCACTTCGACCCGAAGTCCCGAATCAGTCGCGACCGTTCCGGCGACGACCTGCTCGCCAATCGATCGCCGTACACTCTTGGACTCGCCGGTCACCATCGACTCGTCCATACTTGCCGATCCCTCGATAACGCGACCATCCGTCGGCACGGCAGCACCGGGGCGAACGATGACGACGTCACCGGTCTGAAGATCCGTTGGTAACACGGTGATGATGTCGTCACCAACGACCTTCTCTGCTTCGTCGGGAAGCAGCGCCGCCAGCGAATCCAGCGCCGAGGTCGTTTGCGCGAGTGAGCGCATTTCAATCCAGTGCCCGAGCAGCATGATGACGACGAGAAGTGCCATCTCCCACCAAAAATTGAGCTCATGACTCAGCACACCAAGGCTCGCCCCAACCGACGCGAGAAACGCGACCGTGATCGCAAGTCCGATGAGAAGCATCATCCCAGGTTTACGTGCCCGGATCTCATCCCATGCACCGGTGAGGAATGGTGCACCTCCCCAGAAATAAACCATGCTCCCAAGAATCGGGGATACCCAAGGCACCCATGCGACGTCCGGAAGCGAGTAGCCGAGAATGTCGGCAAACATATCGTTGAACCCGACCACCGGGATGGCAAGGACGAGCATGATCAAAAACAGACGCCGGTATTGCGCTACGTGGTCACCATGGCCAGCGTGGCTGTGATGCCCAGTAAGACCATCGTGACCAGCGTGGTTGTGGTGCCCGGTGTCATCTCGATGGCCAGCAAGATCATAGGTCTCACCACTATGCGCGTGAGCCTCCTGCTGGCTGTGGTCGTCGTGAGCAGAAGTTCGATCATGCTCGGTCGCGTTTAGGTCGTGATGGTGACGGTGCTCTTCGCTCATCGCAGTACTCTCTCTTCAATGTTGAACGGATGATTTGGTCAGCAAGCAATCTGGTCAAGACGCAAGCCAGTGTTGGTAGAAGTAGTTAGGGTGAGGGTGTCTGGTTCCTAGATCGGGGCGAGATACCCGGGGAGCATGGCAGCGACTGCGGAGGGAAGCATCTGCGACCCTCCGGTGACCATCAGCCCACCGATCACTATGAGCAGCGTTCCGCCTGCGATGTGGATGGTGCGGATAAGGGGGCGAAGCCAGGCCAGAGTCTTCGTGGCACGCCCCAGCCCGAGCGCAAATAACGTCGCGCCCAGCGCCACGCGCCGCTGACTGGTGACTGTGTTGGTATTCATCTGCTGCGGTCGTATCTCAACTGGAGTCTTACCCGAGCCGGCGTCTTGACCGGATACCGCCCCGACTAGGCCCAGGTATCTGGGTACCACCGGCAAAATGCATGAGGAGGCGAACGAGACCAGACCTGCCAGGAGCGCGAGCGGCAGTGCAACGAGCAGCTGGCCGCTCATAATGATCTCGCCCGGGCTACTGGCGAGCGCGACAGCGATGAATCCGCTCATTTTTCCGCTACCCCTATACGTGTTCGGCCTCTCGGATCCCAAAGCGGGCGAACGTTCCAGCGGTACATGTATCTACCCTTTCTTGTCCTAGCAACTACCTGACTGCCTGCGTTGTGCTGCACCGGACTGCTGTCCGGTGCAGCACAATTTCTCGAACAGTTAAGTGAGGCGAAGCGTCGTGATGCAGGTCGCTGCATCGCTCGAGGTGACGACTTCTGCCGTACCGCTGCGGCCTGCTTGACTGATTTGGATAGTGCCTTCAAGGTCGCGCGGCAGCCAATAGCCGATGAAGCCGTTTTCGTAGGTGGTCGTGACTTCGTCGACCAACACTTCCCTCGTGTTTTCATCGATGATCTGCACGTCGATTTCTTGGTTCGCAAGCTCCCCGCGGCAGGTCGTCAGGCTATGGAAGTAGCAGTCGTGGGTCTGTTCCAAGTAGGGCGCGATGGAGACGTATGCAAGGTCGTCTGGCAAGTCCAGCGATGTTTCTTCCTGACCGTCAGAGATTAGGAGAGTGTCAGGACGTACCGAGGCGATCAAGTCAGTCGGGCGATCCGCGACTTCCATCTTGTCGAGAGAGTCGATGATTTCAGTCGTGGACATGTCAGCAAGGCCGTGCTTATTCAGCAGCGGCGAGGACTCAGGCGCTTTCGCCGTCGAGGTCGGAGCGCAGCCAGCCAGGGCAAAACCGATAATTGAGGCACTGGCCAGCAGCGTGACGAGTCGCTTCATAAAAGAAGTTCCTTTCATCGGCCCTCATCCCGTCGACGTACAAGACGCCGACGATATGAGAGCCGAATGGTAAGTGTTGAGATTCGAATGCCGAAAAGACGGCAGCGAGTGAGGGGCTAGAGCGTCTCGAGAATTTCGCGCATCGTGTCGATTTCGCTGTTCTGCGTAGCGGTGATGTCTTCAGCCATCGCGATCGCTTCGGGGTTGGAGCCGGAAGCGATTTCCTCCTGGGCCATGTCGACGGCCCCTTCGTGGTGGGCAATCATCTGTTCAAGAAAGAGTCGGCTTGCGTCAGGCCCGGCTGCACTTTCGAGGGCTGCCATGTCATCGTCCGACATCATCCCGTCCATACTGCCGTGATCCATGTCGCCGTGACCCATGTCAGGAGACACCGGTTCGCCCCAAGCCTCGAGCATGTTGTTGAGCTGGTCGATCTCGGGCTGTTGGGCGCCTTTGATTTCTTCCGCCAGTTCGGTGACGCGCGGGTCGACGTCCTCTTTCGCGAGGATGATGTCGGACATTTCAATAGCCTGAGCGTGATGAGGGATCATCATGCGCGCGAACGTCACGTCAGCGTCGTTGAACTCGGAACTGACGCTCGGCGAGGGTGAGGCGTTCTCAGCGCTGTCGGTGGGAGAACCGTTGCTGCAGGCGGCAAGAGCCAACGAGACAGTCAACAGTGCGGAGACAACAAATATCGTGCGAATCTTCAAAGTGGTTCCAATCAAATCGGGTGAGCAATAACGACGCGTCATCGCAAGGCACTTTGTGGCACCTCGCAATGTGCGTGGAAATCAGGTCCGACTGATGGAAAGTTCTTGGGGAGTAGGAGTGATCCGGCGCAGACCGGATCGAATCGGGGCGATGACGAGCAAGAGCCATTCTCGGACGCGCATGCGGACGCCGCGACGTAGCAGCGTTAGGAAGAGCAGGCCGACGGTAAGCAGCATGAATATGCAGGTCAACGCTGTCAGAACAGGTTCGCCGCAGTGGCCAGCACAACCATGGTGCTGCTCTTGGTCGGGTGGCGAGGCGAGGTCATTCACGGTGCCATGCGTGAGAGCGTCAATGCCGACACCTGGCTGTTCCGCCGCGGAGACCGTCGGATTCTCATGCCCACTACCGGTATGAAGAAGCGACCCGCACACGAGCAGTGCAGTCAGAGCAAGCAAGGAAATCAGAACGCCCCGCCAGCTAACTCGAGAAGGGGACGCGGTGTGGTCAGAATTCACCTCTACCCCTTCATGGCATGTTCACAAATATACCCCGCAAGGGTATCAAAGGATCGAGTGGTCTTGACAATACCTGTATGGAAACTCTGGATCGCGGGTGCAGCAGGTTGTGTCATCATCCGACTGCCTGGTCTGCGCTGCGCACTTCCCCTCCAGCGCGTCCGAGACATTCAAACTTGTGGGAAATTTTCGTCCTACGTCTGGAAAGCGCTACTCGGAGGAATTCGCAAACGCCTGGTCAACGAGTTTCGCAAACGCCCCACTATTGGGATGTTTAGGGCTGACTCAACCGCGCATTCGCCGGTGAGCGGCGAAGATAGGCAGTTTCCTACGGGAATCTAGGACTGCAGCATCTGCCAGGAGCGTTCAAACCGCTTGTTCTCAAGGTCGTCGCTGTGGATCCAGAAATAGAGGCAACCTTCGTGCGGGCTGTGCCATTTCACTCACGGCTTTATTCCTGTTTACGTGGGGCTTACTCAGACCGATCGCACGGGATCGATTACTTTGAGTCCGAGACGCTCTGCGACGTCCTTCATATTCGCGTCATGACTCGCGACAGTGACCGACTCGCCGATCAAGAGCGCGGTGGCGAGGTGCAGGGCATCGAGTGTCTTTATATTCCGCTCGATCGACTCTGCAATCGAATGTGTCTCGCGAGTCACATCAAATAATCCGACACGTCCGAACAACGCATCGGCATCTGAGAGCACCCTTGAATCGCGGCGCAGCACGCGAATCACCTCAGTTCGCAGAAGCCGCGAAGACACGAAGCTCGCACCAATCGAGTCCATCCACGTCTGCAGTTGGATTCGCTCTGGGACATCAAGAATCGTGCGCAACGCCA
Source organism: Gulosibacter sp. (assembly GCF_052090685.1). Lineage (NCBI taxonomy): Bacteria > Bacillati > Actinomycetota > Actinomycetes > Micrococcales > Microbacteriaceae > Gulosibacter > Gulosibacter sp. Next base: position 183,698 of record NZ_JBQDBE010000001.1, on the reverse strand, counting down.
CCGATGAGTCGAGATACACGATGGCCATCGGTCAGTGCGCACCCTTCATGTCGTCGAGCATCGCATCGACTTCATCCGAGGTATACAGAGGTCCGTTGACAGCGTCAGGCCACGGCTCTTGCTGATTGCTCGGCGGGGTATAGCGCCCCTGCCTTTCGGCTCGGGCGAGCGCATCATCCTGGCCACGGTACGAGCTCACTCGCCAACGGGGCTCACCCCGCTCGGTCACAATCACCTCACCAACCTCGGTGGCTTGCGCGAGCACGGCTGAGGTCCGCTGGTTGAGATCTCGCTTCGATACATTCAACACGCACCCATTGTACTACTTATGTCAGACAACAATCCGCGGCAAGCTCATGCCGAACGCCCGACGTTTACCCGGAGCCCATCCACCATGAACGAATAATGCGATCCGTTTTCCTCGCTCCAGGTCGTCTCCGCACTGTCACTGCCTCACGCGCCTAGTATGTACACTGTACAATTCCTGTTAACCCAGTACTCACGGAGGTCTATTCACATGACAGTTCTTCCCATCACCCGCATCGGATCAGTGCTCGCAGCAATTACGCTGGCGTCGTCTCTTGCGGCGTGCTCGAGCCAGAGCGTCGACCAAGCCTGCCTGCAGACCAATGTCCTGCTCTCGCAGGTGAACGTCACGCTGGGGCATGATTTCAATGACGCGGTCCAGCGCGGGATGGCGGGCGAGCAAGTCGACTTCGATGAGGTGCTCGCACCCATAGACGAGGCCATTGATCAGGCGCAGAGTGATGTCTCGAATACGGAAGTCAAAGATGCGTTGAACGGGTTTGCCGATGCGTTTGAGACGTTCTCGACGGATCTCAAGAACCAGGACCTCAGCGCCCTCGCTCAGGACGGCGAACTCGATGATTCACTCAATGGTCAGACCGACGGTCTAATCGCGGCCGGCGACCAGATCACCGATATCTGCACACAATAAGTTCCCTTCAGCCGTCGGGTGTGCCGGGTCATTGCTAAGGTGACAAGCGTCATGCATGAACCCACGTCTCGCCACTCGATCAAGCGTGGCCCGCGCGGGGACATCGACCGGCACGTCATCCTCGAAGCCGCTGATCGGCTTCTGCGGAAGCGCGGGACCATCGACGGCATATCTTTGCGCGCCCTTGCAGCCGAAGTGGGGGTCGCCGCAAACGCGTTGTACACCTATTTCCCGTCACTCTCACGGGTCTGGCATGACCTCGGCGATGAGCGCCTCGGCACCTTACACCCGGAAGACCTTCTCGCCGTCAACTGCCGCAGTTGCGCGCTCGTCTCACTGACGCAGCGTGCGCAGGAGATGGCAATGATTCCCGGCACCCTCTCCCTGCTGCGCACGCAACCCATCCTGGGGGTACATTCGTTCCGCCTCAGCGAGACCCTCCTCACGCTGACCGCCAACGCCTCCGTCAATCCCAGAGATGCCCATGACCTACTGCTCGCCTGGTCCTATGGCAGCATGGCGCTCGCGGAGGAAGGCTGGACACGCAGTACCGATGAGATTCGGGCACAGCAACAGCTGCCCGAATTCCCGCTGGTCGCGGCCAGGTCAGACCCGGATCAGGGCGCGCAGTTGCACGCAATATTGCGCGGGATCGGCATCGAGCACACTTGCGAGTAGTCACTTTCTCGCTATAGAACGGCCTGACCTGCTCGTTACAGGCCTGCGCGCATTCTTTTCATTGTTGCGCTGCGAGACGGTTCCACGGAACGGAAACCCCATTTGAGTAACGCCGCCAAGCTCGACGAGCTCACCATCCCGGCCCCGCAAACCGGCAAACCACTGCAGCGTCTCGGCGTGACCGCCCAATTCCAGCTTCCGGATGGTCACCTATCTGAGTCGCGCCGAGCCGCGATCGACGTATTGCTGCAGTCCTATGAGATCGCGCAAGGGGCATTCGAACAGTGGATGATCGCTGCGGACAACCGCCCCGGCGGTTAGGCGGCGCCTTCACCACCGATGTTGAGCAGGCCCTCGCATCGGTCGTCCACGAACCCGACCGACCGCTAAACCTCGCTCTACTACAGCGTGCGAATCCACCACGCTGGCAAGCGGAAGCAACGATGCTCGCACACGAGCCGCGCAAACCATGGCAGTCCTACGTCGCCGTTTCTATGCCGCCATCTGCGGTGCTGCGCGACGCCGATGAATACGTTGCGTTGATCCTGTCCTGGAGCGCGGCAGTGCGACCACAGCAGGGAACGGCGGGGTTCGCGCTGGTCGACGAGATCGGCATGGCACACCATCGGCGCGGGGCTGCGTGGCAGTGGTGGGAACGTTATCCGGGCCTCGACTGCGCCGTATTCAATGTGCAATTAAAGCCCGGTCGGTACCAGTCGGTGAATTGGCTCACGATATTGGGCGACACTGTGATCAATCGTCTCGGAGGTCTTGAATCGCTGCAGGTTCGACTGCATGAGACGGCAGCAGAACGCCAAACAACCCCACCAACCGTCCACCCCTACGATGGCGGGGTACTCATTCGTGCCTGCGAACTGCCGCAACTTAGCGATCGCGGTAGAGGCGAGGTTCACCCTGCATACCGCGCCGTGAATGCGGCGCTGCGGCCGGGGCGTTTCGAGGACTACCCTGAGGGGCCGAACATCCACCTTATCGATGCGCCTCGCACCCGCAATCTCCGCCAAGCCACTCTCGACTGGGTACGACGCTTCGACGATTGAATGTCTATCGATCTGATGCAACTGCCAACCGAAATCTGGACAGTTAGATGCCGACCACGAAGGTGAGCGCGGCCCACACTGAAACGGTGGCGATGGTCGTCCAGATCACGATCGCGACGGCTTGCCACAACAGCACCCACCCGCGCGGTGTCCCACTCGCAACAAGGATTGCCGAGGTGAACTGCGTCGGAATAGCAAGCGGCCCGAGGATACTCGCACCTGGGACGCCGAACCGAACGACCCATTTCTTGAACCGTGCGCGACCCTTCGATTCAGGCTTGACGGATGTATCCTCGACCGATTCTTCGCCGACGAACTCGGCGCTGCCGGCACCAACGAGTACGGACTGCTGGACGCGGTGACGATTCACCACCGCGGAGCGAGCACCCGAGGTGAGGAGCACGACCACGAGCACGCTGAGGAAATTACCGGTTGCTGCCGCGATCGCTGCGACCAGCACAGGCATTCCACCGGCGATGCCAATCATCGCGCCGACTTCTCCCTCGAGAAAGGGCACGACGGCGGCGAGCATCACATAAGGGGCTGGATGAGTTCGGGCACTTGGCCCATCAACAATTGAAAGTTGGCGATGAGTTCCTGCACGGGGTTCATGGCAGAACCTCCTCCTTTGGGAGAATGGAGGTCGCATACTGGTGGTCGACCTCGCTGATGCAGTAAGTAGAAACTGTGTTCTTAGAACAGGGTCAAGTCGCCATCGTGAGGGTTCAGGTAACGCTCAGTTTTCGTCGCCCGGCTCGGGCGCATCTGCTGCCCCTTCGTCCTGCATCCGCCATTGCGCGAGACCCACCGCCCGGACGATCACATCAATTTGGGCCTCGTTATACAGTTCCAGGACCGCTTCCATGATCGTCCGTTGCACAACTTTTGCGCTCTGCGCGACGTGCTCCCCCGGCACTGCCAGCCACGGATACTCTGTAAGACTCTGCGCGATGCTCGGTGCAATCTGTGCCGCCAAACGCTCACGCGTCTCTTCGTCGGCATCATCAGCGAGCGAATCGAGCTCGTGACCAACCGACTCGCTCGTCGCATCCATCTCGATCATGCGCCGAAGGTCGGCCAGTGCATCCTGGTCATAGAGGCGGCTATAAATGTGGATGAACGCGCTATCCGTCTCGGTCATGAGCGCCGCCACAGACTCGAATCCTGCGGGAGAGTCGGCGGGCGCGTCATTGCGGAGCAGTGTCGCGATGTCTGACCGCGCCTGTTCCAAGCGGTGGATGCGCAGCGCAAGTTCCGCGTCGACCTCGCGGAGCGCTTCGGCCATGGTTTCGGATCCGTCGCCATCGGCAGCGATTTGCGCGAGTGGCACGCCCAATTCGGCGAGGCGACGGATGCGCAAGAGACGCACGAGGTGGGTTGCGCCGTACTGTTTGTAGCCGTTATACCGACGCGCGGGCTCATCGAGCAGCCCGAGCCGGTGATAGTGCCGCACGGTATTCGTCGTAGTGCCAGCCAACTCGGCGAGCTCTCGGGTGCTCCACGCCATGAGGAATCCTTCGTTGTGGCATGAATTCTACGGGCCGCGCAGGCGCGGGACGTGGGCAGAGCATATTCGCCAACCGCGCCCTCTTATTGATAATGACTATCAATAGCTTATGCTTGAGCGCAGTGTGCCTCACCCGGAGGCACGCATAGTCATTGAAAGCGATGGGCCAAGTGGCATCGAAACAACCCGGTCATAGGACTTCAGCGTTGATAGGCATTGCCCTGGCGGGCATCCTCACCCTCACTGCCTGCACGAGCGCAACGCCGCAACAAACCTCGGCGGCAAGCGAAAGCGGCGGGACGCTCCGTGCCGCCTTTGCCGGTGGTGCCGCTGAAACCCTGAACTACTTCCAAGGCCCCACCGCCTTAGATTTCGTTCGCGCGGGGTTGGTACACGCACCGCTATGCGAACTCGGCCCGAACGAGGAAGACGGTGTCTCGTACGGAGTACTGGAAAATATTGAAATCTCGGATGATCTTTCCGAATACACTCTCGATGTCAGAGAAGGCATCACCTTCACCGACGGCAGCCCCCTCACCGCGGATGACGTGCTCTATTCGTTGCAAGCTCCGACGTTGCTAGAAGGTCTGCCCTTCGTGCTGCACGTTTCTCGCAGCTTCGATCTCGACGCGGCCACAACACCGGACGAACACACCGTCGTATTACCTGCGACGACGCCAATCGCCGATGGTCGACTACTCCTATGCCAAAGCATGCTTGCGATCCAGGATGGCACCGTCGAATTCACCGAGTCAACGCCGTCTTCAGGGCCGTTCACTATTGCAGCATTCGAGCCTGGACAATCAACGCTCCTCGAGAAGAACCCTGACTATTACGGTGACGCCTCGGCGCTCGACGCGATCGAATTGATTTCGATTCCGGACGGCACAGCTCGGGTTACGGCGCTTGAGCAGGGCCAAGTCGACTACGCCAATGGCATCACTCCTGCCCAAGCACAAACATTGACCGGCAATGAAGAAATCAGTGTCGCGATGAGTGAGCCACCGTATGTGTCCTACATGCCGTTCACGATGAATATCGAAACGGAGCCTTTTGATGACCCGCGTGTTCGTGAAGCGTTCCAACTCGCAGTCGACCGCGATCGCATCCTAGAAAACGTGTACTACGGTCTCGGCTACCTGGGCAACGACTTGCCGGCTCTCGGTTTCCCGAACCACAACGACACGATTCCGCAGCGAGAATATGACCCCGACCGGGCGCGCGAACTGCTCGAAGAGGCTGGCGCCGTTGGCGTCAACATTGAGCTCACCGCCGGACCGGAGATAGCGGGAATGGTAGAAACCGCAACTCTCATCGTCGAAGATTTGCAGGCGATAGGCGTAAACGCGACGCTGCAGGAGCTTCCCGCGGGCCAGCTTTTTGCCGACTACCCGGCGTGGGAACAACTTCCGTTCAAGGCGGGATACAACCCACCGGTTTCCTTTGAGACCAACCACACGCCTGGCACATTCCCAGAGGTCGACGAGCTTGTACTGGCGGCTCGCAGCGGAGTGACACCCGAAGAGCGCCTACAAGCCTCGCACGATGCACAGCAGCTGCTGTGGGAAGAGGGCAACCAAATCGCGCCGGTCTTTGTCCCGTCAATCGGTGCTTCCCGTTCGGGTGTTGAGGGGCTCGTGGAATCGCAGTTTCCAGACCTCGCCGATGTCATCCTAATCGACTGACCTGTGCGTCACGCTCGTTGGGTGCTGATGAGGGTCGTTGCTGCGGCGGCGACCCTCATCGTGTTGTCCGTGATGGTGTTTTGGGCCACCGAAGTTCTCCCGGGTGATGCTACTGGCGTCGTTTCCGGTCCGAACGCCACGGATGCTGAACGGGATGCGGTGAGGGTGGCACTCGGTCTGGACCGTCCCGCGATCGAGCGATACGGCACCTGGCTACTCGGAGTAGTCCAAGGTGATTTGGGGAACTCACTGGTCTCGGGACGAGCCGTCGATGAGATTCTATTGAGCCGGCTCAGTGTCAGCCTCGCAGTCGTGATTCCAGCAGCAGGCATTCTGATCGTCGCGGGATCCCTCGGCACGACCATCGGTCTACGCGCCGGTACGCGCCTCGACAAGGCCCTCACCGCGATAACACTTGGCGTGATCGCGATCCCGGAATTCCTCATCGCAACACTCGTCGTATTCGTTTTTGCGGTGTGGGTCCCGCTTTTACCCGCCGTCGCCATCATCCCGGCTGGGCAGAATATTTGGCAGCATCCCGAACTCGTGGTGCTGCCTGCGCTTGCACTGGCTATTGGCGGGTTCGGGGCCACTATGCGGATGCTTCGGGCCTCGGTAGCTCAGACCGTGGCGACTCCTTACGCCGAGTCCGCCCGGTTGAACGGTGTCCGTGGTCTCGCATATATCCGGCTCGTCCTCGCGAATGCAGCAGGACCAGCGACGCAAGCCCTTTCGATTATGATCGCGGGGCTCTTCGGCGGCGCCATTGTCGTCGAAACACTGTTCAATGTGCCCGGTCTTGGTTATGAGATTACTCGCGCTGTCAGCAATCGCGATGTGCCACTCGTGCAAGCGTTGAGCCTCATTCTCAGCGCGGCTGTCCTTTGCATCTTGCTCTGTGGCGACGTGCTCTCACATTTGCTTCGCGAGCGAACCACACGACAGGAGCAATTTCGTTGACCCCACGCACGCTCGTTACCGGCGTTCCAGCCCTGCTGGTCGTGTTCGTAGGACTTGCCGGACCGTGGTTCCTCACCGGGAGCACCACGGCGCCGATTGGCGGGCCGTTTGAACCAGTATCTGCCAGCGCGGTTCTGGGAACAGATGTGCTCGGTAGAGATGTGTATTCTCGAGTACTCGCCGGTGGCCGCACGCTGATTCTGCAGGCAGTTGCGGCAACGATTCTCGGTAGCAGCCTCGGTTTATCCATTGGTATTTGGACAGCAATCACCCATCGTGCGGCACTCTCTCGATTCGTATTACGCGTCGTCGACGCAATCGCGGCCGTTCCCGCTCTTCTGCTTTTGCTGCTGATTGCTGCCGGCTTGCCCGGAAACGATGCGGTAATCGCGATCGCCATCGCAATCGTCAGCTTGCCGTTTTCGGTGCGAGTTGTTCGTGAACAAACCATGACCCTGGTATCGGCCGATTACGCCCAGGATGCGTTGGCTCGCGGGGACGGAGTGTGGTCGCGCATCCGATATGACATTCTGCCGGGCCTTGCGCCGGTCGCGTTCGCTGAGGCAGGTATTCGTTTCGTCGCAGCCACGCAGATTGCTGCGACAGCGGCATTCTTAGGGCTTGGTGCTGGCGCACCGACCGCCAGTTGGGGCCGGATGGTCCGTGAGAACAACACCGGATTGGAAATCAATCCACTAGGGGTACTCGTGCCGGCCCTACTTCTGGTGGTGCTTGCGATTGGGATCACCGCAGTCATCGACCGGCTCACTGACACACGGCCGCGACCACTCGTATTGACCCGAATCGAGCAACTCAATTGACCATCCTGTCGAATACGACGGCCGAGACTGGAGGCCAGATCACACAGCCTGCAATCGTCACCGTCTCCAAGCTAACCGTGTCCGCTCGTTCAAGTGCACAACCGACAGCGGCCAGCCGAATGGTCACGATTCTCAATGGCGTAGACCTCACGCTTCGATCAGGAACGGTCACCGGACTGGTCGGTGAATCTGGCGCCGGAAAGTCCACCCTTGCGCTCGCGCTGCTCGGACATCAGCATCAGAATCAGCACGTTGCTGGCCGCATACTGATTGCTGGGAAAGATCCTTTCTCGCGGGAAGGCTGTCGCGCAGTCCGGGGCCGCATCGCCGCATATTTGCCTCAAGACCCGTCGAGCGCGCTCGATCCTGCTCAAACTGTTCACGCGCAACTGCGCACTGCGTGTCGCGTGGCACATGCGGCAATGTCTCGGTCTGCGCGCAAGGCACTTATCCACCAGTCGATGCACAACGCCGCGCTCGAGCCAAGCCTATTGAGTCGGCGTCCGCTGCAGTTATCCGGCGGCCAAGCGCAACGTGCATTACTCGCGCGGACCTTCGTGACACAGCCCAAACTGCTCATCCTTGACGAGCCCACCAGCAGCCTCGACCCCGCAACTGCACAGCAGCTCGGTGAAACCTTCTCATCGCTCCCTTGGCGTCCAGCGGTGCTGCTGATCAGCCACGACCGGTCACTCGTCAGCCGGGTGAGTGATCGCATTCTTGAAATCGGTGACGATGGCCGCCTAACTCCCCTACCGCAAACACCGCGCGTTCCTACGACACCGAGAGGAAATGGCGCCCCACGCGCAACGTACACACCAATTGCGCCAAGGCTTACCGTCAACGGGCTAATGATTCAACGTGGCGGACAAACGCTGCTTCGCGATGCCGCGTTGGCAGTGGGCGCCGGAGAACTGGTAGCAATTCGTGGGCGGTCAGGTTGCGGGAAAACCTCACTCGCGCGCACACTGTGCGGCTTTGCGCCACCGACCAGCGGCACGCTCTGCGTGAACGAGCAATCGATCGACTGGGATGCGGGGGTTCGCGCGCGCCGCGGACAGCCCTACTTGTCCTACGTTGGTCAGGACGCGCGGGCTGCACTGCATCCGCAAGAAACGGTGCAGCAAACCCTTGACCGCGCGGTCGGTGCGGCACGAAAACGCAGCGCAATACCGGCACATGACGTCGCGGGTTTGTTGAAGCTCGTCAATCTGCCCCAAGAAATACGGGACCGAACACCCGGAGGGCTTTCCGGTGGACAGCGTCAACGATTGCTGCTCGCGCGCGCCCTTGCTGCGGCACCCGATGTCTTGGTCTGCGACGAAGTAACGGCCTCGCTCGATCATCACACTGCCGCGCGCATCCTCGACACACTCGACCACATCGGCAACCACACGAAACTTCCAGTCCTCCTAATTACCCACCAGGATTCGGTCGCCGCCCGAGCCGATCGGATACTCAGATTCGAGAAGGCCACCCTGTCATGAACGCAGTATCCCTATTGCGCCCAATCCGGTTGCCGCTCATCGCCGCGATCGCGCTGCAAGCACTTTCAGCACTACTCGGATTAATTCCAATACTTGCGCTGATCGCGTTCACCGGCGCTTGGCTCCGCGACGCCCCGCTGCCCGGCTCTGAGCTAGTTATTGTTGCCGTGATAAGTATCGTGGGTGCTGCGATCGCCGCAGCGGCCGCGACCTGGCTCAGTCATCGCGCCGACGCTGACCTCACGTGGTTACTCCAACGAGAACTCGCCGACACAATCCGGCGCGCTCCCCTGACGACTATTACTGGCCAGGGAGCAGCACGCATCCGCAAGGCAGTCCAAGACGATACCAGCGCATTGCACTATCTCGTCGCGCACACGGTCTTGGATGCGACGATGCTCATCGTCACGCCGATCGGCGGGTTCATTGCCCTCGCAGTAATTGATTGGAGGCTCGCGCTAGCAAGCCTCGTGCCACTTGGTCTCGGAGTGTGGTGGTATGTGCGCGCCATGCGCGGCTCGAAAGCCCAGTTCGCCGAATACGCCGAGCAACAGCGACGAATCAACGGCGCTGTCGTGGACTTCGTTCGGGGGCTACCGACCGCAAAAATCTATGCCGGAACCGAGAGCGCTCAGGCACGGTACAACGAGGCAACGACCGGGTTTCATCGGTTCTTTCGCTCTTGGTCGCGCCCGACGGCTGGCGTTACCACCGCATCCTGGCTTGTCGTGGCCCCGGCCTTGACCGCTGGGATGTTCGCGCTCGTCGGCGGAATAGGTCTGTTGACGGATGCGATCGCACCACCGGCGGTGATCGCAGGCGTACTGCTCGGCCCGGTAATCAGTGCGCCTGTCGCGGTGGCGGGCCCGCGTCTCCAAGCGATTCGCACGGGGCTGTCAGCTTTGACGACAATTTCTGATTTCCTCAGCATGCCTCGCCTCGCGTGGGTTGACAGTTCGGCACCGGAAAACACGGTTCCTGCACTGTCTGAGGTAACTGTTCGCTACGGCGACTCACTCGCACTCGACAACATCACACTCGAGCTCCCCAATCGCGGTTTCATTGCGGTGGTCGGCGCATCGGGTAGCGGGAAGAGCACCCTGGCGATGCTTCTGGCACGATTTTTTGACCCCGATAGTGGCCACCTCTCACTCGGCGACACCGACTATCGCGAGCTACGCGAGAAAGATCTGTATGAACGGGTCAGTTTTGTTTTCCAAGACACCGCGCTGCCGGATGCGCCGATTCGCGACATCCTCGCTGGTGGACGCCCAATTTCAGACAGGCAAATGCGCGTCGCGGCGCAACTCGCAGTGATCGACGAGCCAATCGACGCACTCCCGAAGGGTTACGACACGACGCTTGGTGATGACCTCGAGTTGTCCGGTGGCCAGCGCCAGCGCCTCGCACTCGCACGCGCACTACTGCGCGAGCCGGCGCTCCTGGTCCTCGACGAAACGCTATCGGCGCTCGATCCGATCACCCGACAGCAGATACTGGGTGTCTTGCACGAACAAGCGAAAGCCCGCACCGTGCTGCTCATCGCTCACCAGCTGCAACTCACCGTGCACGCCGACCGCATCCTGGTGCTCGAGGCGGGTCAGCTCGTTGGTGACGGCCACCATGCCGATTTGCTCACGGGGTGCGCCGCTTATCAACGCCTGTGGCAGGCACAGATGGGCCCCACTACCGGCAACCACCTCGGTGAACAGGTCCACCAAGAAACCGACACACAGGACACGGGTTCTCGTGCTTTCGATCGCTCTCATGGGGGTCAATGATGCTGCGAACCTTACACCGGCTCCTTCCTCCGGCAGCCGCCAGACGATTTACTGTGCTGGTCATGTGGCTGACCGCGGCAGCGGTTCTACAGGGAATCGCGTTAGGACTCACCGGCGTTGTGATAGCCACCAGCCTGGATGCGAGCTCGGATGCGATTGTGTGGATGCTTGGGCTCGCGATGGCGATGGTCGCGTACCTCCTCGTGCAATGGCACGCGCAAATGCTCGCATTCCGAATTGATAGCGCGGAGGCGCTGCATTTGCGGCTCGGTGAATATCTCGGCAGGCTCCCGCTCGGCTGGTTCACGCCAACCAGGCAGGCAGAGCTTATCGATCTGGCCACGGCCGGGATTCCTCAATCTATGTCCTTCCCGTCGATTCTGCTGCGCCCTGCTCTGACCGCAATCGTCACCCCAGTCGCCAGCGCACTGACGCTCTTACTCCTTGACTGGCGATACGCGCTCGCGGTCAGTCTCGCAATCGCAGTCGCCTGGGCAGTGAGCCGAGTGAGCGGTCAACTCGCCAAAGACGTCGATGAGCGCCGTCATCGAGTCGGTGCTCAAGCCACGCGCCGGGTACTCGAATATGCTGCGCTTCAGCCGGTAATTCGCACCGATCAGCGCCCCGCAGACGGCGACGCACTGGAGTGTGCGCTCGCAAATGTTCGTGACGACTCCCGCCGATCTTCTGGAACTGTGATTCCTGGCCTGCTCGCATTCGGCCTCACGTTGAACATTCTGTTTGCAGTCATGATCGGTTGTGGAGTCATTTGGTTGACCGCGGGGAACCTCAGTACCCCCGTGTTTCTCGGCATCATCGTCGTCATTGCGCGTCTTACAAGCATTGCCTCGGCGGGTGCAGAACTCACCGCGGGTCTCCGCATGCAACGAGGCATCCTCGAACGACTCAGCGCCGTGTTCGACACGCCACCACTTCCGGTTCACCCTCAACAGGCGGGAAACGAACCGCTGCGGTCCGAATCGAGCAATGGCACAGCCGCACTTTCGAATGGCGTGCTGTTGCAGGCCAGAAACCTCTCGTTTACGTATGACCGCGAAAACGGCACTTCGGTACTGGACGATGTCTCCTTCGAGCTACCGAAACGAGGTCTGACCGCGGTGGTCGGACCGTCGGGTTCTGGAAAGACCACACTCTTGCGCCTGCTCGCTCGGTTCTGGGACCCAACCTCCGGGAGCATCCTGCTAGGTGGAAGCGACCTGCGCGAATTGACAGCAGCGGAGCTTGCGAGCCAACTCGCCACCGTGCTCCAAGACGATTACCTACTCGACGCATCCATACGCGCGAATATTCTGCTTGGACGACCGAACGCAACCAATACACAACTCGCTAATTCTGTAGACGCCACAGGACTTCGCTCGTTCATTGACAGCGTGCCGGGAGGCCTGGATGCGCCGGTCGGGCCCGGTGGCAGCAAGCTCTCGGGCGGGCAGCGACAACGCGTTTGTGTGGCGCGCGCCCTGCTCAAAAACGCGCCGCTGACGATCATGGACGAGGCAACCTCCGCTGTCGACCCGGCCAACGCTCGAATCATTAGTACCGCGGCGCAAGAGCTCGCGCTTCACAGAAGCGTGTTGCTCATTGCACACAATCTCGACACGGTCATACACGCCGACCAGATCATCGTGCTGGATCAAGGTCAGATCGTCGAACGCGGCGACTACCAGGGTCTGGTTGCTGCCCGGGGTATGTTCCATACGCTGCTGCAGGAGCATGGGAGCTCACTGAACCGCACCAAGTTCCGTGACAATTAGCCGGTACTAGAAGACGGTCAGCAACATTGACGATAGACCGAGAATCTGTTGCACAAGGAGTCCACCCGAGATACCAATCGCAATGCCTGCTTGCAATCGATCGAAGCCTTTCCTGACTGCCTGGATGCCGAGGACCAGTGCAGTGATCGCGAGTCCCAGCGTCACAATTAACCTCACTGCGCTGAATGCGGCAGGCACGCCTCCCGCACCGCCGATGTAATAAAAGAGCACTTGGAGCCATGCGAGAAACACGCCAGCCGCGAGAGAGGCGATTGCGAATATGAGCGCTGTCCTTGCGATTCCGGCGAATTGCTGCGGGGCGCCGTTGTTGTGTCCCAGACCCGAGTGCGCCTGGCTAGCGTTTCCTTGAGCCGGGTCGCCGTACCCAAAATTGTCCTGTCCGGAATGCGGCGGTTGCGGGCGGTACTGCTCGTGGGAATTCCAGTCGCTCATATTGGAAATACTAGGCGACCTGCGGTTTATCCAGGACGGAATGGCTCCATCCTCGCACCAGTGACAAAGTCAGCATCTTGGATTTCGGGTAAATGATGCGCAGAGGACCAAATCGATCTCGGCGCGGCACGCGGCCATGAGCAACGTGGTCGACGTCTTGGTTTGGTGATCTCACCTTCAGAATCGCCCCTTTCAGTTGTGACAGTGATCCCTACCTCAACATCGGCTCAACCCGCAATTCATCGACCTGAACTCGCGGTTGCTGGCAAGTCGACACGCTTTCTAATCGACCAAATACGTTCGATCGATACGAATTATCTCGTTGGCGATCCCCTGGATTTTCTCTCGAGAGGTGAAATGGCTGAAGTTGAATTCGCTCTTGCTCGCTACCTCGGTATCGACACCAACATGTTGCATCCGGGGTCTACGCCAATCCAACGGTAAAACAAACACCGCATCGAGCCGCCAGCGTACCGGGACTGTCAGTCCGCTCCAGTTTCGATACGCAAAAATACTGGCATGGACAATGGGCCAGCATCGAATTCCTCATTAGACGGCGCCTTGGACAACACGAAAGGCGCACTCAAAGACGCTTCGCGCAAGGCTGAAGCGGCATCGGATCATCCCTGGTTTAGGAAAGCCGCTCGCCTCGGCCACATTGCGAACGGCGTCCTCCACTTCGTCATTGGCGTAATTGCGCTGAATCTTGCGTTCGGTTCTGCACCTGAAGATGCGGACCAGTCCGGCGCGATCGCCTTGCTCGCTTCCAATCCCCTCGGCATGGCGCTGGTGTGGATTTGCGCAGCCGGATGTGCGCTATTGGGTCTATGGCACCTCAGCGAGGCGATCTGGGATCGCGAATCCGTCACTGATGCACTGAAGAACGTCGCGAAGACGGTCACTTATTTTGCCATCGGGGTGTCGTTCACCGTTGCCGCGCTTGGCGGAAATCAGGACTCCGGTGAGTCAACCAGTTCGCTGTCCGCCACGCTCATGTCGAATCCGGTCGGGGCGGTTGCGCTGATCGTGCTCGGTGCGGCCATCATCATCGTTGGTGGGTACCACGTCTACGTGGGCATCACGCGAAAATTTGAGGAGACCCTCAGGACTTCGAAGGAACGAAAGATCTCCCAGGGAATCCGAGTCGTGGGCACCATCGGTTATATCGCTAAGGGTGTCGTACTCGCGCTCATCGGCCTGCTGTTCGTCATGGCAACAATCAATCAGGACCCCGAAGATGCCACCGGTATGGACGGTGCGCTTCGTGCCTTGCTCGATCAGCCGTTTGGCAACTGGATCCTCGGCGCGATCGGCATCGGCCTCATGATGTTCGGAGTGTATTGCTTCATGCGATCGCGATTCGAAGTCGAGAAGTAAATACGACAGGGGTCGACTACCGATTACGAAGCTGCGACCAGGATGTCGGTCGATCCCCTGTCGTAAGGACCCGTGCCGCAGACGATCGAATCCGCTTTCTGCCATGGCTGCTGTTCGATGAGATAGGGCACCTCTTCGCGCTGCCAGTCGTCCCAGAATGCCGCCGCTGCAGCTCGGTCGCCATTCACGCCGGATTCTTCGTCCCGATCAAGCGCACCTTCGCGTGCAAGGTCATAGTCGCTTTGTACCCAGATTCCGCGATCCAGGTAGGGCTGGATGCGGTCGTTCAGCGATCCTGTTCCTTCGATCACGAGGATACGAACATCCGCGCTGACCGCAATCGCGCCCTGCCTATCCCGCCGGGCCCACGCATCCGGGCGATAGCGCACCGCCTCGCCTCGCCGAACCGGCTGCAAGACATGTTCTACGAGCAGGTCGTGCCAGGACAGGATGGAGTGGTGCCAGGCAATATCGTCGGTCGACACAATCTCGACACCGTTCAGTGCTGTCTGGATACGATATGCCAGCGTGGTCTTGCCAGAGCCACCGCGACCGTCGATGGCGATGATGGTTGGGGCCACGTCAGGTTCGGCTGACAATAGCGCGGTCAACCAATGGGAGAAGCTCTGCTCTTCCCAGTCCCTCACCGTTGGCTCACCGGGACCGGGATTCAAATCAAGGCGCATAGGCAATAGCCAAGCACACTGTCGCCGGCCAACTTCACGCTCGAGCAAGTTTCGGTGCCAGCGCCGTCACACGTCGAGCGATCTCGCTGAACGCCACTTCATAGACGTCGAGCGTTCCCACCCATCCCGGATTGGGAACCGACCAATGCAATGCTCGCGGCCCCGAAAATGCTTCGTGTGCGCGATCGCACACGGTCACCAACAGGTCGCCATCAGTCAACACTCCAGTTATTCGACGCGGTACGTGCTTGGTCAAATCCAGTCCGTGTCGTTCAGCGATCGACAGTGCTGCCGCCGAGGTGTGATCGGCAGGATTCACCCCCGCCGAAATCGTTGGAATGTCACTGACTGTCCCCCAGTACGCGGCGGCCAGCGGTGAGCGTGCGGCATTGCCGGTGCACACGAACACCACGCGTTTCGCGACCAGCCTCGCTTGTGGCGCGAGTGTGGCGAGGGCTTCGGGAACAAGCTTGACGTAGCTACGGCTTTTGTCACCTTCCGAACGAGTGCGATTAACAATGCCCTCATCTTCAAGCGTCCTGAGGTGGTGAGCGAGGAGGTTTGAACTCATCCCAAGCCTCGATTGCAATTCACTCGGTGAAAAGTCGCCCACCCCGAGGAGGTCCACAATCAGCAATCTGGCAGGGTCAGATAGTGCAGCGTGACGAGCTGCGCGGCGCTCCAGATCAGTTTGCTCAGTGTTCATTGCCTCAATCTTGACTGAGCCATATGCGTTGCGTCAAGATGCAGCCATGCATACTTCGTCTGTCGAGGACACCGCACGCCGTTATCCGGGGACAATCGCCGAAGTCTTTTGGGTGTTTCTTCGCCTTGGCCTCACATCCTTCGGCGGTCCAGTCGCCCACTTGGGCTATTTTCGAGAGGCCTTCGTCGAGCGCCGTCGTTGGTTGGATGATCGTGCGTATGCGGATCTCGTCGCACTTTGCCAGTTCCTGCCGGGCCCCGCATCGAGCCAGGTCGGGATGGCGCTGGGCCTCCAGCGTGCGGGTTTCGGCGGGCTATTGGCCGCTTGGGTGGGATTCACGCTCCCCTCGGCACTGTTACTCCTCGCTTTTGCCTACGGCGTCACTGCCTTCGGTGACTTCACCGAAGCCGGGTGGCTGCACGGACTCAAGGCTGCCGCAGTCGCCGTCGTCGCACACGCGCTATTCGGCATGGCCCGCACACTCACCCCTGATGCGAAACGAGCCACCATCGCGGTCGCCGCGATGATTGCGGTGTTGCTCGCCCCGAACGCCTTCGTGCAAGTTGGCGTGATTCTGGCCACCGGCATCGTCGGCTTGCTTTGGCTCCGACCTGATCCTGCCGCTACGGATAATTCCCCTTCGTATTCGATGCGGGTCCCCCGCTGGTTGGGAATCAGCTCACTCGCGACGTTCGGTGGTTTGCTCCTCGGCCTGCCAGCACTCGCTGCGGCAACGGGCAATGCTGCGGTCGGTCTCTTCGATACCTTCTACCGTGCCGGAGCACTCGTATTCGGCGGCGGCCACGTGGTGCTACCGCTCTTGCAGGCAGAAACCGTACAGACCGGGCTCGTCACGCAGGATGCATTTCTCGCCGGCTACGGTGCCGCCCAGGCGGTGCCCGGCCCGCTCTTCACCTTTGCGGCCTATCTCGGTGGGGTCACCGCATCCGGCCCCTCCGGAGCGGTTGGTGCGTCGATCGCCCTCGTGGCAATTTTTCTGCCCGCGACGCTGCTGGTCATCGGAGTCATGCCTTTTTGGGATCACCTCCGCCGTGCCCCATGTGCCCAGCGCGCGCTCATGGGTGTCAACGCCGGCGTAGTCGGGATACTTGCCGCTGCCCTGTACACCCCGGTCTTCACCGATGGCATCACCGGGATTCCCGCCTTCGCAATCGCAGCTGCCGCATTCGTTGCCCTGACTTCGTGGAAAGCTCCGGCCTGGACAGTCGTGCTCGCGGCCGCACTTCTCGGCTGGCTCATTCTGTAAGGCACGCTCTATGTACGTCGGCGCACCGAGAGCAATATGACACGTACGACCCTGGCAGTAGATCGCGGAAAATGCAGGCGTAACCGAGGGTTTCCCTTCATGATGAGAAGCATGAAACGAAACGCACTCACCACGTTAAGCGTCTTCGCAGTCGCTGGCCTCGCGCTTGCTGGCTGCTCCACCGAACTCACCGTTCCCGCCGATGAAGTCGAGACTCAGGCTGCCGAAAGCCTCTCGGGGCAGCTCGGATTCACTCCAGAAATCGAATGTGCAGAAGACCTCCCCGGTGAGGTCGATGCCGAAATCACCTGCGACCTCTTCGATGATCAGGGCGGTCGCTACGACGCCATCATGACGGTCACCTCCGTCGAAGGCACCGATGTGCAGTTCGACGTGACCGTTCCGCCGGGACAGTCTGGCGAATAAGTCGCCGGGAAATTAGTTCGGCACCCCACCGAAATTCTGGTGGGGTGCCGAACGTTCATTAAAGCTGAATGGGAGCTAGTTTTCCGTACCGTGCTCGAAATCCAGGAACGCCTGCTTGAGGCGATCTAGGAATTGGTCCACGTCGTGAGGGTCATATCCCTCACGAAAACGCGTGGGAGCGAATTGCACTGACTGCACGGTAGCTGCAGTCACGGGTTGGCGCTCGATGGTCTCTCCAGATTCGTGTTTCCGAAGAGTATCCACGACTCGGTCAAGGAAGTGGTCGACTTCCCGCTGGTCGTAACCGACCGAGTATTTTGTGGCACGGAACTGCTCGTTCAGCACTTCATCACTTCGCATTTTCTGCCTCCGTTGATTGGTGCGTCCGGACAGGACCGACAGCAATGTTACGCGCAAATATGCCGGGACCGGGCCCCACAACACGCATCTCGCAAACCTTGTGCATGCTCCACATCGGATTCGCTCTTCACCCGGATCGGTGATATGAAAAATCATTCTTCTGTGGTTGTTGTGATGGATGCGATGATCGAGTCATGCTTTTTCGCTTGGCTCGTGAAATCTTCCTCGACTCCCCTATCTCCCGGCTCGGTGCGACAATCGCCACGGGCATCGCCCTCACCTACGGCGTACCTTTATCCACCGGCAAGATTGAACGACACAACAAACTCATCGTGCTTCGCGGGCTGCCGAAGTGGGCCTTTAAACGCGGTGGCGTGTGCGTCGGCCGCGTGTACCTCACCAACCAGAATGTGTCACCGCGCGTGCTCAAGCACGAACAGGTACACCTCCGGCAATGGCAGCGTTACGGACTCCTCTTCCCCATTCTCTACGCATTCGCCGGCGCCGATCCCCTCAGGAATCGCTTTGAAATTGAAGCGGGACTCGAAGACGGCGGCTACGTCCGCAAAGGTAGGAAGGCTCCCAAAGCACAAAAATAGCGTTAGGCACCGCAACCGAGCTGCACGGGATTCGTCACCCGGACCGGCATAGTTCAGTCTCAGATGTCGACAATGATTGCCAATGTATTCCGAATTTGTCGAAGCAGAACGGGGCTGACGTTACCGATCTGCGCCCCTATGCGTTCTATCGCGATCGACCTAATGTGCTGGCACTGAGCGGCGGAGATCGCAACGAGTCCGTTTAGTTCGTCAGGGTCGACAATGACTTCAGCGCCACTTTCACGAATCGTGCGGGTTAGCGGAACGACTTGCACGACGTTTGGCCTGCCGCGGAGAATCCGATCTGCAGTGACGACAATTGCAGGCCTCCGCAACTCTGCCTCCGCACTAACGGGCGTACCGAGGTCGAGTTCTACAACGTCACCCGGCGTCAGCATCTAACCAAGCAATTTCGTCGTCCCGTAGCGGTGTTGAGAGGTCGCGGCCGATCGCTTCCTGCTCGAGAAGTCTAGTGGCGCGGGTGACCGTATCGGTCACTGTCTCACCACGGCGCGCCGCGAGGACATTGAGTGCGTCTCGCACATCGCGAGTGACGCGGATAGTGGTTGTGTCGCTCATGCTTCAACCATACGCGCTGTAGACAATTCAATCTACAAAGATATCTTCCGATACGCGAGCCACCGGCCGCGAGCAGCTCACCACACCGGAGGGTGGCGCTGGGGCCAGGCGAGTTCGCGTTCCAGTTCGCGGCCGAATCGCAGCAGTGTGGACTCGGCGCCGGGGCGACCAATGGCTTGCACGCCCCAAGGCAACGGATCGACCGCAACGGGCAGGCTCAACGCAGGCAGCCCCGCGACGTTGAGATAGCTCGTATACGGCGTGTACTGGCACTGCTGAATGAAATTTCGGTCTCCGTCAGCGTCGTCGTACCAGCCAATCGGACGCGGTGACATTGCCAGCGCGGGAGTGAGGATGAGGTCATACGGTTCATAGTCGGCGATGATCTGTCGTTCGAAGGCGCTGAGGCGTCGAAGTGCCGCAACCACAACACTCGCGGGAAGCTTTCGCCCTTCTTCCACGATCCAGCGCGTGAGGGTTTCGACTCTCTCGAGCGCTTCGTCGTCGAGCGGCACGGCGGATGCACCTCCCTGCCAAATTGCGCGGAAGGAATCCACGTAGTCGGGGAACGGTCGCGGCGTCACTTCCGTGACTGTGTGGCCGAGCGATTCTGCGAGCCGAATTGTGTCCTGAAGGGCGGTCGCCGCACCGTCTTCGAGGGTGATGTCGTAGTGCGTTGCCCACGGTGACCAGGTATTCCAACCAATCTTGAGTCGACGCTGCGGATGCGAAAGCGCATCGAGGTACGACCGCTCGCCAACCGGTGCGGTGAGTGCGAACTGATCGCGCGGTGCGCCGCCCGTGCGCTTCGGAATCATGCCGTCCAGCAGCAACGCAACGTCTTCGATGGAACGCCCGATTGGCCCTTCAACGCCGAGTCCGGCCAGCGCATCCACGCCCGAGCCACCGGGAATCCTGCCGCGCGAGGGTTTGAGCCCCACGAGCCCGCAGGCCGCGGCCGGGATGCGGATCGAACCGCCACCATCGCTGCCCGGCGCAAACGGCAGCAGTCCTGCCGCAGTCGCCACGGCGGCTCCCCCAGATGAACCACCCGGTCCGAGCGAAGGATCCCAGGGATTGCGCGCGACACCACCGTCAAGGAGGTTCTCGGTATAGCTCGGAAATCCGAATTCCGGAGTGTTTGTTTTACCGAGCGAGATTCCTCCCGCCGCATCCATCGCCTGCACCGTCGCCGAGGATTCCTCGGGCACGTAGCCGAGCATGGCGCGTGATCCATAGGTCGAAGGAACCCCCGCTCGGTCGGTGAGGTCCTTATCGCCGAAGGGCAAGCCCCACAGGGGATTCGCTTCGATATCTTGTGCCGCACTTGCGTCTCGGTCGCGGTCGGTATCGAGCTCGGATGCCCGCTCGCGCGCGGCGTCATCGGTCACGGTGATGAATGCGCGCAGTTCGTCGTTCTTCGCGTCAATACGGTCGAGGTAGTGGTCTACGAGATCGGTGCTTCGAAGCTCTCCCGAGGCGAGCATCCGTCGTTGGTCTACAGCCGAGAGATCATGCAGTTCGCTCATGCGCTCACCCTACGTGGTGCACTGTCGCGTGCGCCCAGACATCTTGTGTGCACAGACATCTTGTGTGCCCACGACCTAATCGGCCGCGTCAACGCGCCAATCAATCGGCGACGCACCCTGAGTCTCAAGCAGCGCATTCGCTTGCGAAAACGGTCTCGAGCCGAAGAATCCGCGCGAGGCCGACAGCGGCGAAGGATGCGCGGATTCGACCGCGGGTACCTCACCCAAAAACGCCTTGGTCTTGCGCGCGTCATTGCCCCAGAGGATCGCGACGAGTGGGCCGCCGCGAGCCGCAAGCCCGCGCAGGGCGCATTCGGTGACCACTTCCCATCCGCGTCCGCGGTGCGAGGCGGGCTTGCCGGGCTGCACCGTGAGTGCCCGGTTGAGCAGCAGGACACCCTGTTCACTCCATCGGCTCAAGTCACCGTGTGCCGCCGGTGCGATACCGAGGTCTTCGTGGAGTTCGCGGTAAATATTGCTGAGTGACCGTGGCAATGGCTGTACGTGCCGGTCCACGGCAAAGGAGAGCCCGATTGGATGCCCCGGAGTCGGATACGGATCCTGCCCCACCACGACCACGCGTACCTCGCTCAATGGCTGCTGAAAGGCCCGCAGCACATGCTCACCGGCGGGCAAATAGCCTCGACCGGCCGCGTTCTCCCCGCGCAAGAATGCGCCGAGTTCGGTGATGCGCTCTTCGACGGGTCCGAGCACCTCAGCCCAGCCCGCATCCATTCGCCCGGATGCAACCAACTCTGCCAATGACACCGCTGACTACTCCGCCCGTGAGGTTGAAACCGAGACGCCTTCGGCGCTGCCGGTGATTTGCCAGAGTGAGCCGGTGCCGCTGAGGCCCAGCCCCGCTTCTGAAATCTCAATCGCAGTTCCCTCGTCGAGGGCAAGTACCCGGTCCACGAGTTCGGCTTCGCAGCACGCCACCGCGAGCCCCACTGTGCCGTGCTGCGCGGCGTGTGACAGCACCGTGAGGTCGATCAGTCCGAGGCCAGCATCGAGCCGCACTTCACCGGCCGAGCCGTGCTTGGGTGCGACGGGGACGCCGCCGATCATATTGCCGGATACGATCGCCGCTTCCGAGGCAATCACCGCGCCCGCGCCAATGCCAAAGAACGGCACCTGTTCGTGCGCGAGACGACGGATGTCCGCCACCCGGTGGTGCAGCGCGGCGAGCAGTTCTGCGGGCTGAGCATCCGCAATCAAAATCCCATCGGCGGTGAGCAACTCCCCACCGTCGAATCCCTGCGTGACGGTACCGGCGGCATCCACCTTCGCGATGAGCGGTACCAACTCAATACCGACCTGCGCAAAACCAAGTCGAGCAAGTTCCGCAAGCGACTGTTTGGCGTGGCTGCCCACGATCACCACCGCCACCGTTGCGGAACTCTCGGATGTGCGGGCAGCGACCCGCGCGATGAATTGATCGGCGATCGGGCGCAATGCCTCGACGTCGCCGCCTCCGGCCAGCAAAATACTCACCCCGATATCGTGCCACGGATGCGTCCTCACGTTACGGGCAAACTTGGTGGATAGGGTTCCTCTCGGCATGATTGCGAGTGTGCGAGTCTCGCCGCCAGTCCAGCCACACTGTTCGACCAACACTCATGAGGAGTATCGATGACCGAGCGCTTTGAAACCAAGCAGGTGCACGCAGGCACCCAAACCGATCCGACCACGAATTCCGTGATCACCCCGATCTACCAGACCACCGCGTACGCCTTCAATGATGCAGACCACGCGGCGAACCTCTTCGCGCTCACCGAATCGGGCAATATCTACACCCGCATCATGAACCCGACCACCGACGTCCTCGAAAAGCGCGTCGCCGCACTCGAAGGCGGCACGGCAGCGCTCGCCGTGTCCTCCGGTCAGGCTGCCGAGCTCCTCGCCGTGCTCAACATCGCGGGTGCGGGCGACCACATTGTGTCCTCGTCCTCGATCTACGGCGGTACCTTCAACCTCTTCAAGTACACGCTCGCCCGCCAGGGCATCGAAGTAACGTTCGTACGCAATCAGGAGGATGCTGAAGAGTGGCGCGCCGCGGTTCGTCCGAACACCAAGCTATTCTTCGCCGAATCCATCGGTAACCCGGCCATCAATGTGCTCGACATAGAGCTCGTCTCAGGAGTCGCGCACGAATCGGGTGTCCCGCTCGTTATCGACAACACGGTTGCCTCGCCATACCTCATTCGTCCCTTCGAGCACGGTGCTGACATCGTTGTGCACTCGGCAACGAAGTACCTCGGTGGGCACGGTTCGGTCGTCGGCGGCCTCATCGTCGACGGCGGTAACTTCCCCTGGAGCGAGCACGCCGACCGCTTCCCGAACCTCACCGAGCCCGACCCGACTTACAACGGCCTCAGCTACACCGGTGCACTCGGTAATGGCATCGCCTACATCATGAAGGCGCGCGTGCAGCTGCTCCGCGACATGGGCACCTCAATCGCACCAGCATCCGCCTGGCAGATTCTGCAGGGCATCGAGACCCTGAGCCTGCGCATGGAGCGCCACGTCCAAAACGCCCAGGCCGTTGCCGAGTGGCTGGAAAGCCACGGCTCTGTCGTTTCGGTGAACTACCCGGGCCTGCCCTCAAACCACGGGCACGAGCTCGCGAAGAAGTACTCCCCCAACGGTGCCAGTGCGCTGCTCACCTTCGAGCTCAGTGGCGGCCTCGACGTGGGCCGCAAGGTCGTCGAGTCGGTCAAGCTGTTCAAGCACGTGGTCAACATCGGCGACGTTCGCTCGATCATCACGCACCCCGCATCCACCACCCACGCGCAGCTCTCACCCGAACAGCAGCTCGACGCCGGTGTGACCCCTGGGCTCATTCGCCTTTCGGTCGGTATCGAGCACATCGATGACCTGATTGCCGACCTCGAGCAGGCAATCGGACAGGCTGCCAACTAGGCTATTCGGATGCAGTGGAGTGAATCACTTTTTCGGGCGAACGACCTTTATGGCACGGAACTGCCCGGTAGTCGTGGATCCTCCACCATTCGCCCTCCGGCCACGGGTGCGTGGTTGGAGGGCGATAACCCCGGCCAACGCCAGTTCGTTTCGGTCGGTGACTTTGAATTTGAGCACGGTGGTGCGGTGCCGCTGCGCATCGCCTATGAATCCTGGGGCGAACTCAATGCGGACCGTTCGAATGCGGTGCTCGTCCTGCATGCGCTCACGGGTGACTCGCATGTTGAGGGAGCCGTTGGTCCCGGGCACGCCACCGCCGGCTGGTGGCCCGGTCTGATCGGCCCCGGTCTCCCGCTCGACACCAATCGCTATTTCATCATTGCGCCCAATATGCTCGGCGGCTGCCAGGGCACCACCGGGCCTGCCTCAATTGCCCCGAACGGTCGCGAATGGGCCGCTCGCTTCCCCCGCACGACGATTCGCGATCAGGTACGTGCCCAGGCCGCACTCACTGACGCCCTCGGAATCACTCGCCTAGCCGCAGTGGTCGGCGGTTCCATGGGCGGGATGCAGTCCCTCGAATGGGGCATCATGTTCGGTGATCGAGTCGAGCAGTTGCTCGTGTTGTCGGCACCGCCGGTCATCGATGCGATGACGATCGCGCAGAACACACTGCAGGCTGACGCGATCCGGCTCGATCCGCTCTGGGCCGATGGCGACTACTATGACGCTCTTGCTGGCGAGGGCCCCAACCGCGGTCTCGCACTCGCACGCCGCCTCGCAATGCTCATGTATCGCTCCGATAGCGAACTCGATAATCGCTTTGGCCGCTCCTGGCAATCCGCACTTGCGCCAGAAGATGGCATAGGGCGTTACGCCGTGGAGTCCTATCTCGACTTCCACGGCAACCGCTTCACCCGCCGCTTTGATGCGAATAGCTACGTCACGCTCACCACCGCGATGAACACGCACGATATCGGTCGAGACCGCGGTGGGGTAGATGCTGCGCTGGCGCAGGTCGTACCGCCCACCCTCGTGCTGGGGATTGATAGCGACACGCTCTTCCGGATTGATACACAGCATCGCATTGCCGCGGGTATCCCGAACTCCATCACTGGCGATACCGCGCACGTGATCGAATCGCCATTCGGCCACGACGGATTCCTCCTCGAAATCCCCGAGGTCAGCGCGGCGCTTCGCGGCGTGCTCGGTTAGCACTACGGGACGCTAGCGCGCCGCTCCTTCGAAGGTGACGCGGCCCGCGGCTACCGACTCAATCGCGTCGGTGAGTTCGCGTTGCGTTGCCCGAACATGGGTGAGCTGAATCGGATGCGCGGAGCCGAAGATGCGGCGGCTATTGAACCCGCTCAGCAGGCTGAATGCACCTTTATTGGAACGCTCGCGGAAATCTGCCTCGTTTTCCAGCCGGAACACCAGGTAGTCGTGTTGTCGGTACAGCACGAAGTGGAAGCTGCGGCATTCTGACCATTCAACGAGACGTTCCGGTGAGGTGTGCATGGTCCGATCGATGAACCCGTCGGCAGTGATCTCGAGTGCGGGAAGGCTGCCCGATTTCAGGAACAGCCGCAGTAATCGATAGGTCAGCACCCCGTAGAACGCGGCACCGAGTGGGCCGATGACGAGCGACAGAATCTTAAAGAATCGGTCGCGCGAGGACATCCCACTCGCATCCGCAGCAATGCCGTAGACCAGGATCCCCACACAAAGGAGCGTCATGAAGGCGGCCATCGAAATGAAGAAAATTCGGTTCGCCCGCTTCAGCCCAAAGCCATAAGATTCAGTGCCGTTCGACGCGCCATCAGACGGTTTCGGTGCCACCGGAAACTCCTTGGAACGGTACGAGCCCGCCAGTTACTGCCCCGATCGCCTCGACCAGTTCATCCGCAGTGACCTTGAGATTGTTGAGGTGCACGGGATGCACGGGGCCGAGCAGTCGCTGATTTGCAGCAAATGCGGCGCGCTTCATCCGGTTGTAGTTGGCACGCTCTGGAAAGCGTTGCGGCTCCGTCAGCACGAACGCGAGATAGCGCTGACGCCGTTGCTCCATGAACCCAAATCCACTGATCTCCGACCACGGCACCAATTCGTCGGGCGACAGCTGAGACGTCCGGTCGAAAAATCCTTCCGGAGTCAATACCAGCCCCGGGCGCGAGCGGTTCTTCACGATGCTCCGAGCAATTGCGAAGGTCGCGAACCCGAAAAAGACCACTGCAATCGGGCCAATGATCTGTCTGACAATACCACCACTGCGCCGCCCCTCACCGATGGTGTTGTAGCCATCGTCCGCCGGAGCCCACGCCGTGATCGTGATCAGTACCCCCGCGACCACGAACAGAATCGATAACACGAGCAGCAGAATGATCTTCCCCCGCTTCAGTGCGAAGGAATGGCTGGGCGTGTTCGGTTGCTGAAAAGTCACTAGCGTGACCTTACTCGCGAGCCGGCGTCATTCCGTCCATCCCCCGGACTAATCGCGCTTGTGCTCTCGACGGATCCGCTTGAGTATCACGCGCGCAGCCACAGCGCACGGGATCAGGCAGAGCCCCACAATGATCACGATGGACCACCACGATGCGCTAGCTACCGTGAAACTATTCGACTCCCAGTCACGCGTGAACCACGCGAACGCGCCGACTCCGATCAGCAGCACCATGCTGCCAGCCACGAGCCCGAGCTGGATGTAGTCGCGCCGCAATCTCGCTTTGCGCAGCACTGCCGGATCCTGTTTGCCGGAATTTCTCGATTTCCTAGGTGGCCTTGCCATCGACTTTTACCGGAGTCAGGATGCGCTCGACGGCTTCGGAGTCTTCCGCGGCGCAGCGATTCCTGGTGGCCACATCCGCCAAATCGAGGCGATCAGCAGGCCCAGCACCAGGAGGTTTCGCACCAGGAGGGTGAAAGCAGCCCACGGCACGGCTGTAGTGACCCAGCCGTAATACCAGGGATAGATGATCTGGGTCAGGCCTGCCACCACAATGCCAACAAGCGCAATCCACCGGAACCAGCGACCATCCCAGAGCAAACCGATGATGATCACCGGGGCGAGCCAGGTAAAGAACTGTGGCGAACCGACCTTATTGACCACGATGAATGTCGCCACGAGCGCCAGCGTGAGGGAAGGGAAGAGCCGCGCGAGCCTCGTGCCCGCCCACTTCACCATTGCCGCATAGATCAGTAGACCTGCCATGACGATGAACATCAGCGGGGTGAGGATCTCGGCGATGAGTTGCGCGCCGGGGCCGGTGATCTGCGTGGTGAGAATTTCCGTGTCGAAGGCGACGTGATAGCCCTCGGCTCCGAGCGCCTGCAGCATCAGCAGGATGCTCGCCCCAAGCGATTCGACTTGGAGCCCGCGCCCAGTTTGCCCGCTCACGAAGCTCGCGAGATTTTCCAGCGACCAGCCGGGGATGAACAGGATGATCGGCAGCAACACCAGCGCGCAGGCAATCACCGCGCCAAGTACGAGCCGCCAGCGCTTGCGGAGCACAATGAACGCCGCCGCAAACGGTGCCGCGGGCCACACCTTGATCCACGCACCCAGGGTGAACGCAAAGCCCGCTCCGAGTGTGTACTCGCGCATCGCGAGCAGCCCAATGATCACGATCGGGACGGTGATCGCGTCAATCCGACCGATCCCGATCGGTCCCACCGCGAGCATGAATGCGAGCCAAAACCAGGCCGCCCACCGGCGCATCCCCGAACCAACAGCGGTGCGATTGCGGACGGTAAGCCACCACAACGCCACCAAGTTGAGTGCCAGCACGATGATGACCCACGCGGTGCCGTATCGATCGTGTCCTCCGAAAACATCCGCCAGCCACATCGGTACGAGCGCGGTGACCGGATAGATGAATGGTTCGTGGATGCCCGGAATCGACCCGGTAAAGGCGGCACTATCGAGCCAACCTCGATACACCTGCGTGACATCGTTCATCGGCCGAGAGCCGTGCCACGCCGATACCCAGCCGTAGAGGATGTGGACACCAATAAAGCCAAGCCAGATCAGCAGAATCTCGCGTTTGACGCTGAACCATTTTGGGCGCGTGAGTGAGCGGCGCCGCTGCGTGAGCGCGCTCACCCGGCGAGCACCGAAGCTATCACTGCCGGCATCGCCTCGGCAACGTGTGACGCGAGGATTGGTGCGCCGATTGGTTCGCGCCGGAATGATTTATCCGTGGCCAGCAGCTGGAATGGGTCGGGGTTATGGCCAGCATTTCGTTGCGAAGCGAGCCAGCCGGCCCGGCTGTGCAACCAGGCTGCGGCAGCGGCATCCGTGGCGTGGTCTGCAACCTCACCGCGCGCGTGTCGCGCAGCCAAGAGCGTCCCGAGAATGCCTGCGAGCACGTCGCCGGTACCGGCGGTGGCCAGCCAAGAATTCAATGCCGTAATCCGTAGCTGCGTCTCGCCCTGCACCACATGCGTCACGCGTCCTTTGAGCAGCACTGTGCAGCCGAGCTCTCGCGCGGCAAGACGAGCAGAAGCACCCGGGTCCGCTTCGATTTCTTGGCGCGAAAGCCGCGCGATCTCCAGCCTCTCGAGCAGGTTCGAAAGCTCTCCCGCATGCGGGGTGATGATGGTGTCGCGCTGACCCGGCTCCAAGAGCGTGAGCGCGCCCGCGTCGACCACCGTGGGGTACTTCGCTTTCGCCTTGCTGGGCATGAGTGAGCGACGTTCATCTTCGCGAATATCGGGCACGCCCGAACCGATGACGAGCGCATTGCAGCGACCCAAACCCCGAACCACCTCGGGACGGGTAGAAAGCACCAATTCGGCGACTTTCTCCGGCCCGGTGTAGCGAATCATTCCCGCGCCGGAGTGCCCAGCAGCCTGCGCGCTCAGTACCGCGGCCCCCGGATACATTTGCGAGCCGGTGGCGAGCATCACGACACCGCGGCTGTACTTGTCATCCTCCGGGCCCGGCGCGCGCACGGAACTGCGTAACTGCTGGACGGAAAGCTCCTGCCAGGATGCGTTCGTGTCTGTAGACATGTTCGTCACCCTATCGCCGCGCGGTTGCGTCGCGAACTTCACCGACAAGCTCTTCAATGACGTCTTCGAGGAAGAGCACCCCGACGGTCTGGCCGCTCTTGTCAATCACCCGAGTGAGGTGCTTGCCGGTTCGGCGCATCGATGCGAGAGCATCCTCAAGTTCCGTTCCGACATAGAGCGAGGTGAGCGGCCGGATGAGTTCGTCCGCCATTGGTTCGTCATAGTGCTCGTCATCGCCGCCGATGAGATCCTTGAGGTGGACGTACCCGACTGGGACGCCGTCACGGGCAATGACATAGCGAGAGAAGCCGTATTCCGCCACGGCCCGCTGCAGATCGTGCGGGGTTGCGTCGTGGTCGAGCAGATGGATGTTGTCAATGGGGACCGCAACTTCGCCCACCTTCTTGGAAGTGAACTCAAAGGTGTTCGAGAGTGTTCCGGCTTCATCGGTGAGCACCCCCTCACGCTTGGATTGCGCGACAATTCCCGCAACTTCATCGAAGGTGTAGGTACTTGTGGCCTCCGATTTGGGCGTCACACCGAACGCGCGCAGTGTCAGGTTCGCGATCTCATTCAAGAACCAAATAATCGGCTTAAAGATTCGGGCCACGAACACGAGCGGTGGCGCCAGGATGAGCACCGCCCGGTCCGGGATCGAGAATGCGATGTTCTTCGGCACCATTTCGCCCAATACGACGTGGAGATAGGTGACGACGAGCAGGGCGATCGTGAAGCCCAAAATGTTGACCCATTCGGGGCTCAAGCCCGTCCAGGCCAGCGGTCCTGAGACCAGGTGGTGAATCGCGGGTTCCGAGACGTTCAGGATGATCAGCGAACACACGGTGATGCCCAGCTGGGAGGTCGCCAGCATGAGGGTGGCGTGTTCCATCGCGAAGAGCGCGGTTTGCGCCGCTTTCGAACCGCGTTCTGCTCGCGGTTCGATCGAGCTGCGGCGGGCGGTGATAACGGCGAATTCTGCGGCGACGAAGAAGGCGTTGAGCGCCAGTAGTACGACAAGCCATACGAGGCCCATGACGTCTTGGTTCACGAACGGGCCCCCTTCTCATCATCCTGTCGTTCTCGGCGAACGCGTTCTTCACGCGTTTCGTAGGAGTCATTCGGGATGAATCGGATCCGGCTAATGCGTCGACCATCCATTTCTTCCACTGTCATCGTTCCCTCGTTGATGTCAATCTGTTCGCCGATCGTGGGAACTCGGGCAAGGGCGTGGACCATGAACCCGGCAACCGTTTCATAGGGACCGTCCTCATCAATTTCGATATTGAGGCGCTCGCGCAGTTCGTCGGGGCGCAGGAGGCCATCGAAGATGATCCGGTCGCGACTTCGGATGATTTCAGCATGAGCGAGGTCGTGTTCGTCGACTAGCTCACCGACGATCTCTTCCACGAGGTCTTCCAGGGTGACGATGCCGGCGGTGCCGCCATATTCATCCAACACAATCGCCATCTGGTAACCCTCACCGCGCAATTCGCCAAGCAGTGCATCCAACGCGATCGTCTCGGGGACCAACACGGCATCGGTCTTGATCGCACCGACCGGTACGGAGGCTCGACGATCGCGGGGCACCGCGACGGCGTATTTGAGGTGGGCGATACCGATTACGTCGTCAATGTCTTCATCAATTACCGGGAATCGTGAATAGCCGGTCGAGTGCGCGAGCTGAATGAGTTCCTCGACCGGAGCATCCGCACCAATCACCGCGACTCGAGGTCGGGGTGTCATGACCTCATCTGCGGTGTGCTCACTGAATCGAAGAGTTCGGTTGAGGAGCACCGCCTTATCGGTATCGAGCACACCGACCACCGCGCTGCGGCGGACGAGGCTCGAGAGCTCTTCAGCAGTGCGGGCTCCGGACAGTTCTTCCTTTGGCTCGATGCCCATACGCCGAATCAGCCAGTTGGCAGAGCCGTTCAAACCCGTGATCGCGGGACGAAACACCGCGGTGAAGGCATTCTGTGCCGGCACCACGAGCTTCGCGAGGGTGTCGGGAAGGGAGAGCGCAAAGTTCTTCGGGATGAGTTCGCCCACAACCATCGACAGCACGGTGGCAACGATCATTGCCACAACCGTGCCAACGCTGCTGACCCAGTCCTCCCCCACCCCGATCGCGAGCAGGGTGTCACCAAGGAGCGAGGAGATCGCGGGTTCCATCGTGTACCCGGTCAACAGAGTGGTGAGGGTGATGCCGAGCTGCGCGCTCGAGAGGTGAGTAGAGGTTTCTTTGAGTGCCGCAATCACCGGTCCGAGACGCTTTTCGCCTCGTGCCTGTCGCGCCTCAAGTTCGTGTCGGTCAAGGTTCACGAGCGTGAACTCGGTGGCAACGAAGATGCCAGTTCCAACACAGAGAAGAAAACCGACGGCCAGAAGTATCCAGTCCATAATTATGGCCGAGTCTAATGGAGTTCTGTCACCAAGAAACCGGGAGTGGCTTGCCTTCCTCGTATCCAGCCGCGGACTGCACGCCTACCTTCGCGCGCTCACTAAACTCAGCGAGGGTGGCGGCGCCCGCGTAGGTGAAGCTCGAACGCACTCCGGTGGTGATGATGTCGATCAGGTCATCCACGCTCGGCAGGTTCGGATCCATCAAGATCGTGGAATTGGAAATGCCCTCTGCGAACAGCATCTTCCGGGCTCGTTCATAGGCGTCGAGTTTGCCGAACCGGTCAGTAACCGCGCGAGTCGAGGCCATGCCGAAGGACTCTTTATAGAGCCTCCCCTCGGCATCCATTTTTACGGTGCCGGGTGCCTCGCAGGTACCGGCAAACCAGGAACCGATCATCACCGCGGTGCCGCCCGCAGCCAACGCGAGGGCGACATCGCGCGGATAGCGCACGCCACCGTCAGCCCACACCACGGCCCCGTGGTGCTGCGCAGTTTCGGCGCACTCGAGCACTGCAGAGAACTGTGGTCGGCCCACCGCCGTCATCATGCGCGTGGTGCACATAGCCCCCGGACCAACCCCGACCTTGACGATATTTGCGCCAGCACTGACGAGGTCCCTCGTGCCCGCACCGGAGACCACGTTTCCGGCTGCGATCGGCAAGCCGAGGTCCGCTTCACGCACCTTCGTAATTGCCCGCAGCATGCTTTCTTGGTGGCCGTGCGCGGTGTCGATGACGAGTGCATCGGCGCCCGCATCGCGGAGTTTCTCGGCCCGCCCCACAATGTCACCGTTGATGCCGAGTGCCGCAGCGACGCGCAGACGACCATCCTCACCAATATTCGGGCGATAAATCGTCGACCGTAGTGCATCCCGCTGCGAGAGCGCGCCCACAAGTTGGCCGTGATCCTCCACGGCGACGAGTTTGCCGGGAACCTCCTCGAGGAGATCGAACGCCGACCTCGGGTCCGCGAGTTCCTCGGCCCCAACCATCGGTGCCGAAAGGTGCCCCAGGTCGCCGAGACTCGCATCCTCTGGCAAACCGTCGAGACCGCTGGCTTCAAAGATCAGTTTCACCTCGCCACCCTCGCGGACGGCAATGGACTGACCCGAAATTGCGGGCACAATTTGCAGCACCTCGGCAATGGTTGCACTGGACTCGAATTCAAACGGCACCGACCAGACCGGATGCTGTGCTTTCACCCAGCGGATTCCGTCAGTGAGTTGTTCATCGCTGAGGTCTTGTGGCAGCACGGCAATTCCGCCTCGTCGTGCCATGGCGCTCGCCATGCGCGGCCCGGTGACCGAATTCATATTGCTCGCCACCAGCGGCAGCTGCATCCCGGTGGCGTCATTGGTTGCGAGATCAACGTTGAGTCGCGAGCCAACTTCAGACCTCGATGGGATGAGAAAAACATCCGAATAGGTCAGGTCATGTTGCGGCTCTTGTCCATAAAACTGCATGAGACAAGCCTAGGTGGGCAGAATGTCGTCCAGTGTCGGTAATCATTAGCGCGCGTTCAGCGACGGACACTATGAAGCACTATGCTAGCTGTTCGACAGTGCCGAAGTTTTTGACAACTTCTGGGCTAGCATCGACAAGCAGAAAAGGCGGCGATTCCCGAGTGTCGACCCCCACATCAGGTTTGGAAACCCCGAGCAACATGCCCAGTTACGGAGCCAATGACTGGCTCGTAGCGGAGATGTATGCGAAGTTCCAAGAAGACCGCGACAGCGTTGACGAGGCCTGGTGGCCGACGCTGGAACGATTTGACGCCGCGCTGAAGCAACAGCGAAACCACGATCCCCAAAAGTCTGAGGGCAAAAAATCAGCTACTGAGGTAACGAAGCCTGAGGAAAAGTCCGCCACCGCGGATGAAGCTGAGGGAGGCAAGAAGCAGGCGCGCACCACCGCGCGTCCCGCTCGTTCGCAGCCGATCCCCGCGGAAGCTCCCACGGAGAAGAAGGAGTCGACTCCCGAGCGCGAGGCCAAGGCTGAAGCACTCAAGGGCATGTCGAAGGCCATCGCCAAGAACATGGATATCTCACTCGAGATTCCAACGGCGACGAGCTACCGCGAGATTCCCGCGAAGCTCATGATCGACAACCGCATCGTGATCAACAATCACCTGCGCCGTACGCGCGGTGGCAAGATTTCGTTCACGCACATGCTTGGGTACGCGATCGTCCAGGCGCTCAAGATGTTCCCGAGCCAGAACGTCTACTACGACATCATCGACGGCAAGCCGACCATGGTCACCCCCGCCCATATCAATCTTGGTATCGCGATTGACGTGGCGAATAAGGATGGATCGCGCGGTCTGGTTGTTCCCAGCATCAAGCGCGCGGAAGAGATGAACTTCCGCGAGTTTGTGGATGCGTACGAGCAGCTCATCGCGAAGGGTCGCAACGGCACGCTCACCGCGGCAGACCACGCAGGCGCGACAATCTCGCTCACGAATCCCGGCGGAATCGGTACCGTACAGTCGGCACCGCGACTCACGAAGGGTCAGGGCGCGATTATTGGTGCCGGTGCGCTCGACTACCCCTCGGCGTTCCAGGGCATGGCGCAGGAAACCATCGACCAGATGGCGATCTCGAAGCGCATGACGGTTTCCTCCACCTATGACCACCGCGTGATCCAGGGTGCTGGCTCGGGTGAGTTCCTCAAGGTCGTCTCCGAGCTCCTTACCGGGGGCTACGACTTCTACGAAGAGATCTTCTCCTCGCTGCGCATCCCCTACCGTCCAATCAAGTGGTCGAAGGATGTGCACGTCGATATCGCTGCGGCGATCAACAAGACCGCACGCGTGCAGCAGGTCATCAATATGTACCGCGTGCGCGGTCACATGATGGCCGATATCGACCCGCTCGAGTACGTGCAGCGCACGCACCCCGACCTCGAGATCGAATCGCACGGACTCACCTTCTGGGACCTTGAGCGCGAATTCGTGACCGCCGGCTTCGGTACCAAGCGCATGATGAAGCTGCGCGATATCCTCGGTATCCTGCGTGACACCTACTGCCGCACGATCGGTATCGAGTACATGCACATCCAGGAGCCGGAGCAGCGCGCCTGGTTCCAGTCCGAACTTGAGCACCCGTACGTGCCACCCACGCACGAAGAGCAGCTGCGCATCCTGCAGAAACTCAACCAGGCTGAGGCCTTTGAGACCTTCCTGCAGACCAAGTACGTGGGCCAGAAGCGTTTCTCGCTCGAAGGCTCTGAGTCGGTCATCGCCTTGCTTGACCAGATTGCCCAGGATGCGGTCACCGCGGAATTGCGCGAGGTCGCCATCGGTATGGCGCACCGCGGCCGCCTCAATGTGCTCACGAACATTGCCGGAAAGACCTACAACCAGGTATTCCGCGAGTTCGAAGGTGCGAAGGCGGGGCGTGTTGCCGGTACCGGTGACGTGAAGTACCACCTCGGTATTGAGGGGACGTACACCTCACCCGAGGGTGACGAAATGCCGATTTACCTCGCCGCGAACCCCTCGCACCTGGAAGCGGTTGACGGCGTCCTCGAAGGTATCGTCCGCGGTAAGCAAGATCGCTTCGGCGAACACGACTACTCGGTGCTGCCCGTGCTGGTGCACGGTGATGCCGCGTTCTCGGGTCAGGGCATCGTCTTTGAAACACTGCAGATGTCACAGCTGCGCGCCTACCGTACCGGCGGCACGATCCACGTGATCATCAATAACCAGGTTGGTTTCACCACCACACCGCAAGACGGCCGCACCTCGATGTACGCATCCGATGTCGCCAAGGCCATTCAGGCACCCGTGCTGCACGTGAACGGTGACGACCCCGAGTCGGTCGCGCGCGTGGCACAGCTCGCCTTCAAGTACCGCCAGGAATTCAATAGCGATGTGGTTATCGACCTCGTGTCCTATCGCCGCCGCGGTCACAACGAGGGTGACGACGCGTCGATGACGCAGCCGCTCATGTTCGACCTCATCGAAGCGAAGCGTTCGGTTCGTCGCATCTACGCCGACAACCTCGTCGGCCGTGGCGACCTCACGAAGGATGAGTACGAGAACGCGCAGGCCGAGTTCCACAGTGAGCTTGAAAAGGCCTTTGCCGAGACGCACAACGCCCACACCGAGTCGATCACCGCGACAGAACTCTCCACGGTGGGCTCGCGTGAAGAGCAGATCGCCTCCGTTCCGGAGACCACCGGGGTCAGCCGCGAACTCATCGAGGCGATCGGCGACGCACACCAAAACGTTCCCGACGGCTTCACGGTGCACACCAAGCTCCAGCGCGTGCTCGATAGCCGCTACAAGATGACTCGCGAGGGCGGTATCGACTGGGCCTTCGGCGAGCTGCTCGCACTTGGAACGCTCCTCGTTGAGGGCACTCCGGTGCGGATGTCCGGCCAGGACTCCCGACGCGGAACGTTCACGCAGCGCCACGCGCTGCTGCACGACCGTCTTACTGATCAGAACTGGCTGCCGCTGCAGAACATCGATAACCGCCAGGCGCGTTTCTCGATCTATGACTCACTACTGAGCGAATATGCCGTACTCGGCTTCGAGTACGGCTACTCGGTGGAGCGCCCGGATGCGCTTGTGCTCTGGGAAGCCCAGTTCGGTGACTTCGTCAACGGCGCGCAGACCATCATTGATGAGTTCATCGCCTCGGGTGAGCAGAAGTGGGCGCAGCACTCGAGTGTGGTCATGCTGCTCCCCCACGGCTATGAAGGTCAGGGACCTGACCACTCCTCGGGTCGCATCGAACGCTTCCTGACGCTCGCGGCACAGGACAATATGAACATTGCCCAGCCCTCGACGCCCGCGAACTACTTCCACCTGCTGCGTCGCCAGGCCTATGCCCGTCCGCGTAAGCCGCTCGTGGTGTTCACGCCGAAGTCGATGCTTCGTCTGCGCGGTGCATCCTCTGATGTTGAGGACTTTACCTCGGGTCGGTTCCGTCCGGTACTCGACGACACCCGGATCACCGACGCATCCTCGGTGCGCCGCGTGCTGTTGCACTCGGGCAAGATCCACTACGAGTTGAAGCAGCAGCTGGAGAAGACCGGCGACACTTCGGTCGCGCTCGTTCGACTCGAGCAGTACTACCCGCTGCCGCTCGACGAGCTGCGCGAAGTCGTCGGGCGCTACCCGAACGCAGAGCTGATGTGGGTTCAGGAAGAGCCCTCGAACCAGGGCGCGTGGCCGTTCCTGCAGACTGCGCTCGTGCCCTTCCTCGATCGCCCGGTGATCCCCGCAACCCGCCCCGAGGCATCCGCACCTTCGGTCGGAACGCTCAAGGCGCACCAGGCGCAGCAGGCCGAGCTGCTCGGGCTCGCACTTAAGTAGTTCGGGCGTCTGAGGGGCGTCTGCCGCAGAGTGGTCGGCGCCCCACCCGCGCAGAGTGGTCAACGCTTGTTGTTATCCGCAGCGATAGCAACAACCAGTGACCACTCTGTCAAGGGTCACTCATACCCACCTCGCAGAGTGGTCAATACTTGGTGCTAACCGCAGCGATAGCAACAACCAGTGACCACTCTGCGGAGAGGTGGCAGGCGTCCGACGCTGCGGGGAGGCGGCGGAAGTCTTGCGCTGCGGCGGCTAGCGGCCCGCGGCTAGTGACTCGTGGCGCGGAGAGCGGAGCGGACGCGATCCTGCAGGTCGGCGGGTGCCGCCTCGCTATTGCACGTGCGGCGCACAACGTCAGTGATCACGGTGTGAATGTGGGCCTCGCTCGAGCAGTCCTGGCAGCCCTTGAGGTGTTCGTCGATCTCGGCTCGGTAATCGGCCGCGAGTTCGTCGCGGAGATAGTCTTCGAGCCCATTCTTGGCTTTATCGCAACCACAATCGCTCACTTGTCGTCCTCCTTCTCAACGCCGATTCCATACTCGGTCGCATAGTCACGCAACTTTTCGCGCAAGAGCTTGCGACCTCGATGAAGTCGACTCATGACCGTCCCCACCGGGGTGTCCATAATTTCTGCAATTTCTTTGTAGGCGAAGCCCTGCACATCGGCGAGCAGCACGGCCATCCGGAACTCATCTGCCAACTCGGCCAGCGCATCCTTCACGGCATCGGAAGGAAGGTTGTCGAGCGCCTCGGCCTCGGCAGACCGCGAAGACGAGTCCGCGGTATACGAGGACGCTCCCCCAAGCTGCCAATCCTCAAGCTCATCGAGCGCATTCGGGTACGGCTCGCGCTGCGCCTTGCGGTACTGGTTGATATAAAGATTCGTCTGGATGCGGTAGAGCCACGCGCGCAGGTTCGTCCCTTGGCGATACGACCGGAAGGACTGAAACGCCTTCGTGAAAGTCTCCTGCACAAGGTCTTGGGCATCGGCCTGATTGCGCGTCATGCGCATGGCGTGACCGTACAGCTGATCAAGAAGCGGCATTGCCTGTTCGTCGAACAGTTTGGCGAGCTCTTCATCGCTGTATTCCGCGTTGCGAGTGTCTGAAGCATTCATCAATTGAGAGTCTACGACGGGGCGGTCCATCAGTCCGACTGCCATTGATTCCTCCACTCCTCGCGTTGGGCCGGTAAGGTGTGTAACCGATGGAGATCTTCAATTATTCCGGGCCCGATTTCGACCTCTACGGCGATCAACAAGCCGATCCGCTCATCCTTGACGACGGTCCCTGGGCCGCGCCGCAAGCGGAAACACCACTCGACGTGGAAGTGGAAATACCCGGCTCGAAGTCGATCACGAACCGCGAGCTCGTGCTCTCGGCGCTCGCAGCGGAGCCTTCGACACTTCGACACCCGCTGCACGCCCGCGACTCGCAGCTCATGCGTGATGCGGTGAGCCAGCTCGGCGCCACGGTAACCGAGCAGGAAGGCTCTGGACGTTACGGCCCCAACTGGGAGATCTCCCCCGCCGAAGAACTCGAAGGCGGCGTCTCGATTGACTGCGGACTCGCGGGTAATGTGATGCGCTTCGTTCCGCCAATGGCCGCCCTCGCGCTCGGCCCGGTTGCCTTCGATGGCGACAAGGCGGCCCGCAATCGGCCGATGGCCGGCACGATCAACGCCCTGCGTGCCCTCGGCGTCAACGTCAACGACGATAAGCGCGGCAAGCTTCCTTTCTCGCTCTACGGAACCGGCGAGGTCGAAGGCGGAGAGCTCAAGATCGACGCATCCGGCTCGAGCCAGTTCGTCTCCGGATTGCTGCTCGCAGCCCCGCGGTTCAAGAAGGGCCTCACCTTCCACCACACGGGCGACACGCTTCCCTCGCTCCCACACATCGAGATGACGCTCGAGTCGCTCCGCAACCGCGGGGTGGATGCGCGCACCATCGATGAGCGCACCTGGCGGGTCGAACCAGGACCGATCTCCGGCATCGACCTCACGATCGAACCCGATCTTTCGAATGCTGCGCCGTTCATGCTCGCGACCGTGGTCGCCGGCGGTGAGCTGCGCATCCCGAACTGGCCCGCCGAGACTACCCAGGTCGGTGACCTGCTGCGGGAGATTCTGCCGCTGTTCGGTGCTGAGGTGTCGGTGGATGCGGATGGGCTACTCACCTGTCGCGTCGAGCAAGGCATCGTCCAGGGTGGTTCCTTCGAGGCCATCACGCTTGACTTCTCGGAGGCCGGCGGCGAGCTTGTGCCGAATATTGCCGCGGTCTGTGCTTTTGCTTCGAGCGAAAGCACCCTGACGGGAATCGGTCACCTGCGCGGCCACGAAACGGACCGGGTCACGGCGCTCGCGACGGAGCTCACCCGAATTGGTGCCGATGTGGATGAACTCGAGGAGGGTCTCGTGATTCGTCCCGGTGAGCTGCATGGCGCCGAATGGCAGTGCTACGCGGATCACCGCATGGCCACCTCCGGCGCACTCGTGGGGCTCGCGGTGGCGGACATCACCCTCGACGATGTGAAGAGCACTTCGAAGACGTTGCCGCAGTTTGTTGAGCTGTGGGAAGGGATGCTCGCGGGCGATACTTCCGCGCCGGTCGAGATTGATCCCGTGACGACTGGTTTTCTGACCACCGAGCTCTAGGCCGGACTGTGAGTTGGGAACGCACTGACGCGTACGACCAATACGGTGGTTGGAACGAAGACGATGTGCGCGTTCGTGCGAACCGTCGCGGCTCGCGCCCCCGCACGAAGCAGCGCCCCGATCATGAGGATGCGGTCGAGGGCTTCGTCCTGACGGTGGATCGCGGACGCTACCGAGTGCTCGTCGACGAGGGGCACAAGAAGCGCGAACGGACTGTGATCGCCGCGACCGCGCGGGAGTTGGGCCGCAAGTCGGTGGTGGTCGGCGATCGGGTATCACTCGTGGGCGATGTGACCGGGGATGCCGGCACGCTCGCGCGGATCGTGCGCATCGCCGAACGCGAAACGCTGCTTCGGCGATCGGCGGACGATTCCGATCGGATCGAGCGGATTATTGTGGCGAATGCCGACCAGCTGTGCGTGGTGGTGGCGGCCGCGCAACCGGAACCGCGCCCGCGGCTCATTGACCGCTATCTGGTGGCGGCCTACGACGCCGGAATCGAACCGATCGTCGTGATCACGAAGACGGACCTCGCTTCGGCCGCGCCGATCCGGCAGCTCGTCGCCTCACTCGATGTGCCCGTCTTCGAGTCGGCGCTAGGAGCGGAGGCGCTCGGGGTAGGTGCGACCGAGGCGGACGCGACCGAAGAGTCAGGGCCCTCCCCCGAGTTTCGCGAAATGCTGACCGGCCACACAACCGTCATGGTCGGCCATTCGGGTGTGGGCAAGTCCACGCTCGTGAATGCCCTTGTTCCCAAAGCGGGCCGCGCTACCGGTCACGTCAACGTGGTCACCGGACGTGGCCGACACACTTCCTCGTCCTCGGTCGCGCTGCGGGTCGAGGATGCGCAGGGTGCCGACGGGTGGATTATTGACACCCCCGGCGTGCGCTCCTTCGGGCTCGGCCACGTGAACTCGGATTCGGTGCTCAAGGCCTTTCCCGGTATCGCAGCTGTGGTCGCCGAATGCCCCCGCGGATGCACGCACCGGGAGGACTCGCCAGATTGCGAACTCGACGCAGCCATTAGCGATGGTCGGTTGGATGCGATCGGCGCTGCCCGAGTCACCTCGCTACGCCGTCTACTCACCTCGATGGACCCGGACGACTCGAGCAGCGCATCCGCCGCGGAGCAGCCGGAGGAATAGTCTGGCGCGTCAACCCCAAGCGAAGTCACCCTGAGGGGCCGTGTTCCCCCAGGGTGACTTCGAACGGACAGGCTGCCGTTGGCTATTCGCGCGGCAGTCCCGGTGGGTTCTTGAGCGATTCATCGATCGCTTCATCTTCGAGCGCCCAGCGATCGATGACCTCCTGGTAGGCGCCACTGGTGTAGGCCTCTTGCAACACCAGGTGCACCGGGTCGATCAGGCCATTGTCTTTCGCAGTTGCGGCACCGATATTGGCGGTCTCGGGCCAGCCACCGTTGAGCGTGCCGACCACTTCCGTGTCACCCGTGGATGCTGCGGCAAAAGCGAGCACCGCGTTTGGTGAAAGCAGCGCATCCACTCGGCCGGAACTGAGTGCGAGATTCGCGGCAGCGTTGTCTTCGAAGTACACGAATTCCACCGGTTCGAGGCCGTTTTCGACGTTCTCCGCATCCCAGGCCTGCAGTATGGCTTCCTGGTTGGTGCCGGAACCGACGACGATTTTGAGCCCGGCAACATCCTTAGCCTCGGTGATCGAATCAATTTCGGTGTTGTCAGCGGCGACCGCGAATCCGAGGACGTCCTCGCGGTAGGTGGCGAAGTCGAAGAGGTCCTTGCGTTCCTCCGTGACGGTGACGTTCGAGGTAATCAGGTCGTATTTGCCAGATTGCACGCCGAGCGGCCAGTCTGCCCAGGACACCGGCTGCAGGTTCAGCTCGAGTCCGAGACCATCGGCAATGAGCTGCGCGAAGTCGGCTTCACTGCCCAGGACGACGTTCGGGTCGTCTTCCGCAGCGAAGGCGAGCGGTGCCGTGTACACACTGATCGCGACCGTAAGCTGCCCTTCTGTAATCGGTTCGAAGCCGCTTTCCTCAAGCGCGTCAATGGCTTCCTGAACCGGTTCAAGGTGCGGGCGGGCGTCCACATTGCTCGAGCTGAGGTCGAAGCCCGAGGTATTGCTGGTTTCCGTGCCGGCCACGCTCGTCGGATTCGCGCAGGCGGCAAGTGCGAGTCCGGATATTGCCAAGAGCGGCAGGAGTTTCGCGAATGGGTTGCGAATGGTCATGGTGGTTCTCCTCAAGGGGGTGTGAAAAGCGTTTGCGTGGATAGTGTTGAAATGTGAAGGGATGGAAGCGCCGGACTCGAGGCGAGGCAGCCGCTCCTGTTAGGCGAGGAACCGACGAAGGAAGTCGCGTGTTCTCGCCTCGCGCGGATGCTCGAGCACCGCATCCGGGGTGCCCTGCTCGACGATTCGCCCGTCAGCCATGAATACGACGCGATCGGCGACGTCCCGGGCGAAACTGATCTCGTGGGTGACCACGATGAGCGTGCGTCCCTGTTCGGCGAGTGCGCGGATCACTCGGAGCACTTCGCCCACGAGTTCGGGATCGAGCGCCGAGGTGGGTTCGTCGAAGAGCATCACATCGGGGTCCAACATGAGCGCGCGGGCGATGGCGACCCGCTGCTGCTGACCTCCTGAGAGTTGGCGCGGATACCGATCCGCGAGTTCGCGAAGTCCCACTCGCTCAAGCAACTCGAGCGCTCGGCTGCGCGCCGCATCCTTCGATTTCAATCGCCGGGAGGTGACTGGAATCGTGACGTTCTCGATTGCGGTGAGGTGCGGAAAGAGATTGAACTGCTGGAACACCATCCCGACACGGAGCCGTCGATTGAGGACTTCGTGTTCGGGCAGTTCAACGAGATCATTGCCTCGCTCGGCGTAACCAATGAATTCGCCGTCAATGGTGATTTCACCCTGCTCGATCGGCTCAAGGTGGTTGATCGCGCGCAGCAGCGTCGACTTGCCAGACCCAGAGGGACCGAGGAACACCACCACTTCGCCGGGCTCGATGGTGAGATCGATGCCGTGCAACACCTCAACCTCGCCGAAAGATTTGTGGACGTCGCGCAGTTCGACGTGGCCGCGGGTGATTGTAGATGCGCTGGTACTGGTCATCGTTCGTGGCCTTTCGCGTAGTGGCGTTCGATGTAGTGCTGAATGACGTTGAGGAGGGTAGTGATGACCGCGTACCAGACCACGGTCACTAACAGCAGTGGGATCACGAGCTGGTTGCGGTTGTAGATCACCTGGGCGGTGTAGAAGAGTTCCGGGAGTGCGACGATGAACACCACCGAGGTGCCCTTCACGAGGCCAATGACCGAGTTGAAGGCGTTCGGCACGATGGACCTGAGCGCTTGCGGCAGCACGATGCGGAAGAAGCGTGTTCGGCGCGGGAGCCCGAGTGCACGGGCAGCTTCAACCTGACCTTGGTCGACCGAGAGTAGGCCGCCGCGTATGATTTCGGCCGAATATGCGGCTTCGTGCAGTGAGAGTCCGAGGATCGCGGCGGTGAACGCGGAGATGAGCGTGACGGTGTTGAACTCGAAGAGCCAGAAATCGGTCGTAAACGGGGTGCCGAAACCGAGGGTGGGCCAGAGGTAGCCCAGGTTGTACCAGACCACGAGCTGCACGACGAGCGGCACCGCGCGGAAGAACCAGATATAGCCGCTGGCGATGCTTTTCAGGATCGGCGATTCAGACATCCGCATCACGGCAAGAATTGCCCCGAGCAGGAAGCCGATTACTGCCGCGATTGCGGTCAGCAAGAGCGTCAGTATGAGCCCTTCCACGATCGCTTGCGACAGGAAGTACTCGGCGAACACATCCCAGCGCCAGTTCGGGTTCTTGACGAGCGAAACCGCAAACTGCGAAACGAGGAAGAGCACGATGAGCGCGACCGCCCAGCGACCCCAGTGTCGTCGTGGCAGGATGCGCCGGGTCGTTGAGTTGGTCGGCGCGGTTCCAGTTTGCGCTGTACCAGTCGGCGCAGTTCCAGTTTGCGCGGTTCCAGTTTGCGCGGCTCCAATTTGCGCTGTTCCAGTTTGCGCGGCGTCCGTTCTCGCCGCGCTTATTTGCGCCGCGGCAGTCTGCGCGTCGCCTGCCTGCGCAACGAGCTCTGCGAAATCGATCCCGAGTCGCTCCTGGCCTTCGGGCAACTCGGTACCGTCAATCCCCGCAACAAGCGCTTTGGTATAAGGATGCACGGTGGGCGCTCCCGGTTCATAGTGCGCGGTGTAGCCGCTGCGTTCATACAGCCGGTCGGCTTCCGGTTGACGCGGACCGGTGGTGAGGAAGACTTTCTCGTAGCCGACCCCACGCGCAACGTCTTCAAGCTCCACGAGCAGTCGGGATGCGAGCCCTTCACCACGTCGTTCCGGATGTGTCCAGATCTTCTTGAATTCGACGGTGTCCTCGGTGAGTGAACGTGCCGCGCCCGAGGCGATCGGTGCATCCCCATCGAAGAGGACGAGGAATACGCCACGTCGCTCGCGCTCGTAGGCTTCGAGTTCCCGGTAGACCTCGGCACGCGCATTGTGACCGTCGATATTCCCGTATCGGGTGTCGTACTCGCGAACGAGGTCTTCGAGCACGGACTGCACTCGAGGATCGCTCGGGCTCACGACCTCGAATCGTGTGCTGGTGTCGGTGGTGGTCACGGTGTCTCCTCCGGTCATAGGGCTTCGACCTGTAGGAGGCAATCTTGAGCGGCGCCCGGCCGCATCGCCACTGTGTGACGTCACGAAATCGCGCAGAACTTCACGGCACGAAATCTTGCGTCACATCAGCTCCGGGCTCTCGACAAGACACCGATTTCAATGCATGCGCAGTATCGATGCGTGGCAGTAGTAATGCCCGCGCGCAATGCATCGATGCTCGACACTCGACACTCGACGCTCGACGGGTCGCGCCATCACGTCATTCCGAACGCGACCCATCTCACTCCGGAAAACGATGACCGCCGCAGGTCCCCCACCACCAGGGTTGCTGGCGGGGTACCTACGGCGGCGAAGTTGCGTGCGCGTCAGTTGTGCTCGGCAACTCCGTTGAATTCGAAGAGTTGCGCAATGCTCGAGGTGGGGAGTTTCGAGGCGTCTGCCTCGGGAATGAGTGCTTTCACGTACGCGTGCGCGGTGAATGCTTCGGGATCAAAATGAGGGGTGTAGCCCTGACGTTCGTAGAGGCGATCTGCCTCGGGCTGTCGCGGGCCGGTGGTGAGATAGACCCGTTCATAGCCCATCT
This sequence comes from Gulosibacter sp., assembly GCF_052090685.1. Classification (NCBI taxonomy): domain Bacteria; kingdom Bacillati; phylum Actinomycetota; class Actinomycetes; order Micrococcales; family Microbacteriaceae; genus Gulosibacter; species Gulosibacter sp. The sequence goes on along the minus strand of NZ_JBQDBE010000001.1, from coordinate 139,474 downwards.
CGAACGCGGTCGATTCAAGTTTCTCAAGCATCCGGCTGGCGAGTCGCTGGCCGCGACGTTCTGGATGCGACCAGATCTTTTTAAACTCGGCGGTCCGCTCGTCGTATTGGCGGATGCCACCGGTGGCGATGGCAGTGTCCCCGTCCATCAGTGCAATAAACGCCCCGCCGTGTTCGGGGAGGAACCGATCAGCCGTGCCGTCATATACCTCAGCTTTAGCGTCATGTCCCTCGAGATCGCCATAGCGTGCGTCATATTCCCGCACGAGATCTTCGAGGACCGGCGTAAGTCGAGCATCCTTGGGGTCAAGGATTTCAAAGCGCTCCGTCGCAGTGGTGGTAATCGTCAAGGGGTCTCCTCGCTGCTGCGTACTTGGGTCACCCACAAAAATGGGCACCTGCACACTAACGCACTCCGGAAACCCGATATTCCCGGAGCGTGCGGACTTTAATTGCGTGTTCAGAGGCGATACTGAGGTTATGGCCTATGAACTCCTGCATTCGATCACCGCTGACCTTCGTCTCGCCCGCCAGCTCGCGGATATCGCTGATGCCATGTCCATGGACTATTTCAACCGCCGCGACCTCGGCGTGTATGTGAAAGAGGACCGCACGCATGTCACCGACGGTGACCGTGCAGTGGAACAGGCCATCCGCGCGAAACTTGCCGACGAGCGGCCAAGCGACTCGGTCTACGGTGAGGAGTTCGGCACCGAAGGCACCTCGCGCAGGCAGTGGATCATTGACCCGATCGACGGCACAGCAAACTTCATGCGCGGCGTTCCGATCTGGGCAACGCTCATTGCGCTGGTCATTGACGGTCGCCCCGAGGTCGGTGTGGTCTCGGCGCCGGCGTTGAATCGCCGCTGGTGGGGATCAACCGGGCACGGCGCGTACCTCGACGACGACCTGGCCGACTCCGACACCGCAACCGACCGCCGCATCCATGTCTCTGGCGTCGACCGGCTCGAAGAAGGACAGTTCAGCTACGGGTCGATGCAGTATTGGTTGCAGGCGGGGCAGCTCGCGCCGGTCGTTGAGTTCAATGAGCGGATGTGGCGTTCGCGCGCGATCGGAGATTTCTGGCCGTACATGCTGGTCGCGGAAGGCGCCTTTGAGGTCGCCTGCGAGATCGATCTGCAGGCCTACGACATGGCGGCGCTCGTGCCGATTATTGAAGAGGCTGGCGGGCAGTTCACCTCGATCGATGGCCAGGATGGGCCGTGGCACGGCTCAGCACTCGCGACGAACGGCGCGCTGCACGATGAGGCGCTTGCGGTGTTCCGGGCGCACCGGCAGTAGGGCGGCTTCTGGTTGTTTGTTCTAGTTCCTGGTTCTGGAACTAGGCCGGGTGAGAACTGCTGGTCCTGAAAAATTTGGCGTACTGGGGCACTCAGGAAGCGCATTTGGTGCCGTGCTCCCCCATGTACGCCAAATTTTTCAGCAAAGTGAACGTCCCTAGGTCTCGAGATCGACGTCCAGGTACGGTTCAGGAGTCCCGAACGGCAAGTCTGGCACGCCGCCGGCTCCACCGCTTGCAGATCGAACAGCCGCAGCAGCAAAGTCCCAAAGCACGTGGCTGACCGTTGTTGCATGACGTTCGAGAAATTTCCGTATCTCGTTGCCATCCTGGAGATCAACTTCGGCCCCCTTCAAAAAAATCATCGGTGCCACAACATCGGCCACGTAGGTATAGCCAGCAAGGCGATGATCTAGGTGCCCCACGACACCAAGCTTGGGATCTTGATCGCGGATAAGCACCGATAGTGCCCAGGTCGTAACTGCATTGCTATCGTGCGGATTCTCATCCTGTTCATCCGTGACCGTAGGCGAAATCATTACGCCTAATAGCTGAAGACCTCCGGGAACGGCAAGAATGTGATCGACCTGCAGTTCCTGAATCGGTGAGCGCATCATCGACGGCCTCTTTTCGCCGAACCTGTCCATGCCTCGGTCAGGTCTTGCCTGTCAGGCAGTTGGTAGCCACGGCCAACCGGCCCACTCAAGTCCTTCGGTTCCCAACGGAGTTTCAACTCAGCAATCGGGATAACGCGGTGTTCGATCAATGCGCCGACTGCGTGCGCATAGCGACGAAGGGTTGACAGCCTGGGGTCACGCTCACCACGTTCGATGCGGGCGACTGCGCTTTGGCTGATGCCCATTAGCTCACCGATTTCTTGTTGGCTCGCTTTGAGCTGCTCTCGCAGCGCCACCAACTCCTTGAGCATCTCGTGATCCTCGCGCACGAGTTCGATGGCGAGCCGCTGTTTAGGATCACCAGTATCGACACCAAGAAGTTCGTCAATACTCATGGCACTACCTCGCAACACTGTCCTAGTTCGGTGAATATGACTTTTAGATCATACACGCCCTATTTTAGGGTGTTACAGGAGTCCATTCTGCCTGCAGTGTTCGTCAGCGATCTTGGCGGCTTCTCTCGCGTGAGCGTTCTGTTCTTGTAGTCCGATTTTGCCTGGTGGTTTGGATTTGATTAGAAGCAGGAGCAACAGTTCAGAGTCTTTGGCTGGCTCAACATAGTAGAGACGTACATGTCGGTGAGCCGGTTCTTGCTCCGCATCACCAGGATCTGCGGCTCCAACACTTGACAATCGCAGCTCGAGAACAAATCGACTCGAGGCAATGAGATCGACATCGTGCTCTCTTCCCGGCCCGAATACGAGTTCCCCTCGCGAGCCAAGTTTAAGCTTCTCACGAAGCTCGGCACGAATTAGTTCGCGTTCACTTGGCGGTAATGATCCCAGAAACTGACGCAGTTGTGTGTAGAACTCGTGACCTCCATGGTCATGCTGTGCGGGCTGCCATTCGCCTCCCGGTCCGGGCACCTCAAACGGGACCCTCCAGGTGGTGCGTGATCCCGGCGGCAACGCAATCCGAACCAAGACCACTCCCACCGTATTATCGCGCCAGCACGGACTAACAATGACAACGGGAGTATAGCGACCGAATTAGTCCACGCGACCAGTTGATATGGAACGAGCCAGTGCCGATAGTGGCTGTTCCCGCGGCAGCGAGAAACGTTTGGCGTACTGGGGCACTCAGGAAGCGCATTTGGTGCCGTGCTCCCCCATGTACGCCAAATTTTTCAGCAAGCTGAACGAACGCGGTGCAGTACCACTTGCCGAAACAGTCGGTTTCGTCAGGGATATGCCTGCAGAGTGCATGGGACGTGCGTGCCACTCGAGATGTCCGCATTTGAGATCCCCGCATCCCTTGTTGGTTGCATCTGCGCGCCAGAACGGCTCCATTCACAGCGAACTCTACATTTCTCCGACACATGTCGGATAACCTGACTCCTATCACCTCAGATCGATGACGATGCTGAGGACCAAAACTAGATCGGATCAAGGGAGACGCCGTGAAAGCAGCAGTATTAACTGAATTCAATCAACCGTTCCGAGTCGAAGAAATCGAACTCGACAGTCCACGGAACCGAGAGGTTCGCGTTCAGGTCAAAGCATCGGGACTATGCCACTCCGACCGACACATCCAGCTGACCGATCCAGAACAAGCCGCGAACGTGCTGGGACTAACTGCCCCACTGGTTGCCGGGCATGAGGTTGCCGGTATCGTCACAGAGATCGGCCCCGATGTGCAGGAACTCAAGGTCGGTGACCACGTCGTATCCAACCTCATCAGCTACTGCGGCGTGTGCGAAGAGTGCGTGAAAGGCCATGTGAATTCATGCTGGCACCCCGAGGCCGTCCGTCGCACCAATGAAGAACCGGCCCGTCTTACCCAGAACGGTAAGCCAGTCTTTCAAATGGCGGATCTGTCTGGATTTGCGGAAGAAATGTTGGTGCACGAGAACTCCGTGGTCAAGGTTCCGAAGGAAATCCCGTTTGATCGCGCTTGCCTACTTGGTTGCGGTGTCATCACCGGCGCCGGCGCCGTGATCAACGCAACGGATCTCGGGGTCGGCGACACTGCGGCAATCATTGGATGCGGTGGCGTCGGGCTCAACACGATCCAGGCGGCACACCTTGCAGGTGCCAAGACAATCATTGCGATTGACCTATCACCCGAGAAGCTTGAACTCGCGAAGAAGTTCGGTGCGACGCACACCATTAATTCTGGCGAAGTGAAGGACCTCGCTGCAGCGGTTCGCGAGCTCACGAATGGCCGCGGCGTCAACTACGCCTTCGAAGTTATCGGCCTCAAGGTTACTGCTGAGCAGGCTTGGTCACTACTACGTACACGTGGGACATTCGTGCAGGTTGGCATGCACAAACCCGGTGTGGAACTCTCCTTACCGACGATGCCCGATATGTTGCAGGGTCAGAAAGCGCTTCAGAGCGTGTACATGGGGCAGTCAAACCCGAAACTCGACATCCCAATGTATGCGGAGTTCTATTTGCAAGGCCGGTTCAACCTCGACGACCTCGTGTCGCGACGTATCCGCATTGATCAGATCGACCAGGCCTACGAAGAGCTCGAGGGCGGTGCGATCGCCCGAAACGTGATCGTGTTCGACTAGTAAACCATCGAGCAACGAAAGCCAGTGCTGGGGCCACAGTGAACAATTCGCTGTGGCCCCAGCACGCTGCGGGGCAGCAATCGGATTGCGACCGTAGACCACGGACCTACTGGGCCTGTCGAAGGGTGTCTCGGGGCGTCGGTCCGGCGTAGTCGGTACGGAATACCCCGCGGCGTTGCAGCTCAGGCACGACCCCGGCGACGAAGTCCTCGAACGACGAGTGGTAAAGCGCTGGGAACACCACAAAGCCGTCGGCTGCGCCGCTGCGGAATAGGTGTTCAAGGTGGTCGGCAACGGTCGCTGGCGACCCCACGATTTGTGGATGCAGTTGGTTCAGCGACTGCTCGATCGCAAGATCCGCGACGGTGTAGTTTTGCCGCTCGCTGACCGATGCCAGCATGTCTTCGAACCCGACGCTGCCGGTTGCGCCGCGGTGTTCCGCGAGCACATCCGTCGCTCTGTCCTCCGGGTTGAGCTCCTCCGCATGCAACAGCCTCGCAAGCTTCGTGAGTGCCGAAGGCAGATCGATTTGATCTCGCAGCGTGCGGAGTTTCGCGGCTGAATCCTCGTCGGTCCACCCCACAACGGGCTGAATCCCTTGCAATACCTTGATGGTGCTCGAATCACGCCCATAGTCGATCCGAGCCCGCTCGCGCAGCTCGGTTCGTAGCTCGCGCATCCCTTCTTCGGAGTCGCCAATCGCGAAGATAACTTCGGCCCAACGAGCCGCAAAAGCGCGTCCGCGCGGTGAGGAACCTGCCTGCATGAGCACCGGATTCCCCTGCGGGCTGCGCGGCAGCGTGAGTGGTCCTCGCGAGAGGTCACCGGATACCCGGTGCACGCGTGCAGGATCGGCAAAGGTGCCCGACTCTCGATCGCGGATGAGCGCATCCGGTTCCCAAGATCGCCAGAGATCGACGACTGTCTGGACCACCGCATCCGCGTTGTCGTATCGCTCGCCCGGCGAGGCGATTCCGTCGTGGCCCATATTGCGGGCCTCGGCGTCGGTGGTGGAGGTGACAATGTTCCAGGCTGCCCGTCCTCCGGAGAGGTGATCGACGGACAGCAACTGCCGGGCGATCGTGTAGGGCGGCAGGAAGCTCGTCGAGACCGTTGCGCCAAGGCCGATGTGGTTGGTTACTGCCGCTGCGAGCGAGATCGTGGTGATCGGGTCAAGGTAAATGCTGCCTTTGCCCGCGGTTTGCAGCGTCGTGCCGTAGTCCCCTTCGCGATCTTCGGGGACGGCGAGGGCATCGGCGAAGAACATCATGTCGAACTTGCCGCGCTCAAGCATGCGCGCGAGGTCGGTGTAGAACCGCGAGGACAGCCAGTCTTCGCGACCGAGCGGATTTCGCCAGTTCACCGCGTATTGGCTCGTTGGCGGATTCACCATCGCGACCAGATGCATTTGCGTAGCGGACTGTTGTTCGGGGACACGGCGGGATGGAGTCACGATCGACAGCCTAGATGAGGGTCGGGCTCAAAATCCGGCGGCCAGAGCTTCACGCCACCGGCCGCCGGAATTCATTCCTTGCAGGACACTCAGCCGTTCAACGGCGCTTTCTCTCGCAACATGGCGATGAACTTGCCGAACCAGGGACCGTTGTCATTCCAAGCCCGCGAGGTCACCAGGTTGCCGTCGACGAGGGCTTCCGAGTTCACGTAGGTCGCTCCAGCGGCGGTCACGTCCGGCGCGACTTCGGGGAATGCTGAGGACTGGCGCCCCTGCAGCACTCCAGACGACGCCAGAATCAGCGGTCCGTGGCAGGTTGAGGCGACCGGCGCCGACTCGTTGAAGAAGTGCTGCACGATGCTCTGCACATCCGGGTTATTGCGCAAGTACTCGGGTGCGCGACCACCGGGAACCACAAGCGCGACATAGTCAGCCGGGTTCACGTCCGCGACGGCGATATCCGCATCCCACCCGTGGCCGAGCTTCTCAGTGAAGGTGGAATAGCCGGGTTCGAAGTCGTGGACCACGAACTGCAGGCGCTTCTTTTCGAGGGATGCGATGACCGGCTCGTAGCCTTCCTCACGCAATCGCTCGTACGGGTAAAAGACTTCGAGGGTTTCGGAGAAATCTCCGGCAAGGATCAGGACTTTCGACATGGTTGACTCCATTCAGCAGCGTTGCTTAGGCACTATCGCAAGTAATTTCGTTCGCGAGACCTCGCAGCCGAGGATGCGCGGCTTCGCGATCTCAGTGTTGCCCTGGAGCCTGAAGACTGCCCGCACGGTAGCTATTTCAAGTGCTTGCGCTGCATTTCTGCGTGGGGTTGGCGCACAATCACCCTTCCCAAGTTTGCAGATTTCTTCCTTGTCTCTGCCCTCATCACATACAGACCTGTCCTCGGGCTCACGCTGACGCCGTTGACCAGGAATATACCTTCTCCAATGGATTGAAAACTGACGCCGCTTCTGTCCATCATTCCTTTCCTTTGACTCAAAATAGAATTCCGTTTGTTCGCGATCGCGCTGTTTGCCAATGGTCCTGGCAACTATTCAGATTCAAAATCCTTAGAGAAACATGTTCGGTGCTTGAGATGCTTCCTGCCACGCCAGTTACATCCTCAAGTTGAGGGAATACCCTGCTCGTCTAGGTACGAATCAATTTCCATGAAGCGCAATAGTGGCTGATACAGCAAGGCCCGACTCGATCCTTCAGTCAAGGCAGCGACGCACTCAACGCGATCAGTGACCGCACTGCCACAAAGCTGCACGACAGTAGAGTCGGTCGCGTCGGAGATACGGATTACTTCCGTCATCTTAATGGGCCGCTCGCCACTCAGAATACGATTCAGCGTGGGCTGCGATATCTCGCACAGTTCGCCCAGGTCACGCTGAGAAAGTCCAGACGAGGCTCGGGCTCTCTCGATCACGGCAATTATGTCGTTCACCATCCACCTATTTTTATACATTTGGCACGCGCTGATTCAGTTTTGCGTTAGGCACCCACTACGGCCTGTCGGCGATGAGCCTAATCACCTGGTCGGCGCGATGGACGTTCCATTGCTCACACCTGCAAAAATCCTTTGCTACTTGCTCAATATCGCAGGCGACCCGCTTCGCCGGATCCTCAATTGCTACTGCCCAGACCAAAGAACCGTTCAAAGAACGCCCCGAGCCGCTCCAGCACCCGCTGCTTCTTCTCACCCTGGTTCTTCTCTCGTGAGAACCTGGAGACAGGAGGCAGAATCTTCATCACAGCTGTCCCGCGGGTTCGCACTTCACCATCGCGGAACGCTGACTGCATGAATTCCCGCGTCGGCTCCACCTTGAGCTTCTCTTCCTCGATGATCGTGTTCAGTTCTCGCTCGAGCCGCTGCGCTATATACGCCGCCCACTCTTCATCGACCTTCCCATCAATCGACACGGAGTCGACGAAGTCTTCGATCAAATCCTTCTTGTTGCGCAGTGTCGGTGAAGCGTCAATGGCGCGAGAAATCTCTGCTCGAATCTCTTTATCCTCACCATCGCCGTGCCGCTCCTTGTATTTCTGCACGAGTAAGAGGATGTAGTCGACATTGATCTCAACCTGTTTGATCAGCTCAATCTCGAATACCACGTCATCGTTGATCGATTCTTTGTCACCGTCACGAACTGTACGAAATTCGTTCCAGAGATCAAGATAAATACTGCGGTAATCCTGCTCCTGCCGCTCCGACAACAACGCGTGGCCCTCGAACTCGTCAAATGAGGTGAGGATGTTCTGCAAGCGGAGGATCGCACTAAAGGTACTGATGAAGTCCTTTTGCGCTTGCTCCCCCACGATTGTTTCGCCCGGTACGTAGTTGTTGAGCAACTCGTGCACCTTGTCGGCATATTCGGCGTAGTACTCCAAGTAGGGTCTAAGCAGCACGACGCCTCGGGCATCCTTATTGCCAAACAGCTCCAGAGCAGAATTCGTCTGGTCCTCGAGATTTCGGAATGACACTATATTGCCGTACGTCTTCACCGAGTTCAGGATGCGATTCGTGCGCGAGTAGGCCTGGATTAGCCCGTGCGCGCGCAAGCTCTTGTCGACAAACAGAGTGTTGAGCGTAGTTGCATCGAAGCCTGTGAGGAACATGTTCACGACTATGACGAGGTCGATCTCGCGCTGCTTCAACTTAAGCGAGAGGTCTTTGTAGTAGTTCTGGAACCGGTCGGCGGAAGTGTCGAAGGACGTGCCGTACATGTCGTTATAGTCCTGGATCGCATCCTCAAGGAAGGATCGCGCGTCCATGTCCAGGGCGTCCGTGTCGAAGCCCTCTTCGTCGAGCCCTCCGTCTTCGACGGCGTCGTTCGCGCCGTAGGAGTAAATCAGGCCAATCTTTAATTGTTTGTCGGACGGTAGGCCTATCTGCTGCATCTGGAAGTGGTTGTAGTAAACCCGCGCAGCCTCGATCGAAGCGGTGGCGAACAGTGCATTGAAGCCTCGAACGCGTCGCTCACCGAGCGTGTAGTGCTCAGCACGCTTCGTCTTTTGATCGAAGTGCTCGAGCGTGTACTTCACGATCTGGCTGATCCGATCTGGGGCGAGAAGTGCTCTCTCGGTGTCGATCGAGGACACCTGTTTGTCGACCACATTGCCGACTTCAACGGTGTTGACGTAGTCGATCCGAAACGGCAGCACGTTCTTGTCCGTGATCGCATCGACAATCGTGTACGTATGTAGCTTTTCGCCGAACGCCTGCTCCGTGGTCTTGAGCTGTGGGTTGCCGCCGCTACCCGCATTCGTGGAAAAGATGGGGGTGCCAGTGAAGCCGAAGAGGTTGTACTTATTGAATGCCTTCGTGATCTGAGTGTGCATGTCGCCAAACTGCGAACGGTGACACTCGTCAAAGATGATGACCATGTGGCCTTTGTAGATCTCGTGACCAGCATTGGCCTTAATAAACGTCGACAACTTCTGGATGGTGGTGACCGAAATCTTCCGGTTCACGAGTGTCTCGTCGCCACGCTTGCCCAGCACAGCGCCGACTGGCAGTGACAGCTGTTTCGCAAGCTGAGCGGTGTTGGTGCTGCCGTTAACCGAGCCTGGTGAGAATCGCTCATACTCGCGCATCGTCTGGTAGTCAAGGTCTTTACGGTCAACTACAAACAGGACTCGGTCGACTTCCGGGATCTCGGAGACCAACTGCGCCGACTTAAACGACGTCAGGGTCTTGCCGGAGCCGGTAGTGTGCCAGACATAGCCGCCCGCGTCGACCGTACCGAGCTGCCTGTAGTTCGTGGAGATCTGCACTTTCTGCAGGATCCGTTCCGTCGCCACAATTTGGTACGGGCGCATCACCAGGAGCATCCTGTCGGCCGTCAACACGCAGTACTTCGTTAGAATATTCAGGATGGTGTGCTTTGCGAAGAATGTCTTGGCAAACGCATTGAGGTCTTGTATCGGGCGGTTCTGTGCGTCTGCCCACCAGGACGTGAACTCGAAGCTATTGGAGGTCTTCGACTTCCGCTTTTTCTTTGAGTTCTCGTCGATGTGGTGACGACGAGTTGTGTTCGAGTAATACTTGGTGAGTGTGCCGTTCGAGATGACAAAGAGCTGCACATACTCAAACAAACCGGAGCCTGCCCAGAAGCTGTCCCGCTGATAGCGATCAATCTGGTTGAAGGCTTGCCTGATATCGACGCCGCGTCGCTTCAGTTCGACGTGGATCATCGGGAGACCGTTGACCAGCACCGACACGTCATAGCGGTTCGAATAGTTTGCACCACCCTCACCCTGATCAACCTCGTACTGGTTGATCACTTGAAGGTGATTGTTGTGGATGTTCTTCTTGTCGATCAGAGTGATGTTTTTGGTGGTCCCATCATCCCGTTCGAGGAGCTGAACATGGTCCTCGTGGATGCGCACGGTCTTCTCGACGATGCCGTCATTCGCGCCCGAGATTTTGTGTCTGAAGAACGAGTCCCACTCCTTGTCGGAGAAGCTGAGTTGATTAAGTCGTTCGAGCTGTGCCCGGAGGTTAACGACCAGCTCTAATTCGGAAGTGATCTTGAGCCGCTCGTAGGCCTGGGACTCCAGCTGCTTGATGAATGCCTTTTCGAGCGCATCCTCGGACTGGTATGAGGCGGCAGAGTGCTCGTCGGGAACGTATTCCGCAACGACGGTGCTTTCGGATGAGACCGCAATTGGGTCGTACTTGCGACCGGGGTTCTCGCTCATTGCGCAAGTTCCTTGAATGTCAGCAGCTTGTCGCGGTAATACTCGTACTGTTTACGACGCGCGGCAATCTCGGCGGGCAGACCGATCCTGATGTCGTTGACGAGGGCATCGAACTGATCGAGTAAAGATACGATTCTGTCCTGCGCATTCCGACTCGGCACTGGTATAGCGATCTTCGAGAGCCCTGCCCCCGACAAGCGTTTCATTTTGCCTCGCGCGACGTGGTTCTCTTTCTGCCGGTGAAAGTCTTGAGATTGAACCGCATAGGCAACGTACTTCGGGTTTAGATCGCTTACAAAGGTGAATGTATCGTCATGAACTGCAATAGGTTCATCTCCAAGCCAGGCAACGGCCTTACCAACGTCCTCAACAGTCTCGCTCACGCCTGCAAAAATGACGCTACCGGATGGCGCAAAACGCAATTGACTACGCATATCTTCACGAACAGAGTTGATTGATTGGCTCGCCGATACGCCGAAATCAGTGTAAATCTCACCGTAATGGAGGCTAGGGATTCCTCCCGCCAGGTAGTCCTTCTTCGTAAATCGCCGCCCGCGCGTGAAGCTCCCTAATTCTCCCATTTCAACCATCGCAGATTCAGCCCCAACCAGTATCGAATCGCGGTAGTAGGCATACTGCTGCTGCCGGGCCTCCAGCTCCGCCTCCAGCTCCGCCTCCAGCTCCGCCTCCAGCTGTGTGAACTGATCCAATATTCTCACGATTTCTCGCTGAATTTCGAGAGGCGGGACGGGAATTCGTATCTTCATGAACCGCGGCTTTGAGATATTTATACGGGTAACACCGTTCGCCGTGCTGCGAATTTGCTTTCGCACGAATTCGCTTCGGAAAAGGTATTTGACAAACCCAGCATCAAATATGGTCTTGTCAATAAATCGCACGACAAAACAAAAACTATTAAAGTAGATCCGCTCTGTCGGTTCGCTAGTAACAACAGATGACATACCTACTTCGTCAAGCGATTCTGACGAACCTGTGATGAGAACGTCGCCCAGCTGTATGGCGTTCTGTTTCTCGCCATCTTTCACCTTGACGTAATCATCGGCCTGCTGGTCGAGGCTGAGGTTCGAGAATATATTTCTATAGGATGCGAATCGAGCGTTTCCGTCTATAAAGTCGGCTTTTGTCTTCCCTGATAATCCAGGAACAGTGATGGCTAAGTCGCCAAGTAACTTGAACGTCACTCCTTGGGGACTCAGGCTCGCTACTAAGCTGTCGATACGATTCACGACATATCCTCCGCCAACATATTTACGATCAAGGCGATCATGAGGTCTTTCTCCTTCGGCTCGCTCATCGCGACCATTAATGTCACTGCCGCCAACGCGTTATTAGAAATTAATGGCTGGTCATCGTGGCCAAGTAACGCATTGTTCTTCGCGAGGAACGTGACGAACAGTGTCGCAGCCGTGCGCTTATTGCCATCAGACAGCGGGTGATCCTTCACCACGAGGTAGAGCAGGTTGGCGGCCTTCTCCTGCGTGCTTGGGTACAGTTCGTTGCCCCCGAATGATTGGTAAATCGCCTGCACAATACCTTCTAGGTTGTCGCTTCGCTCCCCGCCAAAGAGCGAATCCTCCGGGAAAGCCGCCTGAAGTTGTCCGATCACGCGTCGAGTTTCTTCGATCGTGAGCTCCCAGCGAGGCACCCCTCCCTCCGGGATCCCCAGGTCACCTGCGTCAAACTGACGGAGCAGCCGCAGACTGGGCAAATAGCCGGTGAAGATCTCAGCTACGCCGGATACCAGTTGATCAACGGAACGCGACAGAATTTGCACCATCTGCCCGAGTTGTTCGAGACGACGCTCGTTCACGACCACACCGCCCACGATATAGTTCCGCAACTGTTCGGTAGCCCAAATACGAAACTGCGTGGCGACCTTACTCTTGACTCGGTATCCAACCGAAATAATTACGTCGAGGTTGTAGTGCACTATCCGTCGCCGAACGGTACGCCTTCCCTCCTGACGAACTTGTAAGAAATCCTTACTAGTTGCCGATTCGCGCAGTTCTTCCTCGTCATAGATATTGCGAATATGGATCGCAATATTCTCTCGAGTGGTTTGAAACAGTTCCGCCAACTGCTGCTGACTCAGCCACACACTTTCAGATTCCAGCCGAACCTCGAGCCCGGGAAGACCATCCTCTCGTTGGTAGAGAATGATTCCATCGGTTGAGGCGTCCGTCATTGCGCACCCTCAAGATCCGCCACAATCTCATCAATCGAGTCACGCAGTACCTGCTGGCGCGCGACGATCCGCTTAATTTCGGCGTTCAGCTCAACGATGTCGATGACTTCGCGTGTGTCTTCTTGCTCGACATAACTCGACACCGCGATGTTATAGCTGTTCTCGGCGATCGCTTCGTTTGCAACCACCTTCGCGAAGTGGTCCACGTCTTCACGCGCTACAACGGCGTCAAGAATTGTCTTCCGGTTCTCCTCGGTGAGTTTGTTCTTATTGCCCAAACGCTTAAACTCCGATGAGGCATCAATAAACAACACTGAGTTAACTGTCTTGGACTTCTTCAACACGATGATGCAAGTGCCGATCGTGGTGCCGAAGAAGAGGTCCGGCGGCAGCTGGATGACCGCATCCACGTAGTTGTTATCGACCAGGTACTTGCGGATCTTTTGTTCCGCACCGCCACGATAGAGAACGCCCGGGAACTCAACAATCGCCGCAGTGCCATCCACTGCCAGCCAGTGCAGCATGTGCATGGTGAACGCTAAGTCAGCTTTCGACTTCGGCGCCAGCACCCCTGCCGGCGCAAAGCGTGGGTCGTTGATCAGCAGCGGGTTCGCGTCGCCATCCCACCGGATGGAATACGGCGGGTTCGAAACGATCGCTTCGAATGGCTCATCGTCCCAATGCGCGGGATCGGTCAGGGTATCACCGTGCGCAATATCGAACTTCTCGTAGTTAATGTCGTGCAGGAACATGTTGATGCGCGCGAGGTTGTACGTGGTCAGGTTGATCTCCTGACCATAAAAGCCCTGCCGGACGTTGTCCTTGCCAAGCACTTTCGAGAACTGGAGCAGTAGCGAACCAGAACCCGCAGCTGGGTCATAAACCTTGTTTACCTCGGTCTTCCCGATGACCGTGATTCGAGCAAGCAACTCCGAGACTTCCTGCGGCGTGAAAAACTCACCCCCGGACTTGCCAGCGCTCGAGGCGTACATCGTCATCAGGAACTCGTAGGCGTCACCGAACAGATCGATCGAGTTGTCTTGCAAATCACCGAGAGGTAACTCCCCCATTGCGTTCAGGAGTTTGACTAGCTTCTCGTTGCGCTTGGCCACGGTGTTGCCGAGTTTTGAGCTGTTGACGTCGAGGTCATCAAACAGGCCCTTGAGGTCGTTCTCACTGTCCGTACCGACCGCTGAGCCCTCGATGTTGTGAAAGACCCGCTCGAGCGTCTCGTTTAGGTTCTCATTGGTAGATGCCTGTGAGCGAACATTCGCAAACAGTTCCGAGGGCAGAATGAAGAAACCCTTCTCCGCAACGATGTCATCGCGAACCAAGCCGGCCTCTTCATCCCCCAGCAGTGCGTAGTCGAAATCTGGGGAGCCGGCCTCCTGCTCCCACCTATTGATATACGCCGTCAGGTTCTCAGAGATAAAACGGTAGAACAGCATCCCGAGCACGTAGGTTTTGAAGTCCCACCCGTCCACAGAACCACGAAGGTCATTAGCCACTCGCCATATGGTTTTGTGCAGTTCTGCACGCTGAGTTTCTCGAGTTGTCGGAACCATGTATGTGTCTCCTGCGCTGTTGCGCGTGATACTTCAGTTGTTTTGCTTGATAATTTCACCGTAGCGGCGGCCAACGACATTCATCGGTAGTTGTCGTGCCTGTCGCGCGTCCGCGGGGACAGGGCGCTCCGCGCTACGCCACCCCTTCGCGCCTCTCGCGCCGATCGATCCGCCAATCCGCGAACGCGAACGCAAGCCCGAGCAGCCCAATGCCCGATACAAACACCATCGCCGCCGTGAACGCCTGTCGATAGGTCTCGATCGTCTGCGGATCGGAGGGGTCGGGGACGCCGCCTATGAGTGGCAAGCTTGCGACGGCCGAGAAGAAGATCGACGTCGCGATCGCAATGCCGATCGCATTACCGAGTCGCTGCCCAACCTGCATGAATGAGCCGCCGACGCCGGCCGACTCCATTGGCACGTGCTTCATCGTGCGCATCTGGTTTGCCGACATCATGAGGCCCTGGCCGATACCGGCCACGGCGAGCACGGCCGCCATCCAAATCGGTGTCGCCTCCGGGTCTGCGAGCCGCGCGACCAGCACGAGTGAGCAGATCCCGATCCAGAAAATGATCATGCCCACGAGCACCAGCGTGGCCGCGTGCTGGAACGTGTATTTGCCAGAGACTGCTGCCGCGATTGCCGAGGTGATCGCGAAGGGGATCGTGATCATCCCGACCACGACCGCAGCGTGACCGAGCCCCTGCTGGTTGTACAGCGTCAAGACGAAAAACACCGGCGGCATCATCCCGAACAGGATGGTCGTGATCAGCACACCGTTGCGGTACGACGGCCACTTGAACAGGCCGAAATCGATCACCGGGTCCTTGCCCGCCGCGACGTAGCGTCGCTCCCACCACACGAATGCTGCACCGAAGAGCGCCCCGAGTGGCAAGAACCACCACCGCATTGGATCGTCTTCCTCACCACCCGTGGTGAGTACAAACGGCAGCATCAGGAACAGCACAGTACCGGCCATCAACCCGACACCGGGTAGGTCAAGGTCGCTGCGCGCTTGGTGCTTCTGCCGGCCCGGAAGGAGCCAAATCGCGAAGGGCAGGATGATCAACCCGAGCGGGACGTTCATGCCGAAGGTCCAGCGCCAGCCGAGATCCGGCCCGAGGGCGCCGATGAACAGTCCGCCGATCGTCGGGCCGAATGCGGTGCCGATACCGATCGCGGCCCCGAAGATGCCGAAGGCCTGGCCGCGCTCTTGCCCCTCGAACAGGTTCTGGATCATCCCGATCACCTGCGGCATCAGGATGGCCGCGGCAACGCCCTGAATCAAACGCGCGATCACGAGTTGGGTCGCATCCGGCGCGAGCGAACAGTACAGACTCGCGAGCACATACACACTCAGACCGATGATGAACATCGCCTTGCGGTTCCAGATATCGCCGAGCCGGCCCGAAGGCACCAGGAGAATACCGAAAGCCAGCACGTACCCCGCGACAATGAGCTGCGCTTGCGAGCTGGTCAGCCCGAGCGTCTCCTCCATTGGCGAAATGGTGACGTTGACCTTCACCAAATCAAGAATCGTCGCGATTGCAACGGCAATCGTGACGATAAACGCGGGCCAACGATTTGTCTGAGGATCGGCAGTAATGGACACTGCGCTAGCATATCCCCGAACGACCGCTTTCCCTCGGAACGGCGCCTGGGTGCCCACGCGGCACGGCGCCAAGACACAGCAGATATCCTGGCGCAATGAAGACTACGAGGCTCTCGACGTGCATCCTCGCTTGCATTGTGGCCAGCGGGGCGCTGCTGAGCGGCTGCGCCGTACAGGATGAAGAAAACGAACCGATCTCGATTTTCGAGACCGGCGCAGGTGACTGTTTCACCGCCGATGAGGGCAACGCGTTCGCCTATGTCGTGTCCTGTTCCGAACCGCACCTCTACGAAGTCACCACGGTGGTGGCTGTGGACGGGGACAGTTTTCCGGGCGACGAAGCGATCCAGCAGCTGATCGACGAGAACTGTCCACAGGCCTTCGCTGACTTCACTGGCGAAGCTCCGGCCACATCCACCGACTGGAGTTCGATGGCGTTCGCGCCCTCTGAGGGCGGCTGGAATGAACAGGGCGACCGCAATATTGTGTGCGTCGTGACGCCAAGTAACGGCGAGGCGGCCAGCGAAAGCGCGGAAGGAGTAACGTCAGAGGATCCGACTCCAGAAGGGACACCATGACGCAGCCAAATCGCGATCGCATCCAAACCACGCACGTGGGTTCACTCCCCCGCACCGAGCGACTGCTCGAGACTAATAAGCGCCACCAAGACGGCGAGTTGAGCTGGGATGAATTCACCGCGGCACTGCACGAGGAAGTGGTGGGCGTCGTTCGTCGGCAAGACGAGCTCGGGATCGCGGTATTGAATGACGGCGAATACGGCCACCTCATGACCCAGGCCGTGGACTACGGTGGCTGGTGGAACTACTCCTTCACCCGGCTCTCGGGACTCACGCCGGGCGATGAAGACCGCTGGGCGGCGGATGCGTCGGCTGACCCGATCCTCTCCGAGCCAGGACATGTTCGGTTGGCTTCCTTCGCGCACCGCCGCGACCGCGCGCGCTTCCGCGACGCCTATCTCAACCCGGAGAACGGCGTGCTGGCCGGGCGCAAGCCCACCGTGCAGCCTTCCATCACCGGTCCAATCGAGTACATCGGCCAGGATGCGGTGGCGGCGGATATCGCGGGGCTCCAGTCGTCGTTGACCGAGCTCGGTTCGTCGGCCGAAGGGTTCGTGGCGGCGCTCTCCCCCGGTTCAGCGGCACGCCTGCCGAATGAGCACTACGGTTCCGATGAAGAAGTCGTCTGGGCCTGCGCTGAAGCACTGCGTCACGAATACCGTGCGATCGTTGACGCCGGTTTCACGGTGCAGATCGACGACCCCTCAATTGCGGAGTCCTGGGACCAGGTCGTGCCCGAGCCGAGTGTTGAGGACTACCTGGCGTTTACGCAGGTGCGCATCGACGCGCTGAACCACGCGCTTGAAGGCTTGCCCGAAGACAAGGTGCGCTTCCACCTGTGCTGGGGCTCCTGGCATGGACCGCACACCACCGATATTGAGTTCAAGCACCTCGTGCGACAGATGCTCGAGGTACGTGCGGGTTCCTATTCCTTCGAGGCGGCGAATGTACGCCACGCCCACGAGTGGAAGGTCTGGCAGGATGTTGCGCTCCCCGAGGGGAAGCTCATCGTACCGGGTGTGGTGTCGCACTCAACCAATGTTGTCGAGCATCCAGAACTCGTTGCTGACCGAATCGAACAGTTTGCCTCGGTAGTCGGCGCGGAGAACGTGATCGCGTCGACCGACTGCGGGCTTGGTGGGCGCGTGCACCCGGACATCGCTTGGGCCAAGCTGGAGGCGCTCAGCGAAGGTGCGCGGATCGCCTCGCAGCGGTTGTTTTCGTAGATTTCCGGCGTTCTGCGGCTTCGGGTGTTCACCCCGAAGGCCCGCCCCCTCTGAAAGAGTGCCACGGTGGATGATTCCCACGGCGTGTTGACGGCGTGTCACCGCTCTTGTGGCACTTTTTCAGAAGGTAGGCATCCGTTGAAGTAGGAAACCTACCTTGGAAGGCTCGGCTATTAGCGCGCTCCGCGGCGAAATGCCGGAATCTTCAAGTGCTCGCCTCTTTGGATGATGAGCATCAGCTGCTCACTCGCGAACTTCCAGTTGCGCATCACATCGTCATAGGTGACGCGAAAAACGACGTAGCCGAGCCCCCTGAGGTACTGGTCCCGGTTGTAGTCCTTCTGTTGCTGTTCCCGCGACGCGTGATGCGCGACGCTATCGACCTCCAGAATCAGCCCCCTGCCGAGGAGAAAGTCTGCCCGCTGGCTGTCACGAAACATGAACTGCTGCACAAACGGAATCCTCATTTCCTCTAGCCAAAGGCGCACCAAGGTTTCCGTTCCCGATTCAGCAAAGCCGTTGATTCTCCTGACCGCTGCTCGAATACGCGGCGGGTAGCTTGCCGCAATCTCATCGATTTCAGTAATCGTGAGCAGTCCTCGCTGGACGATCGAGTCGCCGACCACGATCAAATCTGACGCATCCAATTTCACCAGGGCGACCTCGAAGGCGAGTTCGACTGGGTCAACCGCTGCTTCAACGGGAACGTATCGTCCATTCGACCTGCGTAACACCGTTGGCGTCGCGGGCCCGCGATTGTGATGCATCCTGCCGGTGCGCAGATACACGTGTTGCCGGTGCAGATTCCATGCTCCATGAAGAGCGAGAGCCGGGTCACCCGAATAAGCACAGCCTTGATTCACTGCCGCTTCAATTATGGGAGTGACTTCCACGTCGCTGTGCTTGTACCACCCTCGACGCACACGTTTCAGTAGTCCTGTTCGGACCCCTTGCTTAATTTGGTCGTCGTCAACTCCCACTTTGATGAGGTCGCTTCGTCGAAGGACTCCGTGTTTTTGTCTAAATGATTCCTCGAGCGCATCCATGCAGCAAGGTTCGCGAATGGTTTCTACTCGCGTTTTCTTGTGCAAGGAAACTGTGGACTCCGTGCATTTCCGTGAGCCTGTGGATTAGTTTCAGCTCCCGATGCTGCTCTACCGATCCATTCCGCCGGGCGTTGCATCACTACGCCGGGCGATGAGTTACCTCTACGCTCGGTGATCAACTCCATCTGCGCAGTTGATGAGCTACCGATGCCCCGACAAAACCAAGCTCAACGCACCAAAGACCAACACCCACTTCTGGAAAAGTGCCACGAGGAGGAAGTCCTACGGCGTGTCGACCGCGTGTCGCGGCTGTCGTGGCACTTTTTCAGAATTGAGACGCGGGATGCGCGGCCGATACTCGCGGGGTAGACCACGGATACGCGCAGGGCCCGACCACCCCAGCTACACCGAGTGCGTCGGTCGAAGGTGGTTAGCGAGCCACTCGAGGGCCAGCTCGTAGCCGAGCGGACCGGCACCGGCGATCACTACATTCGCGATCACCGAGACATACGAGTGATGGCGGAACGGCTCGCGTGCGTGCACGTTCGAGATGTGCACCTCAACCGTGGGACGCTCCGCATATTCGAGCGCGTCATGGATGGCGACCGAGGTGTGAGAATACGCCGCGGGATTGATCACAATGCCTGCGGCCTCACTGCGCGCCTGCTGGATCTTCTCGACGAGCTCACCCTCGTGATTCGACTGAAAGAACTCAATCTCGAGCCCCAGTGCCTCACCGCGCCGACGCACGCGCTGCTCAATCCCCGAGAGCGTCTCCGCCCCGTAGATCTCGGGCTTGCGGGTGCCGAGCGTATTGAGGTTGGGGCCGTTGAGAACGAAAATCTTCGGTCGCTGCATGATTCGATGCTAGCCGCCCACCGCATCCACAACGAAAAACCCGGCCGCTCGAAACTTCGAGGGCCGGGCTTTTCGTACCGGAAGGATTACTCTCCCAGGGCGGCCGAGGCGAGGTCCTGGATGGACGACACCTCATCCGCGAAGTACTCACCGAGCGAGGTACCGGTGGTGCTCATCGAGTACGCGCCTGGTTCCACTTCCTGCCAAGCCATGAGGAATGCCGTGTCCGCATCGATCTCTGCGTCGGATGCGGCCGGGCTCAGTGTGTCGAGCTCGGGATAGAGGGTCTCACCAACTGCGACCGTGGGCTCCGTCGAACGGAGGTGGTCCGAGACTGCCTGGTAGGCGTCGGCAGTCGTCTGGTATTCGGTCACGCCAACTGCGCAGACATCCGCGAAGTCCGCGAGGAAGCACTGCGATTCATAGAGATCCGCAAGTCCCTGGAAGTACGCAACATAGGTCTCGTCCCACGCGGAGGCGAACTGTTCTCGGGTGTCCGGGTCGTAGAGGTTGGCGCAGCCTTCGGCGACCGTGCACTCGTAGTAGACCGAACCGTCAGCAGTGTCGATACGCTCGCCCTGCTCGACCATGTAAGCGTCTTCCATCACGCCGGACTGGTTCGTCTTGAAGGTCTCGTAGAGGTCCGCGTAGGCCGCGTAGTTGCCGCAGAACTCGTTCATCTTTCCGAGCGAGGTCTCGCTACCGGCGAGGAATTCATCCGCTGCGGTGCGCTGTTCGCCGAGCGCCGCGGCATCTTCCTGTGCCTGCAGGTAAGCATCGGATGCTTCTGCCGCGTCTTCCTGGGGCAACTCCGGCACCGCCGCGTCCGCGAGCTCGGTGCGCTTGTCGAGCGCTGGAGCCACGTCGGCGCAGGCCTCGTCGAGCGAAGCACGCTCATCTTCGCCGAGGTCGTACCAAGTGAAGCCAGCGGCACTCATTGGCTCAGTGAGGTTCACTGCCGATACCGCAGCGAGATTCTCTTCATTCCACGCGGACTGGTATTCATCGAGCGAGTTCTGGAACGTTGCCGCGAGGTTGTCGCCTCGATCGACGTTGCTCTGGTGAATCCACAGCGGCGTAATGATGGCTGCGGCGATGATCAGCAGCACGACCGCAATTGCGGTGATGAGGAAGCCGCGCTTCTTGTACCAGGGCTTCTTTTTCTGCTGCTCTTGACCGTGTGGTCCCTCCGGACCATAACCGCCGGGGCCTCCGGGCCCGCCAGGACCTCCGGGGCCGCCCGGGCCTTGCTGTGCGCCCTGGAATGGAACGTTCTGGTCACCGGGGAAAGCAGCCGGCGGAGCACCAAAGACCTGCGTCGAAGCATCATCCTGCGACTCCCAGGATCCCTGCTGCGCGTCAGCATTCTGTTCCTGGCCCCACTGATTCTGCTGCGCCTGATCCGACTGTGAATCATTGCCGTTCCATGGCTGGTTCGCTGCAGCCCAACCAGCTGCTCCGGCGCCCGCAGCGCCGGCTGCGACACCCCAACCGGCACCGCCGCCCTGGTTATCGCCATTGTCATCACCAAAGCCCTGGCCCGGCTCGCTGAATCCGGCAGCTCCGTAGCCATCATTCGACTGGCCATCCTGCGATCGCTGACCGTATGCCTCGGTAGGTTGGTTATCTGACGAAGCTGCGCCCTGGTCGAAGCCGTGCTGCTGGCCCTGTCCCGAGTCCGGCTGTCCCGCAACCGGCCACGCACCAAACGCGGCGTTCGGCTGATTCGCCGAGTCCTCGCCTCGCAGATCCTCGCGGTCGAATGGGCGGGTGCTCTGGTCATCGGCGGGCTGGCCGCCCGGTTGCGATGCGTCAGTAATTGACGGCTGCTGACCCTCAACGAATTCTTCGTCAGGATGCGTTGCTCCAGCTTGGTTGGACTGGTTATCGGTCGATTGGTTTGCTGCAGGCCACGCACCAAATGCAGAGGTGGGCTGCTGCGGCTGTTCTGATCCCGAAGGCTGTTCCGGCACCGAGGATTGCGCGGGCGGTTCGAACCCCTGGTTTGTGTCATCGTGTCCGGATGCCGCCTGGGAGGACTGCTCGGCGCCCTGGTGAGAAATCGCTTGGGTTGGCTGATCCCATGAATTCCAGTCGTGTCCCGAATCCTGCTGGTCTGACCTGGCCGCGGCATTGGCGTCTGTGCCCTGCGACTCGGCTGCATTAGCGCCCTCGCCCTCGCCCTCGCCCTGGTCCGCTGCCGCGTCATCGCGGATTTCGGCGTCTACCGGCTGGTGTTCGATCGAAGGCTCTTCAGGCCCAGCCCAATTACTCCAAGCTGGCTTGCCTTCTTCTTGTCCGGATGCGTGCTGTTGCGGTGTGGACGCCTCGGGTTCACCGGAGGGCTGGTCTTGCTCGGCGTCTTGCGTCGCATTGAAGTTGGAATACGAGCCATCCCATTGCGTGTTTGCCTGGTTACCGCTCTGCTCACCGAAGTTCGGCTGCTGACCCTGCCACTGGTTCGGAGCCTGCTGATCGCCACCCTGGTCACCGAAGTTTGCCTGCGGCTGATTGCCTGGCTGCTGCCATCCGGCGTTCGGCTGCTGTTCTGGCGCACCGAAATTGGGCTGCTGCCATCCAGCGTTCCCCTGCTGCGGCGGAGCGCCGAAATTCGGCTGCTGACCTTCCCAGCCGTTCAGCCCCTGCCACGAAGCATTCTGTTGCTGCGGTGGCTGGAAGGCGCTATCGCCCGAGTCGTAGCCCGGAGCATCCTGCTGCCAACCCGTACCTTGCTGGCCACCAGCGGCAGCATCGTCGCTGCCAGACTGGTTGCCGGAATCAGTTTGGTTCGAGTCAGGCTGCTGCCAGCCGTCGGTGCTCCACTGCGGGGTGGACTTCGGCTCGTCGCCGTTGTTCTCGCGATCCTGGTCGTTTCCCTGATTCCAAGTCATAAGACTAAGAATAGGCGGCACAGCTTACGTATTGGCGCGTGCCTCGCTGAATCCACCTGAGGTCGTACCCAAGATACGCACGAGACAAACGCACGAAATTGGAATAGACTTGCACGTCTCAGGGTTACACCTGTTACAACTCAATAGCGCTGAGAAGTTTCAGCAGTACACGGGGATGATCGGTTTCGACATGGCTTGTGAAACTGCGTGAAGCGGGTCGAGGACGCGGGGTTATCTCGTTAACGCCCCTCGCAAACCATAAGTGCCAATAACAAGCGCACTGACTTCGCCCTCGCTGCCTAAGCAGCGAGCCCGAGTCCGTTAGCCCAGAATCGTGTTCGGTCTGGTTCCTAGCGTCATTTAGAACACTTGCTGCGTAGCCGCGTCACAGGGCTCCGCGGGACTTTTACTGTGACTGGGTTTGTGTCGGTCAAGGTGTTTGCCCCCATGGCCGGAACCGAGTAACACGCACGGCAAACTGCACCCGGAGAAACCGCAGAATCTCAGTCGTGGACGCGGGTTCAATTCCCGCCATCTCCACTTTGAGCCCCGTCGGGGCGCGCACACGGCAGCAGTAGGCCTGTGACGCGAATCGACGGGGTTCTTCTGTTTCCTCAGCAGTACTAATTCCTGGCAGCACTGCATAGCGAAGAACGACTACCGCCATCATTATTAGATAACAAACTATCTAATAACGACCTGTGTTCTGGTTATTAGATAGCGCGCGCCAGCGACGATCAGCTGAGGATGCGGCGCATCAGCTCCCCGCCGCTATTCCCCCACGTACTTCCGCGCGGCAATCGCGCGATCCGCTTCGCGCTTGTCCTGCCGCTCGCGCAGCGCCTGGCGCTTGTCGTACTCGCGCTTACCCTTGGCGACACCGATTTCGAGCTTGGCTCGTCCATCCGAGAAGTACAGTCGCAAAGGCACGATCGTGTAGCCACCTTCGCGAGTCTTCGCAGCAATCTTGCGGATCTGCTCTTTGTGCAGCAGCAGCTTCCGCTTTCGGCGTGGGGTGTGGTTATTCCACGTGCCTTGGAAATATTCGGGAATGTAAACGTTATCGATCCACATTTCACCGCGGTCCACGTAGGCGTAGCCATCGACGAGTGACGCACGTCCCTCGCGGAGCGCTTTCACCTCGGTGCCGTGGAGGACCATGCCTGCCTCGTAGGTGTCCTCAATGGTGTAGTCGTGCCGCGCTTTGCGGTTTGTCGCAACTACGCGCTCACCCTTTTCTTTGGGCATGTGTTTCCTCCTCCCCGCATCCGGGTGTATTCGCCGGCAACCCGGCACTTACACAGACCTCGCAGCAACAAGGTCAGCGTTCTAGCCTACAGGGTGGCGACGTTCCGTGCCTAGACGCGCAGGTATCGCCGGATCGAAATACTCGAGGCAATCCCCGCAAGCAAGAGACCGAGCACCACCAAGACGACTGAAGTGAGCACCGCATCCGGCCAAATGGTCACCATCTGAATGCCAGGCATCCTTGGAGCGAGGTAGCCCTGCACGAACCAGTGCGTCGCACCGATGATCGCACCTGAGGCGAGAAGCGAGCCGACAAGGCCGGCGAACAGTCCTTCGAGAATAAATGGCGCCTGAATGAACCCGTTCGAGGCGCCCACCAGGCGCATGATGCGGAGCTCTCGGCGGCGCGAGAAGGCAGACAGCCGGATGGTCGTTGCGACGAGCAAGACTGCCGCGACCAGCATGACCAGCGCGATGGCGAAGGATGCAAGGCTCGCCCCGTTGAGGACGGCAAAGATCGAGTCGAGGAACTGTCGCTGGTCCGTCACGGACTCCACGCCCGCCATCCCGGACACTGTTTGCACGATGATTTCGGAATCTTCCGGGTTCACGAGGTTTACCCAGAAGGCCTGATTGAGCTGCTCCGGCTGCACGAAAGACACCATCGGATCATCCGAGAACTGCTCAACAAAGCGGTCATAGGCCTCATCTTGGGATTCGAAGTAGTACTCATCGATATACGGCTCGATCGCCGGTCCGGTGAGTTCCGCTTCGACCGCGCCGATCTGCTCTTCGGTGGCGACCCCTGCCGAGCAGTCGGGTGAGGTGGACACATCCGTACAGAAATCAACCGCGACCTGCGCGCGGTCGTACCAGTAGGTTTTCATCGACTGGATCTGCAGCTGCAGGAGCATGGATGCGCCCACGAAAGTCAGCGACACGAAGGTCACCAGGATCACCGAAATGACCATCGAGGTGTTGCGGCGCAAACCTTGCCACATTTCGCCGAGTACGAATCCGAGCATTAGCGCACCCCTCCCTCGTGAAGGTCAGCACCGTCGTCTTCGTCCGCATCAGGCAGTCGAGTGGTCGGATGATCAATATCGGCCTTCTTCGAGCCGGGGCGCCGATCCGGAGCCGCCGTTCGCTCGGCCATGGCCGCCGCGATGGTCTGCCCACGAGTGGTCTCTGCAGCAACCTCGGGAGCCTCGGGCTCCTCATACTTGACGACCTCGGGCGTGTAGACGCCGCGTGCTTCGTCACGCACCATCGATCCATCCAGCAGCTCGATCACCCGCTGGCGCTCTTCATCCACAATCGACACGTCGTGGGTGGCCATCACCACGGCGGTACCGTTCTTGTTGATGCGACGAAGCACCCGCATAATTTCGCGCGAGGTCGACGGGTCGAGGTTACCGGTGGGCTCATCCGCTAACAGAATTGCCGGCTTGTTGACCACCGCACGGGCGATCGCCACGCGCTGCTGCTCACCGCCCGAGAGCTCGTGCGGGAAGCGGTCCTCTTTGCCCTTGAGGCCAACCGTCTTGAGTACCTCGGGCACGGCCTGGCGGATGTGTCCACGCGATTTGCCGAGCACTTTTTGCGCGTAGGCGACATTCTCAAACACCGTTTTATTGGCGAGCAGCCGGAAGTCCTGGAACACCATGCCGACGTTGCGGCGATAAAAGGGGACCTTACGGTTCGAGATTTTCGCAAGGTCCTGTCCGAGCACGTGGACCTGACCCTTCGTCGGGTAGTCCTCGAGCAGGATGTGCCGCAGCACCGTTGATTTGCCCGACCCGGAAGGCCCGACCAAGAAGACAAACTCCCCGCGAAGAATTTCAAAGGTCACGCTGTCCAGCGCGGGGTCGGTCTGCCCGCGGAATAGCTTGGAGACGTGGTCAAATCTGATCATGGCACGCCCACGCTACGTCGCGAGAAAGCAATTTGGCTGGCGACTCGCCCAGTCGCAAGTCGCCAGCCAAATTTTTCTGGATGCTATTGGTCGCGGTCGGTTCCGCGCATCCGCAAGTTCAGGGCAACGACCACGAGGCCGCCCCACACGGTGACCAGCGAGATCACCATCATTGTGATTGCAATGGGGGTCATCGGTTTTCCTCCTTCGCGGTAGTAGCGGTGCCGACAGAACTGGTGACGCCATCATCGGATTCGGTGAGCTGCCCGCTCATGAATCCGTCCACTTCCCGGTCTGCCTTGTCCTCATCAAAGTCTGGACGAACGCGCGAGGTCCACGGCAGCAGGCTCAATAGGATTCCGCCGACCACGAGCAGGATCGACATACCCCAGCCGTAAATCATCACGAATTCCGGCGGGTAGCCGCCGTAGACCTCGTTCGTCTTCGCAATGATCTCGGACACGAGCATCCCGATGAGGGCCAGTGGCACGATCACCGCAATCAGCGCGATCCAGATTCCGCGTGCCGGGAAAGAGGACAGTCGCGTGAGGTGCCGCGACAGCAACGGTACCTTTCGCGCAATCCACGCGACACCGACCACCATTGCGAGTGCACCGGCGAGGATGCCGAACTGGTTGACAAAGGCGTCGAACACATCGAGCACATACATGCCGGATGAGGTCGGGAAGAGCATGAGCGAAATAATCGCCATTGGGATGACGACGATCGTCACCGCGGCCCAGCGCTTGATGCCAAGCTTGTCGCGGACACCGGCAATGACTACCTCAATGATCGAAATCATTGAGGTAAAGCCCGCGAAGAGCAGAGATCCGAAGAACAACACCCCGATCACTGATCCGAGCGGCGCTTGCGAGATGATCGTGGGGAAGGCCACGAAGGCTAAGCCGATTCCCGCATCCACCACATCGTTGATGCCGCTACCCGCCGCGTTTGCCATGAACCCGAGGGCCGCGAATACACCGACACCGGCGAGAATCTCGAAGCTCGAATTCGAGAACGCGACAACAAGGCCCGAGCCAGTGAGGTCGGTCTTACGGCGCAGGTAGGAGGCGTAGGTGATCATGATGCCGAACCCGACCGAGAGCGAGAAGAAGATCTGGCCGACCGCGGCTGCCCACACGCTCGGCTCCAGCAGTGCGCCCCAGTCCGGAGTGAAGAAGGCGTTGAGGCCGTCCATTGCACCGGGGAGGAACAGCGATACCACGACCATCGCGATAAACATCACGACCAGTAGCGGCATGAAGATGAGGTTCGCGCCGGCGATGCCCTTGCGGACGCCGAGCAACATCACCACGAGGACTGCTCCCCACACGAGCAGCTGTGGCCAGAACACACCCGGCACGAAGTCGAAGCCGACTTGCACTTCATCCGACAACTGCAGGAAGTTGCCGAAGAAGAAACCGTTCGCATCGTCACCCCACTGCTGGGTGACCGAGAAAATCAGGTACATCGCCGACCACGCGACGATCACGGCGTAGTAAATGCCGATGATCACGCACACGAGCACTTGCCACCAACCGAGGGATTCCATCCACCGTTGGATGCGCGCGAGCGACAGCGGCGAGGACCCGCCGTATCGGTGCCCGATGGCATAGTCGAGGAAAAGCAGTGGAATACCCGCGCACAGCAGTGCGACGAGATACGGGATGATGAACGCTCCACCACCATTTTCGTACGCTACATACGGAAACCGCCAAATATTGCCGAGGCCGACCGCCGAACCGATCGCCGCGAGAATAAATGCGTTGCGCGACCCAAAAGTCTCCTTCTTGGCCGCAGTTCTTTGCTTAGCCGCCATTGGCTTTACTCCTCAAGAACTCACTGCGTACCGATGCCCGGAGCGGGCCATCGGCGTTTTATCTCCCGGATAGTAGCAGTTCCTGAGCCCGTAATAGGGAACATTGTGGCTACGGTTTAAGCGGCCTGCTGTTCAGTTTTGCGCCAGCGGATGCCTGCGGCGATAAATTCGTCTATTCCTCCGTCAAAGACCTTGTCTGGGTTTCCACTTTCGAAACCCGAACGGAGGTCCTTGACCATCTTGTAGGGCGCAAGCACGTAGGAGCGCATTTGGTCGCCCCAGGATGCGGTGATATTGCCCGCGAGTTCCTTCTTTTGGGCTTCTTCTTGCTCGCGTTGCAGCAGCAGGAGTCGCGATTGCAACACTCGCATCGCCGCGGCACGGTTCTGGATCTGCGATTTCTCGTTCTGGCAGGACACAACCACGCCGGTGGGGATGTGTGTGATGCGCACTGCCGAGTCGGTGGTGTTCACCGACTGGCCGCCCGGGCCTGAAGAACGGTAGACATCCACGCGAATGTCGTTTTCGGGAATCTCGATCTCGTCGGTCTGCTCAATCATCGGCACCACTTCGACCGCAGCGAAGCTCGTCTCTCGCGACCCGGCCGAGTTGAAGGGGCTCATGCGCACGAGTCGGTGCGTGCCCGCCTCAACCGAGAGGGTGCCAAAGGCGTAGGGGGAATCGATTTCGATGGTGGCCGACTTCACCCCGGCCTGTTCTGCGTATGAAGTGTCGAGCACGGTCACTTTGTAGTCGTGGCCCTCGGCCCAGCGCACGTACATGCGCAGCAGCATTTCTGCGAAGTCCGCAGCGTCCACGCCACCCGCACCGGCACGGATCGTGATGACCGCCGGTCGTGGATCAAACTCGCCGTCGAGCAGTGTCTGCACCTCGAGATCACCGACGACCTTCGTGATCGCCTGAAGTTCGCGGTGTGCCTCCGCAGCGGTGTCTTCGTCGTCGGCTTCTTTGGCCATTTCGACGAGCACCTCGAGGTCATCGAGTCGCTGTTCGATTTCACGGATGCGCTTGAGATCAGCCTGGGCGTGCGACAGGTCGCTGGTCACCTTCTGGGCACTTTCGGGGTCGTCCCAGAGGTCAGGTTGCGAGGCTTGAGTCTCCAGTTCGGAGATCTTGGCCTCAAGCGCATCGGGGTCGAGCACCTGGCGAATGTCGTTGAACGTGGACCGCAGGTGGGCGATGTCGTCGGCGATATCGAGGTTGATCATGATCCCTCCAGACTACCCGCCGCCCCGTGCGATTCTCTGCACGCAGTCCGCCGCCGCTAATTTTGCGCATAGCTTCCCTGCAGCCTGGTCTGCACGGGAGTGTGCGCGGGGCGCGTTGCGCGCTTCGTCCTATTTGCGATCACGGCGCCGACAATGATGAGGATGACACTCGTCAGCGCGGTGACGCCGTACACGGTGGTCGGCGCGAGCGCATCCACGTTGGTGAAGAAGTTCAGTGCCGTCAGGGGTGCTGCGTGGGCGATGGCCGCAGGCCATATGCTCCCGAACCGGAGGGTGATGGCGCTGAGGAACATTCCCAAGGCAAAGAGTCCGAGGGTGGATGCTATTGCCACGTGCCACGGCAGGACGCCTTGCAGTGCCATGGTGCCGTGCAGTGGTACGTGGAAGAGCACCCAGATCACCGAGATCGTTGCCGAGGCTCGGAGGTATCCCCAGCCCTCGAAGGCTTGCTGGAGAAATCCACGCCAGGCAACTTCTTCACCGAAGGTGCTGATCGTGAACACGAGTGCCATCGGGATGACCATGAGCAGCATCTGGCCAATTACCGGCCAGGGGTGCAGGTCGATCCAGGCAATATTCGCGTAGAGATAGGCCGCGGCAAAATTGCTGCCCACGAGTGCCGCAAGTCCTATGAGTGAGCCGAGCGCGAATCGTGCCAAGCCGCCGGGCCGCAGCTGCCACCAGCGGGCAAGACCGCCGTCAAGCTTGTAGGCCCTAATCACGATGAGGGCCACAATCGCCGGAATCCAGCGACCAACGATCACGAACCACTCGGGAATCGGCTGGTTGAGGATGAGGAACGCTCCGCACACCAGGGTGATGGTGGCGAGGATTGCGGCGATGAAAGTCCAGGCCGCACGCTTCGTTGCGTTGAGTGTTGTGGTGTTCATGGCTCGAAAGTTAGCAATCCGACACCGCTGATTTCGACCATTTTGAGCTGGACTCCGGCTTGCTGCCACGAGGTGTGGGGAAACCCCGAAGACGCGGCTGTGGGCTTGCTACTCCATCGAGGCTTGCGCCGAGACTTCGACGCTCAGTGGCACCGAAATTGGGAAGAACATCCCACCGACTTCTGCGCGCCACTCCCCTTGCACATGCAGGGTCACCGTGTCGCCGTCCACGGTGGCGCTGACCAGTTCTGCGTCGGTGGATGCGTGGGTCAGCAGATACGATTCGGCTGCCTGGACGGCGTCGTCTTGCTGGAGCTGGATGCTCAGATTTCCCTCGGTTGCGGCGACATCACCGAGCTCGAAGGTATTGGCCGCGGTGAGCGCTGCGGCATCGGCGTGGGTAAACAACTGCTTGCGCTCGAGATAGAGATCCGCCGCGGCAAACAACAGCAGCGCGGCCGCGAGCGCGATCACGGCATAAATGATTGCCAAGGGCGTGATGGATCCGGAATCGGCACGGAGGGTGCGCGCCAGCTGCTTCAGCCCGCGGATCATTCGGGTAACCCTTCGAAGCGTTCGCGCGGGAAGGTGGCGTTTGCTTCGACGGGAACCGCAAGTGCCGCCCCGGGTGTAAACGGCAATTCCACGTCCACGCGCACATTGAGGGTGAGGGTGTCGCCAAGCACTGAGCAATCGGGGTTCGGGGCACAGGTCATGGTGATGTGCGCCGCATTTGGGTCAATGCCGTGATCCTGGAGTGCCCAGGCAATCTGCTCGGCCGCGAACGACCCATCGAGGGCGGGTTGCGCATCCACCACGAGCGTTCGCGCGCCGTTTCTCGCTGCCAGTTCGACCGCGAACATGGCCTGCTCGAGTTGCACGAGGGTGAGCATCCCGTAAGCGATGGGGACAAGTAGCAGAATCCCCACGCCGAGAAACTCGAGGCTCGCCGATCCGCGGTCTTGCTGGACGAACCTGAGCCACTTCGTGACCCGCAAGTCAAGCCACTCGGCCGCCTGCACCCGCATCCGCCCCGTGACAGGCAAGCGAAGCGACTGCGCGAGCTCATTCCACCGGTGCATGCGCGGTCACTTCCACTCCGTTCGGAAATCCGAGTAGCCCGATCAGCGGCAGAGGCGCGCGAACCGTCACGGCAACGAGGGTCTCGCCCCGATCCACCCGGATGTCATCGGCGTACTCGGGCGCAATCGCCGCCTCAATGAGTTGCTCTGTGCGAAGCTGCCCGTCGAATGCGGTTGCACCGTCCAGGCCCGCTTGCCGCGCGCCCTCGGCTGCGGCGTCAATGAGGGTGGTGCGAATATGCATTGCGAAGCCGACTTGCAGCACGGTGAGGAAAAGCAGCGTGAGCAGGGCCGCGACGAGCGTCCACTCGACGGATGCGGCTCCGCGTTCGCTCCTCAGCCTCGCCTTGAGCGATTGCACGATTAGAAGTTTGCGGTCACGCGGTTTATCGCGTCCTGGAACACTTCGGTCAGCAGCGGGCCTGCGACGGTCCACAGCAGGATGACGATCCCAGCAGACATGAGTGCGACCAAGACCCAGCCCGGTACATCGCCGCGGTCTTCGCGGCGGGCTCGGTCAAGCAGACGGTCGAATTGATTCTGGAGGTTGAGCAGCAGTCGCATAGTGGGGCCTTTCTCGTGGTTGGTTGGTGGCGCGGCTAGAACGTATTGGTGAGCACGAAGAATGATGGATACACGGCGAAGAGCACGGTGATGGGAAGAATGAGCATTACGAGCGGCACCATCATCCGTACCTCTGACTTGCCCGATTCCTCAAGCAATTCGCGCTTTGACAGATCACGGGCATCCTGTGCCTGGGCCCGGAGCGCTTCGACCAGGGGTGCCCCGCGTTCCATCGCGGTGACGATGTGGTCCAGGGTGCGGGTGAGCGGCGTATAACCGAGGTCGCGGCCGAGGGTCCGCAGCGCCGTGGCGATCGAGGTGCCGGAGCGCACGCGCACCACCACGCCCGCGAACTCGCGGGAGAGCTCGGAGTGACCCATCTTGCTGAGCCGAATCAGCGCATCCACAATGCCCTCGCCCGCGGCGAGAGAGAGCGAGAGGAATTCGAGCACGGTTGGGTACTCGCTCGCGATCCGGCGGATGCGGGCCTCGGCCGCACGGCGGAGGAGAAAGTCGCGAAGGGCAACGGCGCCGGCGGCACACAGGGGTGGAAGGATGATGGCACCGAGGAGGTACTGCGCGGAGCTTCGGAGCATCAGCACTGCGCCGAGTACACCAATAATCGCCCCGACGAGTGCCCACACTGCCTGTTCGGTGCGGAAGCGTTCGAGGGTCATGGCGCTGCCCGATTGCCGTAGGCGCACCCGAACGAGGTCATTGCCCCCGACGATCGTGTTTAGCGCACCGCTTAGCCAGGCAATCACCGGAGACACCAGTGTGCCAAGCACCGGGAGCGGATCAACGGTACCGCGGTTGACGTGGTTCCGTGCCTCGTCCGAGACATCGGTCACAAAGGGTGCGACGCGGTCGATCAAGCGCGGTCGTGCCAGGCGAGGGACCACACCGACGATCGACCACAACCCGAATCCGAGGGTGAGGCCGAAGAGCACCGCGAGTCCGAGTTCGGGGTTCATGCGAACCACCGTTCTTCTTCGCGGAGCTTGCCAAGAGCGAGCATAAGTCGATAGGCGATCACCGAGATCACGAGACCG
Source organism: Gulosibacter sp. (assembly GCF_052090685.1). Lineage (NCBI taxonomy): Bacteria > Bacillati > Actinomycetota > Actinomycetes > Micrococcales > Microbacteriaceae > Gulosibacter > Gulosibacter sp. The sequence goes on along the minus strand of NZ_JBQDBE010000001.1, from coordinate 107,024 downwards.
ATTCCAATCACGAGCACACCGCCCGGGGTGTTGTAGGCGGCAGCTGCCTCGGGCCGGGTCGCGAGCATTACCAGGACGATCCAGGGTGCTACGACCCCGAGTCGCGCGGCATTGACCACCCAACTCTGCCGTGCTTCCGCTTCGTGCCGGACCGCCTGCTCTTCCCGTAGGAAGGAGGAGAAGTCACGCAGTACCCGGGCCAGTTCCGTACCGCCCACGTCGCGCGCCATCCGGAGCGTTTCAAAGAGGCGGTCGGCGACCGGATCGGCGAGCCGCTCCTTCGATTCGTCAACGGCGAGGTTGAAGGATCCGGTGGCGCGGTACTGCCTGGCGAAGGCATCAAACTCGGACCGAAGCGTTTCCGGACCGGTTTTCGAAAGCTGTTCAATCGCATCCGGCATCCCGAGCCCCGAGCGCACCGAGGCAATAAGGTGGTCAACCACATCAGGCCAGTGCGCGCGATTCGCGCGGCGGCGCTGCTGTGCACGCCAGCGCATGAGCGCGATCGTTCCGGCGAATCCGGCAATCGCGCCGATGCCGCCGAGCACGAGGATTCCGGTGGCCAGCAGCGATATTGCGCCGACGATGCACCCCAGAATAAAGGCGAGTGCGAGGAATCCGGCAACGGGGATGCGTTCGAACCCGGCGCGCATTAGGTCCTCACGAAGGTGCCGCACGACCGCAAGTTCTCGCGTGGATTTGGAAGTCGCGGTTGCGGCTGGTGACCAGAAGGCCATCAGGATGAGGAGGACGCCTGCTCCGGCGAGGAGCCCGAGGGTAATTCCGGTCACCATTCCGGCACCAAGATTTGTGTCGGGTCGATCCCGCGTCGCTCATATTTCTCGAGCCGCGGTGGTTTGACGCCGGTTGCGACCAGCACGCCGTGCTGTCGGTGAAACAGGGTGGATGCTTCGATCACGCCCGCATGCACCGCGCCGGTGGGTGCGAGGAGTTCGTGCACTTGTCGGCGGCCCGATGGCAAGAGTTCAAGGTTCAGCACAAGGTCAATGCTGGATGCAATGGTCGGGACGACGAAACCTGAGTCGATATTTCGGCCGGCGAGTAGCGGCAGCGTCGACAGTTTCACGAGGGCGTCGCGCGCGGAGTTCGCGTGGATGGTGCACATGCCGGGAAGCCCGGAGTTCAACGCAATTAGCAGTTCCAGCGCTTCAGCTTCGCGTACCTCACCGACCACGAGTCGATCGGGCCGCATCCGCAAGGCCTCTTTCACGAGCCGGCGAAGCGTGATCTCTCCCGTGCCTTCCAGCGATGGTTGACGACACTGCATCGCAACCACATCGCGGGCAACGAGGTCAATTTCGAAGGTTTCTTCCACCGTGACGATGCGTTCGCTCACGGGCGCGGCACCGAGGAGTGCCCCGACCATGGTGGTTTTACCCGTGTGGGTCGCGCCCGAAACCAGGATATTTGCGCCGGCCTGCACCGCGGAGCGGAGAAATGTTGCCGCCTGCGCCGTGAGTGATTCCCGGTCTACCAGCGCGTTCAGGTCACGGATGCGCCGGGCAAATTTTCTGATGTTGATGGATGGGTACCGGCGAGAAATGTCCGGAATGACGACGTGAAGTCGAGAACCGTCCGGTAGCGAGGCGTCCACAAACGGGCTGGAAATATCGAGCCGTCGACCGGTGGACAACAGCATCCGGTCGACAAGATCGCGAAGCTCCGTTTCCGGGATCACCGCGGTGGTGAGTTCAGGAACACCGTCACGCGCTACGAAGATTCGGGAAGGAGCATTCACCCAGATTTCTTCGATTTCAGGATCGTCAAGGAACGGCTGAAGTGCCCCGAATCCCGTGATGTGCGCGAGGACTTCGTTGACCGTCTGCTGTTCGTCACGGATCTGCGGCATGTCACTGACGAGAGCACGTTCCACATATGCGCGCACTTCATCGTGCACGATTTGGTGTGCTTCCGCCGCGCCCGCGGATAGCTCAATGCGATCCCGGTGGACGCGATCGCGCACCCTGGCGGTGATGGTGGTAACAGCTTGGCTCACGAACGGCATAGTGCCGCATGGATCGGAACCTAAGAAAAGTTATCCACAGCCCATTGCGTCATCCAGCAACGAGTTGCCCCGCACACGACCGACCAAACCGTAATCAGGATTGATAGTCACTTGGATATGCAGCAATGAGGTCAGCGTCTGTAAACACCTGTACCGGGTTGGCAGGTGCGGGTGCCCGTTGAGTGCCGCTCATACCGGCACGACGTACAAGTTCGACAAGCTGAGTGCCGTCAATGAGTTCTACGGCCATAGCGTTCGCATAGGTGACGGCAGCAGGCGTGAATCGACTCGAAGTCATAAAGATGGCGCGTTCCGCTTGTTCGTGCTGCTGCGCTCCAACAAGTTTCTGGATGAGCGGACGACCCACCGAATTTGCTCTCGCATAGAGCTTGCATTCCACGACGCCGAGCCGACCGCGCTCATCAAAGAATCTAATATCGATTCCACCGTCATTAGCTGCCGCCGTAACGTGGACGTTCCGGAGCCCGTTGTTTCGTAATACATTCGCGCAAAACTGCTCGAACTCATACGGATCGTGCTGAAACCGTCGGAGAATTTCTTCGATCGAATTGACTGCAGCGTGAAGCTCTTCGCGCTCCCTAAACTGTCCCAATTTCGCTCGCTCCGCACGGGCATATGGGATCTCGCAGCCCCGGGTGCGAAGCATCGAGACAAGACGATAGATGGTTTTTGGATTCCGATAACGGACCACGAATTCTCCATCACTCACCGAACTCTCTTTGGTCACTATTGCGTTGTCGTTTTTCCGCCGATCGCGTGTACCGTCTCTTTTTGCGTATCGCCAATGCGGGAATCGCAATTCGAATTGTGGCGCCGTGCTAGAGCGACGCACTCGATAGCCCCTCGGCAGGTCCACATCCCATTTTCGTTTGAATGCCGAACGAAGTAGGGCCCAATAGACTCGGAGGCCGATCACGACAATGAGCACGGCAATTAATACCGCAATAACTGCGGGGAACAGCCACTCTGGGAGGCTTTCGATTATCTCTTGGATCGGTTCCACGTCACACCACAACTAAACGCTCAAACAACACTTAGTCATACCTTACGGCTCACTCGGCTCACTCAACGTCTCCGCGGTGTCCGTGCTGGGGCTCAGATACGGCTAGACTGTTCGCTGCGCGGGCGTGGTGGAATTGGTAGACACGCAGGATTTAGGTTCCTGTGCTTTACAGCGTGGGGGTTCAAGTCCCCCCGCCCGCACCAATCCAGCCGCTCTGCCGCGCCGCCCCTCAGCGAAGCCCGAGCGCGGAGCGCAGCACCGGTGCGAGCGCATCGAACGCGCGGCGACGGTGACTCACCGCATCCTTCTGTTCCGGGAGCATTTCGGCAGCCGATCGTGTAGAGCCCTCGGGGCAGAACACCGGGTCATAACCGAAGCCGCCCTCGCCCCGCGCACCGCGCAGGATCGTGCCGTGCCACTCCCCCAACACGGAATCCTCGAGCCGCCCGGGAAGCACGAATGCCGCCGCCGCGACAAACTTCGCGCCCCGCGCAAAATCGGGCACGTCATTGAGTTGCCAGAGCAGCAGCTTCCAGTTGTCGACGTCGCCTCGATCGGGGCCAGACCAGCGCGCCGAGAAAATCCCAGGCATCCCGCCGAGCACATTCACCGAAATGCCTGAATCATCCGCGATCGCGGGCAGTCCCGTGGCCGACGCCGCAGCACGCGCCTTAATCAGCGCGTTCTCGGTAAAGCTCAGCCCCGTCTCCACCGGCGCGGGACCGTCATAGCCCACCAATTCGAGCCCGGGCAGCGACGGTTCGAGGATGCGTCGCAGCTCTTCCAGCTTGTGTTCATTTTTCGACGCGAGCACCACCCGCGTTTTCGTGTCACTCACTGTGCCAACACGCTCGATTGGATGCGCGCGAGATCCGCATTGCCCTTGATCGCCAGCGCAAGCAGCTCGTTGAGCTCAGTGCCGTCGAATGGTTCCTGCTCGGCAGTGCCCTGCACCTCAATGAACTTGCCGGTGCCGGTCATCACCACGTTCATATCGGTGTCCGCGCGCACATCTTCTTCATAGGGCAGGTCAAGCATCGGCACACCGTCCACGATGCCCACCGACACGGCCGCCACCGATTGCTTGAGCACCTCGGCCTTCAGCTGCACGTGCTTGTTCGCGCGTGCCCATTCAATCGAGTCTGCCAGCGCCACAAAGGCACCGGTGATCGCGGCGGTTCGGGTGCCGCCATCGGCCTGCAGAACGTCGCAGTCAAGGACGATGGTGTTCTCGCCGAGCGCCTTCATGTCGATCGCTGCCCGCAGTGAGCGCCCGATGAGCCGGGAGATTTCGTGCGTGCGACCGCCGACTTTGCCCTTGACGGCTTCGCGCTGCGATCGCTCATTGGTCGCACGCGGCAGCATCGCATATTCAGCCGTCACCCAACCGGTGCCCTTACCGGTGAGCCAGCGCGGCACTCCCGGAGTGAAGGATGCGGTGCACAGCACGCGCGTGCGGCCAAAGGAAATCAGCGCCGAGCCTTCGGCCTGCTCACTCCAGCCTCGTTCGATGGTGACGGGGCGAAGTTCATCGAGTGCACGTCCATCGGCACGCTTGGTCATTTGCTGCTCCTAATTGAATTGTTGCGGATGCGGTGGGGAGGCACTGCCCGGCACGCGTTTGCGGCTCGGGTCGCACGACAAGTCTCCGGTCAGTTGCGAATCTGCGGGATTCGGCCGGTCTTCAGTTGCTCAACGTGACGAATATCGGCGCCGAGGAATCGGGTGGCGAGGCGCATGAACGCTTCGGTATTCGCTCCAGTGGCACGATAACTATAGGTGGGCTGTTCATCCCCTGAATTAAGCAGTCCTCGATCGGCCAACACGCGGTAGACATCCTGAGCCGTCTCGACGTCACTGGACACAAGCGACACGTCCGGACCCATCACGTAACCAATCACGCCCTTGAGGAATGGATAGTGGGTGCAGCCGAGCACGACCGTGTCCACATCCGCGTCTTGCAGCGGCTTGAGGTACTCTTGCGCAATCGTCACGAGCTCAGGACTCGTGGTGTCACCGCGTTCGACGAAATCCACGAAAGCGGGACAAGCCTGGGCCGTGAGCTGCAGATTCACGGCAGCAGCAAAAGCGTCGTGATACGCCCGCGAGCCAATCGTCGCTTCGGTACCAATCACACCAACGCGTCCGGTGTGCGTTGCGTGAACGGCCGCGCGGACTGCCGGCACAATCACCTCGACCACCGGCACGCTGTAGCGCTCACGCGCATCCCGCAGCATCGCTGCCGAGGCGGTATTACAGGCGATAACAAGCATTTTGACGCCCTCGTCAACAAGCTCATCAAGAATCTCCAGCGAGTATTCGCGAACCTGGGCAATCGACTTGGGGCCGTAGGGCGAATGAGCCGTGTCGCCGACATACGAGATCGATTCCCGCGGCAGCTGGGCCCTAATTTCACGCGCCACGGTCAAACCGCCAACGCCCGAGTCAAATATTCCGATGGGTGCACTACTCACAATCGCTGATCCTACGCGTCTCAGATGGTTATGCTTGTGCCCATGACGCAGGATTCGACTGTCCCCACGCCCGATATCCGCCCGGCAACCGCGCCATCGACGGCACTGCTGACCGACCACTATGAGTTGACGATGGTGGATGCGGCGCTTCAGGACAACACCGCCGATCGGGAATGCGTTTTTGAACTGTTCGCGCGCAAGCTTCCCAACGACCGTCGCTACGGTGTCTCGGCAGGGATTGGTCGCGCGCTCGAGTTGCTCGAGCATTTTCGGTTTACGGATGAAGAACTTAAGTTCCTGAGTGACAACAGGGTTGTCTCGCCGGTCACCATCGACTGGCTTGCGAACTATAAGTTCTCGGGTTCAATTCGCGGCTACCGCGAGGGTGAAGTGTATTTCCCACAATCACCGCTGCTCGAGGTCCGATCCAGCTTTGCCGAGGGCGTGATTCTCGAAACCCTGTTCTTGAGCATCTATAACTACGACTCCGCCGTGGCATCCGCTGCCGCCCGCATGGTCTCGGCCGCCGGCGGACGGCCCCTCGCCGAGATGGGGTCGCGACGCACCGGGGAACGCAGCGCAGTTGCCGCCGCGCGCGCCGCGTATATTGCCGGCTTTTCCGCGACCTCGAATCTCGAAGCCGGCCGCGGCTGGGGCGTTCCCACAATGGGAACAGCCGCGCATTCCTGGACGCTGCTCCACGAGACCGAGCGCGAGGCCTTCGAATCCCAGGTTGCGGCGCACGGCCCCGGCACCACCCTCCTCGTGGACACCTACGACGTGGTCGATGGTGTGAAGCTCGCGATTGAGGTTGCCGGTACTGAGCTCGGCGGTGTGCGCATCGACTCCGGCGACCTGCCCGTACAGGTGCGCGAGGTCCGCGATCTGCTTGACGATCTCGGCGCCGTGAACACCAAAATCACCGTGACCAACGACCTCGACGAGTTCGCCATCGCGGCCCTCGCCGCATCCCCGGTGGATTCCTACGGCGTCGGCACGAGCGTGGTGACCGGTTCCGGATCGGTGGCCTCCGGCATGGTCTACAAGCTCGTTGCTCGCAAGGATGCTGCGGGCGAGTGGGTGCCCGTGGCCAAGGCGTCCCCGGGAAAACACTCGGTTGGTGGCCTCAAATTCCCGGTACGTCGTCGCGACAATGGAATTGCCACGGGCGAGCTCATCTCAGTCGGCGGGCTACCGGTGGGAGACGATGACGACCGCGCCCTATACGTGGATTTCGTGACAGATGGCGAAGTCGACCACCAGTGGGTGGGACCCGAAGGTGTCACGCTCGCGCGCGAGCACTGCGCGGCCGCAATTGCCGAGCTCCCCCGTACCGCGCGTCGTCTTGGACGCGGCGAACCGGCACTGGCAACCTACTACATCGACGAGCACGGAAATACCTCGCTCGCGTAGTCGTTTGCTGGCAACGGCTAGGAAGTCAGCGTGACGCTGCGCGCTTCAGCATCTGTGCGATGCGGTGCTGCGCCTCGTCCTTGCTGATCGTGTTCGCGAATGTAGTCGCCTCCCGATCCAGTTGCACAGCGAGTGATTCGGAGTCGACCATGAGGCCGCGCTGTGCGGCCACGCGCACACCATCGCGAGGCACCATCCTGCCACCGAGCCGCTCGATCGCCTGACGCAGTTCCGGTTCCTCATCTATCAAGTCGATGAAGCCGGCTTCCTTTGCCTCGTCCGCTGACCAGGTCGAGCCGAGCAAGAGCCAAGCGCCCGCAACCGCATCCCCCATGGCGCGCCGGAGCATGGCCGACGTACCGACATCCGATGTGAGCCCCAGCGCACCGAAGCCTGGTAGGAATCGTGCCGTGGGGACTGCGTAGCGCAGATCGCACGCGCCCGCGATCCCCAGGCTCGCGCCCACTGCGGCACCGGTCATGAGTGCCACGGTGAGTTGCGGCTGCTGGAGGATGCGCTCAATCAGGGAAGAGTTGTGCCGCGTCCGACGCGCTACTTCGCCTCGCCCCTCCTCGGAACGCGCAAGTTCGGCAAGCGCCGACACCGCCTCCATTGAGCCGCCGGATGAGAACGCCTTGCCAGCGCCGCGGATCACGACGACGGTAACGTCGTCCCGTTCGGCGACCGCATCGAGGTTAGCGCGAATCGCGACAAGTGCTTCGTCGTGCAGTGCGTTCCGCGTCGCTTCGTCATTGAGTGTGATGGTCGCGACCGCGCCATCGATGTCCAGGTCAATTTTCACTTGTCGATTCCATTCTTATTACATGCCGGGGTATTGTCTGATCCGGGCGTCGTGTGATCGGGGTCGTGTTCGATCACCCGGTGGAGGAGCCTTGTCAGCTCGATGACCTCGCCGCGCGTAAGAGCGCTGAGCCAACGTTCCTGGCGCGAGGTGGATGCGTCCATGCCTTGCTTCGTGAATTCACGCCCCGCATCCGTCACCGTGACGATCGTCTCGCGACGATTGCGCTTATTGCGACGACGCTCGATGTAGCCATCGTCTTCGAGGCGCTTCAGGATGCTCGTCACCGAACCCGGCGCGAGGCCCGTGAGTTCGCTGAGGTCACCTGGCCGCAGCGGCCCGCTGACGTGCAGCGAAAAGAGCACGCGGTAGGTCGAAAGACTCACACCGAGCGGTCGACATGCGTTCAGGTCGAGATCTCGTTCGATTCGAGCCGTCGCTCGCGAGAGCGACACCGTGAGCGCGACCGCCGCCTCCGCATCCGGCCGACCGGTGCCCGCCATCGCCGATCGGGCCGCGCGTTCGAACGCCTTGTGAGTCGGTGCCGGACGCAATCCGTCAGGCGCCGGCAAGTTTCGAGTTGCCAGTGGTGGCGACCTTCTTCGACACAACCCCATGCATCGAAAGGTATGCCACGACTGTGCCATCGTCGTCCTGCACTGTCACATCGCAAATAATGTTGCGCCCGTACCTGTGCAGAATCTTCGACGTCGCAACCAGGTACTCCCCCTTGGCAGGCGCGGTGTAGGTCGTGTTCGACTGGTGCGTCACCATCGGTGTTCCGGATGCGGTGCCGCTGAACGCAAAGGCAGTGTCGGCGAGCAAATACGGGAAGCCGCCGTGCACGATACCGAAGCCGTTGCGCATCTCGTTGCGAATGGGCAGTCGCACCGTCACACCAGTTTCTTCGACTTCAAGGAATTCGATACCGAGCCACTGCACGGCGGCGTCGTGATCGATCTGGTGCTGGACTCGTTCGCGAGGCGTCTGACCGTCTGTGGCGTCTTGAATGTTGGTGTCCGACATGATTATTTCCCCTTCCAAACCGGCGCTCGCTTCTGCGCAAACGCAAGTGGCCCTTCATGCGCGTCTTCGCTCGCGAGAACCTCTGCGAAGAGTGTATGGCTGAGCGCTGCTTGCTCCCGCTCAGTGGTGTCGATGCCGTTCTCGAGCTGTCGCGCAATGCGCTTCGAGGCCATCACTGGTAGCGGCGCGTTCGATGCGATCTTGTTCGCGAGTCGCTCTCCCTCGGCGATCGCCTCACCCCGGTCCACGAGCCGACTCGCAAAGCCGAGCTCGTACATCCGCTCTGCGGAGATCGGCTCACCCGTGAGCAGCATGTCGAGCGCGACCGCGCGCGGGAGCCGTGCCGGAAGGCGATAGGCGCCACCCGCACCGGCGAAAATGCCGACTTTCACCTCGGGGAGTGCGAATTCGCGTCCCCGTTCGACGATGACAATGTCGGCCTGCAGCATCATCTCTACGCCGCCGCCATATGCGGAACCGTTCGCCGCTGCGATGATCGGCTTCGATGTCGTTTTCTCCGTACTGCCCCCGAAACCGTACTCCTGATATGGGGCTTCCTGAGGCACCACGTTTTCACCCGCTGCCATCGCCTTGAGGTCCGCTCCCGAGCTGAGTACTCGGTCGCCGGCTCCGGTGAAGAGCACGCATCGCACCTCCGGATCCTCTTCCGCACGGATAAGGGCGGCGGCAATCCCGCGCGCAACTTCGGCGTTCACGGCGTTCAGCGCGTCTGGCCGGTTGATCGTGATTCGGAGTACGTTGTCGCTCAGCTCTGTCAGTACTGCGTCGCTCATGCGTTCGCCTCGTTTCGGTAGTCGTAAAATCCCTTGCCCGTCTTGCGTCCGAGGTCGCCCGCCGCGACCATACGCTTCAGCAATTGCGGTGGCGCAAAACGCGGGTCATTGGACTGCTCGAAGATGCTGTTGCCGGCGCGCAGCGACACGTCCACCCCGGTGAGGTCCATCGTCGCAAACGGGCCCATCTTGTGGCCGAACGCGAGCTGGCACGCGCGATCGATTTCCTTCGGAGTCGAGAGTCCCTCCTCCACGAGACGAGTCGCTTCCTGCACGATGACCGTCATGAGCCGTGAGGTGACGAATCCGGCATCGTCGCGGCTGACGAGGATGGATTCCTTCCCGAGCTGTGACGCGAGCCCGAGCGCACGATCGACCGTGGCATCCGAAGTCCGATAGCCGCGCACGACCTCGACGAGCCCCATGGCGGGCACAGGTGAGAAGAAGTGCATCCCGACGATTCGTTCCGGACCAGTCGCCGTCGCGGCGATGTCCGTAATTGGCAGGGCTGAGGTATTCGTGGCCAGCAGTGTGTGAGGGCCGGCTGCCTCGGCGAGTTCCGCGAACACTTGCTGCTTGATGTCGATGAGTTCGATCACCGCCTCGACCACGGCGTCGCCGGTCGCCGCTTCGGCGAGAGTACCGACGGGGTGAATACGCTCGATGGCGGCATCAGCTTCTGCGCGCGTCATTTTTTCGCGCGCCACGCGCTTGTCGAGTTGCTTCGAGATGCCCGCGATGCCGCGATCGGCAGCGCCCGCTTGCGTGTCGAAGAGTCGTACCGTGATGCCCGCGACCGCCGCGACCTGCGCGATTCCCGAGCCCATCAGCCCTGCTCCGATAATTCCCAGCTCCTGTACGGCTGCCCTCACGGGGGCCCCCTGATCCTCTAGCTCCATTGCCATGAACATGCTCCTGCTGTCTTTCCCACTCCGGGTTGAAGTAGCTCCGCGTTGGACTCCGCGTCGAACCGACTCTAATCAATTCCGGCAATATCCGTCAATACATTGACATTTTGAATTCAGCGCGAGTACCTTTGGCATGACCGTGCAGCGGGGCACGGAACGGCCACGCCGTTTTCGACCACATTCTGAAGGGACAACCGTGTCGAAATACCAAGACAACGATGTCGTCATCGTGAGCAGCGCCCGCACACCGATCGGGCGCGCGCGCAAGGGCAGCCTCATCGATGTGCGTCCAGAAGATCTCCTCCTCACGGCAACGCGAGGGGCCATCGAGCGCGCAGGAAATATCACCACCGCCGATTTCGAGGATTTTCACGTCGGCTGCGCCGAGCCCGATGGCGAGTCAGGCGACAATATCGCTCGACGCGTGGCGGTCATGCTCGGTGACGACTCGCTGCCCGGCACCACGATCACTCGATTCTGCGCGTCGAGCATTCAGGCCACGCGGATGGCCTTTCACGCCCTCCGCGCCGGCGAGGGCGACGCGTACCTCATCGGCGGAGTTGAGCAGGTATCTCGCTCGATTCCGAATACCGCCGAGAAGCACCCCGCATTCGCATCCGCGCCCGTGAATGTCGATGAGCAGCTAGCGGGCGACACCTGGATCGATCCACGGGATCGAAACGAGCTCCCCGACTACTACCTTGCGATGGGCCACACCGCGGAATTCGTAGCCCGTGCCACCGGTACCACGCGCGCCGATCAGGACGAATGGGCACTGAATTCTCAGTCCCGGGCCGCAGCCGCCATCGAAAGCGGCTACTTCCGGGATGAAATTGTGCCGGTCATTCGCGCGGATGGCAGCGTCGTGGATGCGGACGATTCGCCTCGCCCAGGCACGACCTCCGAGGCACTCGCAGGCCTTTCTCCGGTGTTCATTCCCCACGGCACGGTCACCGCGGGCAACGCCTGCCCGCTCAATGACGGAGCCTCGGCGCTCGTGGTGACATCCGGCGCATTCGCTCGCGAACGCGGGCTCACGCCGTTGGCCAGGATTCGATCGACCGCAGTGAGCGGCCTCTCCCCCGAAATCATGGGCCTCGGTCCGGTCGATTCCTCGAGAATCGCCCTCGAACGCGCTGGAATCACCGCGGGCGATCTCGGCGCCGTCGAACTCAACGAGGCATTCGCCGCGCAGGTCGTGCCCACGGTTCGCCAGCTCGACCTTGATCCTGAAATTGTCAATCCGCACGGCGGTGCGATCGCCCTCGGTCACCCGTTCGGTGCGACCGGCGCACGCCTGCTCGGCACACTCGCCCACGAACTCGAGGTGCTCGACCGCGAGCTGGGCCTTGCCACGCTCTGCGTCGGTGGTGGCCAGGGTATGGCCGTCGTCATCGAGCGCATCGACCACTGACAACAATGACGTTCAAGAAAGTACCCATGGATCACGACAACATGCTTCCCGGACTCGATACCGACTACTACAACTACTGGAACGATTTCACGCCCGAAGAGCAGGAGCGCCTCACCGAGCTGCGCACCCTCCTGGAGCGCGAAGCCAAGCCACGCGTCAACGAACTCTGGGCAAACGAAGAGTTCCCCTACGACCTCGTCAAGCCGCTCGCCAAGCTCGGCATTTACGGAATGCTCTTCGATGAGAGCAAGCAATTCGAGTCGACGAGTCGCTTCCGCGGCTGGGTCACGCTCGAACTCGCTCGGGTGGATGCATCACTCGCGACATTCTTCGGCGTGCACGTCGGCCTCGGGATGAACTCCATCGGCATCCTCGGCTCCCCCGAACAGCGCGCGGAATGGCTCCCGAAAATGGCACGTGGCGAAGTCATCGGCGCGTGCGGAATCACAGAGCCGCTCTCCGGGTCGGACACCGCCAAGGGTATCCAAACCACCGCCCGCCGTGACGGCGACAACTGGATTCTCAATGGCCAAAAGCGCTGGATCGGCAACGCGACGTGGTCGGACATCACGATCATCTACGCCCGTGACGTGGCGGATGACCAGGTCAAGGGGTTCATCGTCCCGACTACCGCCGAGGGCTACAGCGCAGAGAAGATCCGCAATAAGCAGTCGCTGCGCATCGTGCAGAATGCTGACATCACCCTGACCGACGTCGTCGTTCCTGAATCACTGCGTTTGCCGGAGTGCAATAGCTTCCGTGACGTCTCGCGGGTCCTGCGCCACACCCGGAGCGAGAACGGCTGGATCGCGACCGGGCTGCAAGCGGGCGCGGTCGAACTCGCGCGCGACTACGCGCTCGAGCGCAAGCAATTCGGCCGCCAAATCGGCGGCTTCCAGCTCGTCCAGGATCTCTTGGTGAAGAGTCTCTCTAACGTCACGTCCTCTCTCGCACTGCTGGAACGCCTCGCTACCGTCACCGACCGCGGGGACCGCATCGACGAGATGGCATCCCTCTCGAAGGCCTACACGTCGGTTCGTGCGCGCGAGACGGTTGCGTGGTGTCGCGAACTCTTCGGCGGCAACGGCATCGATCTCGACTACGGCATCGCACGATTCTTCTGCGACGCCGAAGCGGTGCACACCTACGAGGGCACACGCGAAATGAACACGCTGATCATCGGCCGCGACTTCACCGGGCTCGCGGCATTCGTCTAAGGAGCACCATTGATCACGCACACCAACGACACACCGTTCACCTCGGTTGGGCCAAAGCTGCTGTTCGACGGTCGCAGCGTGCCCACCGACCAGACCCTGCTCACCGTATTCGCGCGTCGCGCGGTCGAGGCAAAAGACCGCGTCGCGTTGCACTTTTTCGGTCGCGACTTTACGTGGAGCGAGCTAAATGAGTCCAGCGACGCATTTGCCGCGTATCTCGAAGTATCCGGCATCGGCTCTGGCGACCGCATCGCCGTGCAGCTGCAGAACTCACCACAATTCCTGATCGCGACACTCGCCGCTTGGAAGGTCCGCGCCGCGGTCGCGCTGATCGGCCCGATGTACCGCGTCGAAGAAACGCGCCACCTGCTGTCGCTCTCGGGCGCGAAGCTCTTCATCACCCAGATCGATAATTGGGAGACCGACGGCCGCGAGGCGATCGAAGGCACCGAAGTGCACCGCGTGGTGACGAGCGACCTACGCGATATGGCAATTACGTTGCCCGAACGACTCAACACCGGGCCTCGTCCCACCAATCCCACCGATAGCACCGACTTCCTCGAGCTACTCGACCAATACGCTGGGCAATCCCCGAAGACGAGCGGCTACGCGATGCCCGAGGATCTCGCAGTTGTCGCGTTCACTTCCGGCACCACCGGCCCGGCGAAGGGCACACTGACGCGTCACCGCAATCTGCTCCACGGCGTGTCGACGTGGACGAGCTGCTATGGGGTCGACCATGACTCGCACGTGATGCTCTCACTCGCCCCGTTCGTGCACATCACCGGCGTCGTTGGCAACATTGGTGCGTGGATCTGGTCGGGCTGCAAGATGGTTTCCCAACCGCGTTTCGACCCCAGCGAGTCGCTGAAACTGGTCGAAGAGCAGCGCGTCACCTGGACGGTGGGAGCGGCAACGGTCTACACGGCGCTGCTGCACGCCCACGGGCAGCACGCATACGACACAACGACGCTCGTGTCCCTCATCTCGGGCGGTGCGCCCATTCCGGCGACGCTCGAGCAACGTCTGCTCGATGCGTTCGATGCCGAGCTTCGTCCCGGCTACGGGATGACCGAAACCACGACCGCAGGAACGCTCACCTTTGCGGGTCAGCGCCCCAGGACAGATCCGGAGACCGGGGTCATTTCAGTTGGTCAACCCGTGACGGGCGTCTCGGTTCGCATCCAGGGCGATGACGGTGAGATCCTCGGTCCCGGTGAGTCGGGACAGGTCCTGATGAAGGGGCCGAACGTCATCGATGGTTATTGGCAGTCGCCCGAGGACAGCGCCAAGACGTTCGTGGATGGCTGGCTGCGGACCGGCGATGTCGGTTTCCTTGATGAGGACGGCTGGCTATATCTCGTCGATCGCACGAAGAACATGATCATCGCGTCCGGCTATAAGGTCTGGCCTCGAGAGGTCGAAGAGGCCATCTACAAGTACCCGAACATCCGTGAGGCAGCCGTGATCGGCGTGCCGGATGATTATCGTGGTGAAACCGTCAAGGCGTACGTCTCGCTCCGGGACAAGGACGCCGACTTCGATACCAAGGCACTCACGTCGTTCTGCCGCGAACACCTCGCCGCCTACAAGGTGCCGCGCCTCATTGAGGTGATCTCTGAGGTCCCGAAGAATTCAAATGGCAAAATCCAACACCTCGAGCTGCGCAAACTGCACGCGGAGCAGACTGCGTCCAGAGATTAGTCGCTAAAACACTCGGACGAAGCGACAGGGGCGGGACACGAACTGTGTCCCGCCCCTGTCGCACCTCGACTGCCATACCACGACGGCACTTACCGCGCGAGCGAGTTCGCCTCATCTTTGAGCTGCAGGTGATTGATCTTCCCGTTCGGGTTCTTGGGCAGTTCGGAAAGCACTTCAACGGTGCTCGGCACCTTGTATGCCGCGAGGGATGCCTTGCAATGCTCACGGAGTTCGCTCGGTGATGTTTCCTCCTTGAGCGATACGTAGGCTTTGACGCTCTCGCCTCGATATTCATCGCGGACGCCGATCACAGCGGCTTCGCGCACGCTCGGGTGCGCGTACAGCACGTCCTCGACCTGACGCGGCCAGACCTTGTAGCCGGATGCGATAATCACCTGACTCCGCCGGCCGGCGATATACAGCCACCCGTCGTTGTCGAGGAAACCGACGTCGGAAGTCTGCAGCCAGCCGTCGTTGAGGAACGCCGCGGCAGTCGCCTCCTGATCGCGCCAGTATCCGGCCGCTCGGCCTGGCCCGGAGACCTGGATGAGTCCTTCATTTCCCGGCGGGAGAGCTTCATTACTATCGTTTACCACGCGGATCTCGACACCGGGAAGCGGCCTGCCGACCGAGACGATGCCAGTCTCCCGGTCCACGCGCGTCGGCTCGCCCACTCGCGTGGTCGTCACGGCCGCGGTCGACTCGGTCAGCCCGTAGCCGGGCCCGAGTTGCACACCAAGCGACGCTTCGACTTCGGTCGCAAGCTGCGGCGGAATCGGTGACCCACCGCATCCTGCATATCGCCAGCTCGATAGATCGAACTTTTCCGCTCCTGCCTTCATCATCGCGAGGTAAGCGGTTGCGGTGCCGGTGGCCCAGGTGACCCGTTCGTCCTGGATCGTTTGCAGGAACAACTGCGGCTCGAACCGGTCGGCGAGCACGAGGCGGCAGCCGGTGGCGAGCCATGAACCGATGTGGAGTGAGAGTCCGGTGATGTGTACGAGCGGCGCCACCGCGAGCAGGACTTCGTCTGCGGCGTCAACGCCGCTCGCCTCTGCGTAGGCTCGGCCAATGCTGATCAGATTCGAATGCGGGATCACAACACCTCGTGGGCGTCCCGTCGACCCGGACGTGTAGGCAAGCACCGCTTCATCACCCGCCGAAAGTTGCGGTGACAACGGCGAGGCGGAATCTTCCCTGGATTTATCGCGCTGTTCCTCAATTCCGGCGGCAAGGCTGATGGCGTCGCGTGGACCATTGCCGTCCTCGGCATCCGCGATCCTCGCTGGCGCGCCGGCGACAAACTCACTCGTACGCGCAGTGAGCAGGATCCGGATACCCGTGCCCGTGACGGTGTCCTGCCCCTGCCCATCCCAAATTTTTGGCGTCATGAGCCAAGCCTTGGCCTCACTGTCGACGGCAATCTGCCGAACCTCCTTGGCTCGATACATCGGGCTCACCGGAACGATCGACGCCCCGAATGACCACGCCGCCAGCGCCGCGATCAGAAACTGCGGCCCATTCTGCTGCTGAACAATCAGCCGGTCCCCGCGCTGCAAGCCCACGTCCTGCAGGACCCGCGCCGCAGCCCTGATATCCCGGTCGAGTTCGGCATACGTCCACGAACGACCGAAGCTCACCACCGCGATCGCGTCAGGTTGTCTGGCAACCGAAGCGGATAGCACACCGTAGGCGGTGAGTAACTTTTCGGACGCCGCGACTTGTCCTACCGATTGACATTCGTTCAACACTCGAGATCTCCTTTGATCCTCTTCTATTGCCGCAAGGACTGTACGTTTCGCAATCTTATTAGCCTTCTAGCTAGACATCTAGGTATATTGGAAGGGTGTGACATCGCGGTCACTGAAAGGAACGATATGCAGCACGAAGATATTCGCCGTTCGCCGACCACCCTCAAATCACTCCCCGGACTCGAAACCGATCGATTCGCACGCTGGCTCGAATCGGCGCATCCCGAGCTTGGCGCGGTCGTCGGCGCGAAACGCCTGACGGGAGGCCACAGCAACCTTTCGTACCTCCTCGACACGGAGACGGGGCAGTACGTGCTCCGGCGACCTCCACTCGGCCACGTCATGGCGACCGCTCACGACATGCAGCGTGAATTTCGTGTGCAAGCGGCGTTGCACGACACGAGCGTACCGGTACCTCGGATGCACTTCCACGAGCCGGCTGATTCCGCGGGTACCGGCGTGGACACCGAGTTCTACGTCATGGACTTCGTCGAGGGGACCCCCTTCGGCGACAAGTCAGTCAACGCAGGGCTCACCGCTGCGGCAGCCCACTCGCTCAGCCTCGAAACCGGTCGCGTCCTGGCTCGGCTCCATTCGATCCGGCCAGATGCGGTCGGCCTCGCCGATTTTGGACGGCCATCCGGTTTCCTCGCCCGCCAAGCGAAACGTTGGAACCTGCAGCGCGAAGCCTCGCGTTCGCGCGAAATTCCGAACACGGAACGACTCGGTGAGCTACTCGGCAGCACCGCACCCGAAGACAGCGACTCCGCCATCCTCCACGGCGACTACAAGCTAAACAACGCGCTTGTTGATACCACTGCCCCCATCCCGCGTATCGCCGGTCTCCTCGACTGGGAGATGTCAGCACTCGGCGATCCCCTCACCGACCTCGCCGTCCTCGGCGTGTACTGGCGAATGGCCGAGATTCACCCGACCACGGCCGAAGCATTCGCGACGCCTGTGGACATTGCCGCGGGCTACGCATCCTTCGACGAAGTCTCGGCCGCGTATTTCGACGAGCGAGGCATTGCCGAACCCGAGAACATGCCGTGGTATCACGCGCTGGCCGCGTTCAAGATCGCGGTGATCACCGAGAGCCTTCACTACCGATTCGTCACCGGCAAGGCGGTGGGCGATGACTTCGCACGCATGGGCGCAATGACGGAGCCCATCGCAGCTGAGGGCCTACGACAATTCGAGACACTGAACTAGAGAGGGACATCCGTGGAGTTCTCCATCGATCACAAGACCGCCGCGCTCGCTGAGAAAGCATCGCGTTTCCTTCACGAGGAAGTCATCCCCGCGGAAGCAGAACACGCCGCGGAGATTCGCGCCGCTATCAGTCAAGACGGCGGGAATCCGTGGGCACGCACGAATACTGTCAAGAGGCTCAGCGCTCGGGCGCGGGAACTTGGACTGTGGAACCTTTTCCTCCCGGGCGAGGATGGCGCCGGCCTCACGCAGGTGCAATACGCCACCCTCGCCGAGATTTCCGGATGGAGCCCTAACCTCATGCCCGTTGCCATGAACTGCGCGGCACCCGATTCCGGCAACATGGAGATGCTCCGCGATTTTGCGGGCCCGGATGAGAAATCGCGCTGGCTCGAGCCGCTGCTGTCGGGCGATATTCGTTCCGCGTTCTGTATGACTGAGCCCGAGGTCGCTTCTTCGGATGCTCGGAATATCCAGGCTTCGATCACTCGTGATGGCGATGAGTACGTCGTCAACGGGCGCAAGTGGTTCTCGAGCGGTGCGATGAACCCCGAAGCCGAGATCTTCATCGTGATGGGCAAATCCGACCCCGATGCTGAGCCGCACCGTCAGCAGAGCATGATCTTAGTGCCGCGCGACGCCCCCGGCGTGCGCGTGCTCCGCCCCCTATCAGTGTTCGGTTATCTGGACCACGACCACGGCGGCCACGCCGAGGTCGAATTCGAGAACGTCAGGGTCCCCGCCGCCAACATGTTGAAGGGCGAGGGCGAAGGATTCGCAATCGCACAGGCACGTCTGGGCCCCGGCCGCATCCATCACTGCATGCGACTACTCGGCATGGCCGAGCGAGCACTCGACCTCGCCGGTCGACGCGCGTGGGATCGAGTCGCGTTCGGAAAGCCGCTCGCCAAACACGGCACCGTGCGAGAATTCATCGCCAACGCTCGCATCACGGTGGAAAGCCTGCGGTTGCTCACGCTCAAGACCGCATGGCTCATGGACACGGTCGGAAACCGCGAAGCCCATACCGAAATTCAGGCCATCAAGATTGCGGTACCGCGCGAAGTGCAGTCGATCATCGACGAGGCGATCCAGCTTTTCGGCGGCGCGGGACTGACCCAGGACACTCCGCTCGCGGAGCTGTTCGCCGCTGCCCGCGGACTGCGGCTCGCGGACGGACCGGATGCCGCGCACCTCGCGTCGCTCGGACGCAGCGAACTGCGCAAGTACGAACCAGGACGCGCCCAACAATAATGCGGCACGCATAAACGCGGAGGGGGAGGCAACAAATTCGTTGCCTCCCCCTCCGCGTTCACGGTGCTCGACGACTACCCCTCAGGACTCACGAGCCCCAACCCACCATCGATCGCGATGATCTGCCCGGTAACCCAGGCCGCCGCATCCGACAGTAGGAAGGAAACCGGCCCCGCCACATCTTCGGGAACACCGAGTCGATTGGCCGGATACGCCGCGGCGAGTTCCGCCTCCCGACCTTCGTACATTGCCTTCGCGAAGTCGGTCTTGATCGCCGCTGGAGCAACCGCGTTGACGCGGATCTCCGGCGCAAACTCCACCGCGAGTTGCCGCGTGAGCGCGATCAGCGCGGCCTTGGAGACGCCGTACATGCCGATTCCCGCGCTCGGACGCAGCCCCGCAAAGGAGCCGATGTTCACGATGGCACCGCGTCGCTCGCGCATCCCGAGTGCATACGCCATCTGACTGAGCCCCAGCGCGCCAACTACATTCGTGTCCAGAATCTTGCGCGCGATGTCGGAATCGAGGTCGGCGAGCGACCCGAACACCGGGTTCATGCCGACATTGTTGACGAGAAAATCGATTCCACCGTGCTCCTGCTCGATCAGCCGACGCAGGGCATCGTCGTGTTCCGGCTGGCCGAGCTTGCCAGCTACGGCCTGTGCCCGCTCCCCCAGACTGGCAAGGGCGGCGTCCAACGACGCTTGCTTCCGCCCCGTGATGATGACTTGGGCGCCATTTTTCACAAGGTCTTGAGCGATCGCGAGGCCGATTCCCCGACTACCACCGGTCACCACTGCAACCTTATTCGCAAACTTCATTCTGCACCTCCAGCTTCATTCTTCCGATTTCGTCACAACGGTGACGTTCCAACCCTGCGGATCAAACGACACCACTGCAACGAAACGGCGCCGAGACCTCGCGCAATTTGCACAGGACCACAACGCCGCTTCGTGTTCAGCGCTTAATTAGTCGTTCGTCACCGCGGGGTTCGAGTAGAGTCCGTCGACTCGCGACGCGATGCCGCCCGGTGCATTTGGATCGAGTTCGATGATGAATTCCTCCAGCGTCGGCGACTTGCCCAGCTGCGTGTAGTCCATTTCCGGCATGACACCATCAGAGGTCAGCGTGCCGAGATCGTTCTTCGCCGCAACTACGCCCTCCGGAGTAAGGTCACCAAGTTCGCATGCCCTGTCGAGGATTTGGTGCATCATGGCAGCCGTACCGTATCCCATCGGCACCTGGTTGGTCTCCGGCGTCGAACCGAACATCTCCTCATACGCCGGGAGAATCGGCTCACCGGTGGGCAGGTCGAAGGTAGTCGCCATCGAGCCTGCCGTGAAGTGCTCCTGGAGGTACTCACCGCCGGTGTTATTCATGAGCGAGGCGGTGTAGGACGGCCACGAGCCTGCCATAGCGATGTCCTGACCCGAGGCTTCGAGGACGGTGGCAACCGAGCTCGTGTGCGCCGGTACCGAAGCAATGAAGACGGCCGACGCATCCTGGTCGAGTGCGTTGTTCACCGCAGCCGTCATGTCCGAGTCGGTTGGTTTGACGAGCGAACCGACAACCGTGATGTTGTGGCGCTCGGCGAAGGCCTCGACGCCGACGTGCGCCGACTCGCCGTAGTCGCCTTCGAGGTAGACCAGACCGATCGTGTCGCCCTCGGCGATCGTGCCTTGCTCGAGCATGTACTCGAGGACAAGTTCCGCATCGAGGTTGTAAAGCATCGCAGGGGTGAGGACGACGTCGGATTGGGCCAGGTGCTCGGTCGCCGAACTCGGCACCATGAGTCGGTTGTCAGCCTCGGCCTGGTCCAGCACTGCAGCACTCATCGATCCGCCCACGAGCGCCTGATAAGCCAGCACATTTGGCGTCATCTGGTTATACATCGACACGGAGTTCTGGACGTTATAGCCGTGATCCTTTGTGTCGAACGCAACATCGTATGTGCCGCACACGCCGCCTTCGGCGTTAGCCTGCTCCCAATACAGAATGCTGCCGTTGTTCATTTCAGTGGTCAAGGCCGCGAAAGGTCCCGTCAGGTCGCCGAGCAGGCCGAGTGTGATGGTCGTGCCCGAGATTCCTGGTCCGGTAATCACCTCGTCGGCTCCGCCCGTTCCTGCGGTTTCGGCTTTGGTACTACACGCCGACATGGTCGCAACCAATGCTGCGGCGCCCAGCACGGCACCAGCTTGGCGGATAATTTTCTTGTTCATTGTCACTCCGTCGTGAATGGATGGTTGGTGAATATTGGATTAGATGATTGGTATTGAATGTGGGGACTGATTCGGCGTGGAGTCGGACCCCGCTATTTCGCGATGGCGACCACGCTCTTGGTCTCGAGATCGACATCGTCATCAGAATCTCGTTTGGACCGACGCCGGATCCATTTACCGAGGTCGTGCCAGAGTCCAGCGATACCTGTGGGCTTGAAGATGAGCACGAGGATGATCGCGGCACCGTAGATGTAGTTCGCCAGATGGGCAGTAGTGATCCCGAATTGCGTGATGAATGTGAGTGCCGCCGCATTTGCCTGCAACACTTGTGGCAGCGCGATGACAAAGGCCGCACCGACTACGGCACCACCGATCGAGCCAAGTCCGCCGATCACGATCATCGCAAAGAACTCGAGCGATAGGTTCATATCAAAGGACTGCGGCGCAATGCTTCCGATGGCGAGCGCGTAGAGGACGCCACCCATACCCGCATAGATCGACGAGAGGAAGAAGACCTTCCCCTTGTTCTCCATGACTTCCACACCGACAACCGAGGCGGTCAGAGGCGAACTATCAATCAGCTTGAGTGCGCGACCCGTTCTCGACTTGAGGAGGTTTTTTCCGAACCATATTCCGATTGCGAGTACGACCAGACCGAGGTACCAGTGCAATTCGGCTTTACCGAACGGAACACCCAGTATCACGATCGGATTCTCACTGGCACCGAAGACGAGCCCGAACAGTTCGAAGGTGGGCGCGGCCCGACCATTAAACCCGCCCGAAAGCGCGTGCGCGGTGTTGAGAACATGCACCCCGATGAAGACCAGCGCGAGGCTCGCAACCGCGAGGTAAATGCCGGAAAGTCGCGCGGAAAGTGGTGAGAAGATGAGTCCCGCGATTCCCGCAATGATTACTCCACCCACCATCGCAAGGACCGGTGGCCAGCCGAATCCGATAATCGGACCGAGCGAGGTCTCGGCGGGCTCGCCGGCGAGAACCACATAAGAGAGCGCTCCGAGGCCCATAAAGAACGGGTGCGCCATAGAGAGCTGCCCTGCCGTACCGGTCAGAATATTTAGACCGATCGCACCGATTGCGAGCGACGAGACCAAAAATCCGAGCTGTAACCAGTAGGTGCTGATGTAAAGCGGCAGGATGAGCAGAATGACTGCGAGGACGATGAGCGATCCGGCCTTCACATAGTCGAACGTGGTGCGCTTCTTGCGCAGAATGTCAGGCACGAGCTATCTCCTTACGCCCAAAGAGTCCTTGCGGTCTAATGACGAGAACGATGATCAGGACGATGAAGGGCATCACGTCACCGATACCGCGCCCTAGGAATTCCAATTGCGACTGGTAGCCGGTCGCAATGGCCTCTGTCAGACCGATGATCATGCCACCAGCCAGGGCACCACCTACCGAATCCAGGCCGCCGATGATCGCGGCGGGGAATGCCCTCATCGCGACCGCGGCCAGTGTTGGGGCCAATCCCGGTGTTGGCGCGCCGGTGAGGAAGATACCCGCTATCGCGGCAAGTGCACCCGCAATGAGCCAAGACATGATCGAGATCTTGCCCAGCCGCATTCCGAGGAGCTCCGCGGTTTCGCGGTCTTCAGCGGCCGCCCGCATCGACACGCCCCAAGAGGAATAGCGGAAGGCGAGCAGGAAGACGACGACGATGACCACTGCCGTAGCGATTGCCACCAATCGGTTCACAGGAATGGCCGCACCGAGAATCATGATGGAAGAGGCACCCCACGGTTGACCGAGCGGAAGGATATCCACACCGATCTGCCGAACGAGTTCGGTGTTCAGGATGACTTCGAGCCCGATCGTCATGATCGTCAATGAAATAATGGAGGCATCTCGAATTGGTCGGACGAGAACTCGCTCGACGATCACTGCAAGCAACGCCGCACCGAGGATGCCTGCGACCACGGCACCAAAGAATCCGAACACCTCGCTCGTACGAGCGGTGATGTAGGCGCCTGCGACCACAAACGAGCCGTGGGCGAAGTTGAGGACCTCTGAGGTCTTGTAAATAATGACGAAGCCAAGCGCGACGAGCGAATATACCGCGCCGAGCGAGAGGCCAGCAATGAGTATGTCGATCACGGCATTTCCTTCGTAGCCGGGGTGCCGAGATAGGCACCGATGACGTCAGGGTTCTCTTGGATTTCTTTCGGCACTCCGCTTGCGATACTGCGCCCAAAATCGAGGACGGTGACTTGATCGGAAATGGACATCACCATTTCCATGTCGTGTTCGACGAGAAGTATCGTCACGTCGAGGGACTCAAGCACAACTTTGAGCAGCGAACCCACATACCGCTTCTCGTTGGCGTTCATGCCTGCAACCGGCTCGTCGAGGAGGAGCAGCTTTGGTTCCATGGCGAGGGCACGTGCGATTTCGACTCGCTTCTGTCCACCGTAGGAAAGCTCACCGACGGGATTATTGAGAAAGTCGCTGAGGTCCATGAAGTCGGCTATCTCGTGGACCCGCGCACGGTGACGCTGTTCTTCCCGTACTGCCGACGGCAACCGCAAGCCATTCGCAATGAAACCCGATTTCATCAGCGAGTGGCGCCCCAGCATCAAGTTGTCTTCCACGGTCTGATCACCTGAGAGGGCGATGTTCTGGAAAGCGCGACCGATGCCGAGGCGCGTGATGCGGTCGGCTCGCATTCGCGTGATGTCTTTTCCGTCAAATTCCACCCGTCCAGCACGAGTGCGATACACGCCCGAAAGGACATTGAGGAGCGTCGACTTGCCAGCACCGTTTGGTCCGATCACTGAATGGATTGTGCCGGGCTGGACGGAGAAGGTTACTCCATCCAGTGCCTTGACCGCACCGAAGCGGACTTCGACCCCTTCGAAATCGAGCAGAGCGCTCATCGAGTTCCCTCCCACGGTGCAAGTTTCTTGTCAGCCACGGCGTTGATAGCCGTGGTGTCCACCGCAGCGTCGCCACCACCATGACCGAGATAGAGGTGCTTGATTTCATCGGTTTGACGCAATTCGTGAGTGTCGCCGTCTAGCGATACCCGGCCACCTTCAAGCACGTAGGCATAGTCCGTAACTCCCAGCGCCATGTTGGCATTCTGCTCAATCAGGAGAATTGCGGTGCCCTCGACATTGATCTTCCGGATAACTTCGCCAACCTGCTCCACGATGAGGGGAGCCAGACCAAGTGAAGGCTCGTCGAGCATGAGCAACTTCGGCTTTGCCATCAACGCTCTCCCGATGGCGAGCATCTGCTGTTCTCCACCGGACAGGAGCAGCCCGCGCTGGTTCGCCCGTTCCTGCAGTCGAGGGAAGAGGTCGTAGACATGTTCTCGCGTCTCTTCGAGTGACCTGCGGCCTTGCCGCAATCCGCCGATGCGGAGGTTCTCCTCCACGGTGAGGCGTCCGAAGATACGGCGCCCTTCCGGCACTTGGACAACTCCCATCCCCACTATGGATGGTGTGTCGCGCTTACTGAGCAGTTCGCCATCGAACCGAATCTCCCCACCGACGATTTTCCCGCTGTGTCGCTTGAGGTTGTTCGATACCGAACGCAGCAAAGTAGTTTTGCCCGCGCCGTTGCTTCCTAGCAATGAGACCGCGCCCTTCTCCGGCACTGCGATGCTCACATCCTTCAGTGCCGGAAGGGTCCCGCCGTACGTGACAGCGAGATTCGTGATTTCGAGCATGTTGCTCCCTTTCAAAACTGCATTGTTCCAAGGGTGAACTTAATCTAGTTAGACATCTAGCTAGAGTTCTTACAAGATAGCATTGAGTCGAATCGCCTTCAACCTTCCATTTCGAACTGCCTTGATGGCGCGGTGATCGACTCAACACAGCGAACACTTGCTGCCCAAGGGGGAGAATTAGCCCATGAACCAAGAATCGACAACGGCGCCGAAGAGTCGACGCATCTCGCCCGGTGAGTACGAAGCTCTCGCTCGTGAGGCAGCGCTCGACATGTCGGATGGCACGGCGGACCTCGTGATGACGAGCTTGATTTTCAACCTCATGCGCGCATCGAACCGCATCGTCCGAGATTTTGAGGTCGCGGTCTACAACACTGCCGAACTGAGCTGGGCCGGATATCAGTTGCTCTACACACTGAAATCGATCGGCCCCACGCATCCGAAATCGCTGGCACGAATCGCAGGTGTCTCAACCGCGTCCATGTCGAGCCTGCTCAATACGATGACGAAAAAGGGACTCGTGCATCGACAACCGGATCCCGATGACGGAAGACGGCAGATTATCTCCCTCACCACCGGAGGCGAAACAATTCTTCAGGTGATGTACCGCGAGAATCAGGATCGGGAGGAAGCCTGGGGCGAAGCACTCACTCGCGATGAAGCGGAGCAGATGGTGGGACTTTTACAAAAGATGCTCCTGCATCGACCTCGCCCGCACCGGCGTGCTTAGTCGGCAACCTTGCTGGAGCGGGTACTCAGTACCCGCTCCAGCAAGTGCGTAAGCTGCTCAAGTTCGCTCGGAGTGAGGCCCCCAAACCATTCTTTGGCTACGCCGATCTGACCACTCAACGATTTCTTCGCGACCTCTCGACCTCGATCGGTGAGCTCAATAACAAATGTGCGTCGGTCCTCACCGGTGGTGCGGGTGATGAAACCGTCACGCTCGAGAGTTGTGATGACGAGCGAGACCGCCTGACGGGTCACACCGATGATTCGTGCCAGGGTGCGTGCCTCGAGCTTGCCGAAGATCGACAACGCAAACACGGTCGAAAACCCAGTCCACCGCAAGTCCAGCGGTCGATGCACTTGCCGCTCCGATTCCTGTTGAAATGCGTTCGCCAAGCGGAGCACGAGTAAGCCCGACTGCAGCATGGCCTCATCGGACTCTGGAAATTCTTTGCGAAGGTACTCATTCGAGGCACGGGTGAAATCCGCTGCCCGAATTATCGTTGGTGAGACTTCTCGATTGGGGTCGTCCGTCACGACCTAACCGCGCATCCGCTCATAAATCTTCTTGCAGTCGGGGCAGATCGGGAACCGGTCCGGATTTGACTGCGGCAACCACTTCTTCCCGCACAGTGCACGCACGGGCTTACCGGTCACGGCTGCCTCGGTGATCTTTTCTTTGCGAACGTAGTGCGCGAACTTATCGTGATCGCCCTCGTCGATCTGCTCGTCTTCGAGCAGTTTCTCGAGCTCGCGGTCAAGCACATCGGTGCCGCCGGCGGGCGAATCGCTACCTGGATCGAACGTGGGGTTGTTGGGAGCCATACCCCTCAGTCTACGAGAAATCGAGTCCCGGCACGCGACCTTGCCAGGGCTCTAATAGCTCTGCGAGAACTCGAGCAGCCGCCAAGCACGCTTGTGAAACACCCAGCCGCCAACGTATAGCCCAATCATGCAAAGGATCGCACCGCTAGCTAAGCCCAGGCCAAGCGTTCCCCAAGCGAGGTTCCACTCGGCATCCCGCACCGCGAGAATCGACAGCCAAATCACCGGACCACACAGCACAATCTCGATGAGCCCGGCAAAGGGATGCGCGACCAAGGCCGGACCCCAACTTCGGATCGGTTGCGAGAACGGTGAATCACCCGGTCGGGCCACCGGATACGGCCGCCACGCGGACATGATTGCGGAACCGCCAGTGGCACTGCCCAACAGTGCTAGCGATACTCCGAGGGTGGTCACACCCGTCATGAGTTCACCCGTAAACCACACGGTCACCCCGGATCCAAGGATCACCACAATGGCGCCAAACGCGAGTCCCGGGATCGATCGACCGACCCGGTCAACCACGCCGCGCATACCGGCTGTCACGTGCAACCATAGCGCCGTCGAATCATAGGCGGTGTCGTTGTGGAGCGACCAGCCAAGGAGGAACGCAAAAATTGGCACCGGCAAGAGCGATAGCCAGGCAAGCGGGAGCCCACCAATCGCAATTGGGATCACAAACAGCAGCGGCACCACGATGACGGTCGACAGCACGACACCGTAGCGACCGTCCCGAAACCAGGCAAGCGCGATTCGGGCAGCAATGGCTCGGGTGCCGGAGCCTGCCGCATTCCGGAAGAATCCGAGCCTCGTGCTGCCGCCCGGGGTTACATCGCGCATGGCACGTCGCGCAGAATATGTTCCGACACTCACTTCGATCAGCAACAGCACGATCACCAGCGCGCCGGTGCTCAGGAAGGCAATCAGCGGCCGCGAGATTTCAGCGGCAAGCAGCACATTGGCTGGCGGAATCCACTCGATAGACTGGGTCGCTGCTTGACCACCAATCTCGAGCGCCTCCTGCCACGGCAAGAACAGGAGTGCATAGGACAATGGCGCGAGGACCAGCAGCAGGCAATAGCCCGCCAGCCTCGACGCTTCACGACCCCACCGGTGCCCGCTCATCCCCCGCCCGGTGCGCACTCCGAGCCGTGCGAGCAGCAGCCAGGTCAGCCAGACGAGCGCCACGGCCGCGGCAATCAACCCCGGCTCGGCGTCGGGCATTGAGACTGCGACCACTACCGCGGAGAGGCCTAGCAGCACCAGCGGCGCTGGAGTCAGGATGCTCGCAAGCAAGGTTCCGAAGGCAGCTCGCCCCGGGGCCTTCCCCAGGAGTGCCACCGCCCGCTCATCGAGGGGGTCGGCAGGATGCGTGATCGCTCCGGTCACGAAGCAACCGATACCGATACCCACCACGAGCCCACCGCGTAGTAATCGGTCGGTTGCAATCGGAGTGTCACGAAGCAGCATCAAGACGGCCGTAATGAATGCCGTCCCAAGCACCACGATAATCAGTCCCAGCCAGGCACTCCCGGCGACTTGAGCACGTGGCGAAAAGGACTGGGCGATGCTTCGCCAAGTCAGCGGAACGAGATGTCGAGCCAATCCAGTCCTTCCGTCTCTTCCGGACCTCGAACGATATGGCGGAAGCGCTCCTCCAGTGTGAGCTCCCCGCGGACCTCGTCCATGTCCCCCTCGGCGATGAGTTTTCCATCCACAATCACGGCGATGTGATCGCTCACTCGCTGCACGAATTCCATCGAGTGACTCGACAACAGCACGGTTCCCCCGCGGTTCGTAAAGCTCTCGAGCACCTCAACGATGGTGGTTGCCGATACCGGGTCGATTGCGTCGAGTGGTTCGTCAAGGACCAGCAGCTCCGGTTGGTGGATGAGCGTGGCCGCAAGCCCGAGCTTCTTCCGCAAGCCAGAGGAGTAGTCAACGACGAGCCGATTCGCATTGTCCCGCAAATCGAAGGCGTCGAGCAGGCTCTCCGAGCGACTGCGCACATCCTGTTTGCTGAGCCCACGAATCGATCCGACGTAGGCGAGATACTGCGCGCCGGTGAGCTGGTCGAACATCCGCAACCGATCCGGCAGCACACCAATGCGTCGCTGCGCGGCGGCGCGATCGCGCCAAACGTCATCACCGAGCACCTCGACACTGCCGGAACTCGGCGGTAGCAGCCCGGAAATCATTGACAGCGTCGTCGTCTTTCCGGCACCGTTCGGCCCGACGATGCTGGAGAACGATCCGCGGGCGACGGTATAGGTCACATCCTCAACAGCGCGAGTGCTGCCAAATCGCTTCGACAGGCCGCTGAGGCGCAGCGCGACATCGCCCTGCGCGGGCGCGTGCTTTGGCGCCTGGTCCTGCTTCGAATCAGCCTCGTCACTCATTCAGTCAACGCTAGCAATATCCGGCCAAAAACAATCTCGGCTGGCCGAGGATCTCAGTCAGTCGTGGGGATGACTCTCGCTCCGCCATATCGACGAAGGCGCAGTGCTGGATTCTGCGTCCGGGTGGCTTCCAGTACTGCCGGATCAAGCCAGGCCACCGCAATGCCGGGATCCGCACCGAGCGCGGCAATCTCGATACCGCGCGGGTCGATAATCGCAGAGCGACCGACCGCAACCGGTGGAGTCTGGTCAGCCCCGAGCACGTAGGCAGTGTTCTCGATCGCCCGGGCCTGCAACAGCGTGTTCCAGTGGAACTCCTTGAGTGGCCCGCGGACCCACTCCGCGGGAACGGCCAGGACATTCGCCCCGGCATCAATGAGCCTGCGACTCACTTCCGGGAATCGCAGGTCGTAGCAGGTTTGCAAACCCACCCGGAAGCCGGCCACCTCGACCACGACGGGCGCCGCATCCGCATCACCTGCCGCGAGCCAGTCGCTCTCCCCTGCACCAAACGCGTCGTAGAGGTGCACCTTTCGATAGCTGCCGAGCAACTCGCCCGAAGGCGCCACTGCAAACACCGTGTTGAAGGGTTTGGATGCTGTTTCATCACGTTCCAACAGGCTCGCGATGATCGTGAGACCGAATTCACGGGTGATCCGCGCCACCCCCTCGAGGAAGGGCCCGTCCAGTGGTTCCGCCGCGTCATGCATCCATTCGCCGAGCTGCTTATCGAAGGCTGCGGCATATTCTGGGGCCACTAAAAGCTTGGCCCCGCGCTCAGCAGCAAGCTGCGCGTGCTCGCGCAACGTGGCGAGATTTTCGGTGCGGTCTAGGGTCGGAGAAAACTGGCTGACAGCGCAGGCAAAGACATCGGACATGCCGCCAGGATACGCACTGGAGACTGGCCGAGCCCGAATGCTTGTCGACAGCCATTTTGCGCGCTAGCGTCAGTGTCGGGCGGTGCACGGGGCATCGCGATCGAGAGGATGCTGTCATGGCGAAATATGCCGTACTCATGCGCTACGAAATTGTCACTGGTTTGGTCGTCGAAGCAGAGAGCGAGGACGAGGCCGTGGAGCTTGCTACTCAATTCGAAGAACGCGTGCACGACACCGCGGTAGATACCGCAGCGATCGGAGTCTCCGCTCGAATTTGGGGTGGCGGTACGGTCGATCTCGAGGCAGCTGAGGATGAGGACGACGCCGAAGACCTGCTCGAAGAGTGGATCGACGAACTCGATGACATGGATGACCTCCTCGACGAAGACGAGTACGACGACTCGGATGATGACGACGAGTCGGACGACGACCAGGACGAGCAGACCCGCTAAAGGGTCGCGTTCGCCCCGCACCTAAGACTGGGCTGGGATGCACACTGTCGTGTGCATCCCAGCCCAGTCTTGTTCCAGCTGTGACGCTGAACGACGAAGATTAGCCGAGCATTTGCTTGTCCGAAAGGACCGCGCCCTTGATATTCGCGAATCGATCAAGCAGGTCGTCGACGGTGGTTTTCTTCTTCTCTTCGGCTTCGATCGTGTGAATGATCTGCCCCTCGTGCATCATGATGAGTCGGTTCCCCAGCTCAATGGCCTGCGCCATGTTGTGGGTCACCATCAGCGTGGTGAGGCCAGATTCTGACACGATCCGTTCGGTGAGCTGGGTCACGTGCGCCGCACGTTGCGGGTCGAGTGCGGCCGTGTGCTCATCAAGCAGCAGGATGTTCGGCTTCGTGAACGCTGCCATGAGCAGCGAGAGTGCCTGCCGCTGACCGCCCGAGAGCAAACCCACACGTGCAGGCAGTCGATTTTCAAGCCCGAGCCCGAGCATTTCCAATTGCTCCCGGAAAAAAGCCCGGCGTTTGGCGTTGAGCCCGAGTTTGAGGCCGCGGCCCTTTCCTCGTTCCAGCGCGAGCGCGAGATTCTGCTCGATCGTGAGGTCGGGTGCGGTCCCTGCCATCGGGTCCTGGAAAACGCGACCGTAGTACCTGGCGCGCTTGTAGTCGGGCATCCGCCGCACCGGGACGTTGTCGATGAAAATCTCACCCTCATCGATCTTGAGGCGACCGGTAATGGCGTTCAACATCGTGGACTTTCCGGCACCGTTCGAACCGATCACGGTGACGAAGTCGCCCTTTTCGAGGTTCAGGTTGAGGTTCACGAGCGCGCGACGCTCATTCACGGTGTTGGGGAAGAAGGTCTTCGAGATATTGGTGAGTCCGAGCATTAGTTCTTGCCTCCTTCCGAAGCGGTGGCGATATTCGCCGTAACGCTCTGTTCAACCGGCGCCCCGTCAGATGGTGGGGTGGTGCCCGAGCCTCCCGCGGCCCTCCGCAGGCCCGACAGTCGCTTACCGATTCCGAACCGTGGCAGTAGCAGCGCGATTACCACGATGATTGCGGTAATAAGCTTCATGTCGTTCGGGTTGAGGCCACCGTAAGTGAGCGCCGCAAAGATGATGAGTCGGTAGAGCAGCGCACCGATGATCACACCGAGGGTCGCGAGCCACACCCGACTATTGCCGAAGAATGCCTGACCGATGATCACCGAGGCGAGACCGATCAGGATCAAACCAACACCCATCGAGATATCTGCGAAGCCCTGGTACTGCGCAACGAGCGAACCACCGGCAGCAACCAGACCGTTCGACAGCGCGAGGCCGAGGATCTTCTGGTTATCGGTGTTCGCACCGAGCGAGCGAATCATTTGCTCGTTGTTACCCGTTGCCTGCAGTGCGAGGCCACGGTCCGTTGCGAGGAACCAATCGATGAGGAGCTTGAGCACAAACACACCGCCGAACAGCAGCAGCGGTCCGAACCAGGTGCCGAGCATTCCCGCCTCACGCAGCGGTGTAAAGACGGTGTCGGCCCGCAGCAGTGACACGTTGGCGAGACCGGGACTAATCCCCTCGCCGGTTTCGGTGTTGATCGTGGAGAGTCCCATGAGCCGCAGGTTGATTGACCACAACCCGATCATGGTGAGAATCCCAGCCAACAGACCGTCAATCTTGCCCTTGGTGTGGAGCAGGCCGGTCACGCAGCCGGCGAGTGCACCGACGACAAAAGCAATCAGTGTGGAAGTGATTGGGTCAAGCCCCATGGTGATGAGGGTCGCTCCGGTAGCGCCACCGGTCGTGAAGCTACCGTCTACCGTGAGGTCTGGAAAATTGAGGACTCGAAACGTGAGGTACACGCCGAGCGCCACCACGGCATAGATGATGCCGAGTTCAAATGCGCCGATCATTGCGGCTTCCTTTCTGACGACAATCAGCGCCCGGATTCAGGATCACTGTCTCCGGGCGCTGATTCACGTCACTACTCGATTACGGTGTCCGCGCGGTCCAGCACGGCCTGGGGCAGTTCGACGCCCTGTGCCTCTGCTGCGCTTGGCGAGATGAACAGCTCAAATTCGGTCTGCGACTCGACCGGCATCGATGCCGGGTCCTCGCCGTCAACCAGTATCTTGATTGCCATTTCGCCGGTCTGCTGACCGAGCTTTTCGTAGTTCAGACCGAGGGTTCCGATAGCACCGCGTTCGACGGTTGCGGTGTCTCCCGCAAAGAGTGCGATGCCATTGGATTCGGCGTGCTGCACGACAGTTTCAAAGCCAGACACGACCATGTTGTCCGTGGGCACGTAGATGGCGTCAACGTCGCCAAGCGACTGCATGGCCGTCGGCAGCTCGTTCACGGCAGTAACGGTTGCTTCCGAAATCTCAATGCCGAGTTCGTCCGCCTTCTCCTTCGCAATGTCGACCTGGATCTGTGAGTTGACCTCACCCGAGGAATAGACGACACCGATGGATGCGACATCCGGGACGATCTCCTGGATGAGTTCGATCTGGTCAGCGACGGGGTTCATGTCGTTCGTACCGGTGACGTTACCTCCCGGCGCTTCGTTGCTTTCCACAAGCTCAGCCGAAACTGGGTCGGTCACCGCAGTGAATAGCACCGGCTTGTCACCGACTGCTTGCGCCGCAGCCTGTGCCGCGGGGGTCGCGATTGCGAGGACGAGGTCCATATCCGCATCGGATGCGAAGGTGTTCGCGATCGTCACCGCGGTGGCCTGCTCACCATTTGCGTTCTGCACATCGAATTCGACCTCGATACCCGCATCCGTAAATGCCTGCTGGAAGCCGGTGGCCGCGGCGTCGAGCGCGGGGTGCTGCACAAGCTGCGAGATACCGATCTTGTAGCTCTCCCCGGTACCCCCGGCCGGGCCGGTTTCCCCGTCCTCAGTTGCTGTGGGTGAACCGCCGCCAGCACAGCCCGCAAGCGCGAGCGAAGCCGCCGCGAGCAGACCGATACCGGTGACGAGTTTAGAGGTGCGCTTCATTTGGACTCCTTTGTCAGAATGAGAAGCTTCCCAAGTTTGGAATTAACGAATGAAACTATCAGTAAGTTGCCCAATACTCATAGTCGGTTGTACATTCTTACAACACTGTTGCCAAATTGAAGTACAACGGAGTACTAAGCAAATGGACCGTCTCGACTATTCCATCATCGAATTATTCACTCGACAACCGGGTATCAGCGTGCTGTCTGCGGCCCGCGAACTCGGCGTTGCACGCCCAACTATCCAGGCTCGTCTGAATCGTATGCGCGAACGAGGACTGCTTGTAGACATTTTGCCGAAGCTCGCACCGGGGCCAATGGGCTTTCCGGTGCAAGCAATGACAATGTTACAAATTGATCAACGCGTCGGACATAGCGGATTGCACGATGAGTTGCTTGCAATCCCTGAAGTCATCGACTTCTCCACGATGGCCGGGCCGTGGGACATCCTGCTGCGGGTCGTCGCCCAATCGAATTCGGACCTGCAGCGAGTCATCGACAAGATTGCGCGACTCGAGGCAGTCTCCCGCACATCCACATCCATCGTGCTGCGCGATCTCGCAAGAGATCGGCTCATTCCGCTCATGGACGATGCGACTGCCGACTCCAAAAGGACAGCGGAGGCCAAACGGCTAAAGTAATTCCCATGAAGCAAGAGGAAGAACCGCGCTGGCTTTCCGACCGTGAGCGCGGCGCGTGGATGCGCCTGGTCGCGGTGCTAGAGCTCCTTCCCGCGAGTATCGACGCTCAGCTCCGCCACGATTCTGATCTCACGTATACGGAGTACTACGCGCTGGCCATGCTGTCGGAAGCACCGGACCGGCGGGTCCAAATGAAGCGGCTCGCGACCCTCACAAATACGACCCTGCCACGGTTGTCGCGGGTCATCTCTGGACTCGAACGTGCTGGCCACGTGGTTCGAGAACCGAATGAGCGGGATGCTCGCGCCACCGATGTTGTCCTTACCGAGCATGGCTTCAAATCGCTCGAGGCCGCTGCGCCGGGGCATGTGACGAAGGTGCGTGAATTGGTCTTCGATCCGCTCTCCCCCGACGGGCTGGAAGCCATTATTTCCTTTTCGGATGCGTGGCTCGATGTCCTCGATCCGGATCGGAAGATGGTACGAGACCCGCAAGCTTGGCCGGATCAATCGGCCTGTGAGGAGCTAGACACTGACGTGACTGACACGGCAGAGCGTTAGCCGCAAAGCGCATCCTGCGCGCACATGATGGCGGTGTCGCTGACACTTATTCGCTTGCACCCAATGTCTTATTCGCGTGCGTGCATTAACCAGATTTGCGAACTGGTGCCACAATGTTCAAGTTCCACAACAATGACGTAAACGAGGATTTGTCATATGGAATCGCCCGCAACTGGAGCCATCCCAACAGTCGATGTCGTGACTGCCAAAATGAACCAGCCCGTCCAACGCAAGTCGGCCGGGCACCTTATTGTCGACACCCTTGAAGCGCACGGTGTCAAACGGGTCTTCGTGGTTCCGGGCGAGAGCTATCTCGACGTGCTCGATGGCCTTCACGATTCCACGATTGAGACCGTGGTGTGCCGTCACGAGGGTGGTGCCGCGTATATGGCGGAGGCGGACGGCAAGCTGCTGTCTGTCCCGGGTGTCGCAATGGTGACGCGAGGTCCGGGCGCCGCAAACGCCCACGTCGGCCTGCACACCGCGTGGCAGGACTCGACGGCGATGGTGTTATTTGTGGGGTTGATTCCCTTCGAGCACCGCGAAAAGGAAGCCTTCCAGGAGTTCGATCCCAAGCAGTGGTTCAACTCGGGTGCAAAGCGAGTGATGGTGCTCGACCACCCGAACCGCGCAAGCGAAATTGTTGCTGAGGCAATGTTCGCCGCTTCGGCAGGCCGCCCCGGACCCGTGGTTGTGGGGCTTCCTGAAGACATCATTAAGGAAGTTGTGGAGGCGCAGGTGCACCCCCAAATTCCGATTGCCAACGGTGGCATGACCGTGGGTGACTGGAAGTCGCTGCGCGAATCGCTCCTCGATTCGGAACGGCCTCTGTTCGTGACCGGTGGCAATGACTGGTCGAATGCTGCCGCGGTTGAACTCACCAAGTGGCTTGAGGAACACTCGCTCCCCGCCGCCGCCGAATGGCGCACCCAGGGGACGATCCCCTTCGACTCCCCCTCCTACGTCGGGCCGCTTGGCTATGGTCGTCCCAAGTTTTCAAACCACCTACTCGAGGAGACCGACCTCATCGTGTTTGTGGGGACCGTTCCGGGCGACGTCATCACCTCGGGGTTCACGGGCCGCCAGAACTGGAATCAGCGCAACTTCATTGTCACGATCGATCCGTCCCTGCGTGGTCGTTCAGGACCGATTTCGCACCAAATCACCGCGAAGCCGCACAACTTTGTCCGCGATCTGATTCGCATGGATCTGCCCGTCCGCGAATCTTGGCGCGACTGGACACAGGGGCTCCGCGCCCGCCAAGAAGAGTGGGCGACACTTCCTCCCACCGAACCAAACGGTGGGCCCGCCTCGATGGCCTGCCTCATGGCAAACCTGGTCGAGCGGCTTCCCGAGGACGCCATGGTTACCTTCGGTGCTGGCGAGCACACGAACTGGGCGCATCGGTACTTCCCGACCCGAGGCTACGCATCCATGATCTCGGCTCGAAATGGCTCAATGGGCTATTCGATCCCCTCCGCCGTTGCCGCATCCCTGAACTATCCCGACCGCGTGGTGGTCACCATCGCGGGCGATGGCGAGTTCCTCATGAATGGCCAAGAGCTGGCAACTGCACGCCAGTACGGTGCGACGCCGCTCGTGATCGTGATGGACAATGCCGAGTACGGCACGATCCGTAGCCACCAGGAGGCGGACTATCCCGAGCGCATCTCGGGTACGCAGCTGGTGAATCCCGACTTCGCGCTCATGGCAGAAGCCTTTGGCGGCGTCGGCATCCGTGTCGAAAAGGATGCGGATGTTCCGGCCGCGGTTGAAAAGGCGCTCGCCGCCGTCCAGGAGAACAAGCAGTTCGCCCTCATCCATTTGATCGTGGAGCAGCGCGTCAAGGCGTTCTAGCCCGGATCGGTGCGTCGAACACTGTTTACCTGAAGGTGATGAACTTCCCCTCACGCGATTGCGCGACGGGAAGGCCTCACTGTGAAACTCCGCACACCGCACTTTATTGGCATCGGCCTGGTTGTCCTAGGCATTGTTGCCGTGCTCGTGGTGCAGCTGACCGGACTCGGCCGTGGTGGCACACCGAAATTCAATCTCACCACGGTCGAGGGGGTCGTTGGATCCGAGAAGGTCGCGTTCTTTGAGGACCCGGCCGTGCGCGAAATCTTCGAAGGCCACGGCTACGACGTCCAGGTCACTTCTTCGGGCTCTTGGCGGATGGCCTCGCTCGATGGCGTGACCGAGAACGACTTCGCGTTCCCCGCATCCGAAATCGCCGCCGAACACCTGTCGACCACCCACGGTGACGCGGTCGTATCCACTCACAAGCCCTTCTTCTCCCCGCTCGCGATCGCCACCTTTGAGCCGATCATGACCCTGCTCGAGCAAAATGGCGTCGCCTCGCAGGATGCTTCGGGGCGCTGGAATCTCGACATGGCGGCCTATCTCGACATGGTCGAAGCCGACACCCGCTGGAATGAGCTCGAGGGCGCAGCAAACCTGTACAACTCACCGCGTAGCGTGCTGATCACCTCAACGGATATTCGCACCTCCAACTCGGCCGGTATGTACCTCGCGCTGTCTTCCTTCGTGTTGAACGGCAACAGCGTGGTCTCGAATCAATCGCAGGCCGGCGAACACATGGATTTGCTCACGAAACTTTTCGTCTCCCAAGGCTATTCGGGCGCCAGTTCCACCGCGCCCTTTGAGGACTACCTCTCGCAGGGAATGGGAGCGGTGCCCATGGTGATGGTCTACGAAGGCCAGTTCTTGGAGGAGCAGCTCAGCGAACGCTCCCGCATCCAGGACGGCATGGTGCTTGCCTATCCGTCACCCACGATCTTTTCAGTGCACACCGGCGTGACCTTCTCGGAAGAGGGGCAGGCGGTCATGGAACTATTGGAGACGGATCCCGAACTTGCCGAACAGCTTGCCGCACACGGATTCCGGCCTCAGGGAGCCAATGGCGCCGCCTTCGACACGTTCTTGCAAGAGCAGCAAATCACTGCCTATCCGAGTACGTCAGAGTTCGTGAACATTGCCGCGGAACCGAGCTATGAGGTGCTCGACTACTTGCTGCAGCAGATCAGCGCTGCCTACGACGTCTCCGGGGCTCCGCCGCCGGAACCCGAGGGCGAGGAAGATTTGCCACCGGATGGGAATGAAAACGGCACTGAGGAAGGCACCCCGTGATCAAGACACTTCGCCGCGTTTCGAAGCAGGCTGGACTGCGACTTTCCGCCGTCCTAACGCTCTCACTCACGCTGCCGCTCGTTCTCGCCGGCTGTGGTTCCTTTGGCTCGGGAGATCCGCTTCGCATCCTGGCCGGTTCCGAGGTGCGCGACCTCGAACCAATCATTGAAGAAATGTCCCGCGAGACCGGCGTAGACATTGAGTTCGAATACATCGGTACGCTCGACGGCACCGAGGCACTCTTGGAAGCGGGCGATGACCTGCCGTGGGACGCCACCTGGTTCCCCTCAAACCGCTACCTCTCACTCTTCCCCGAGGGTGCTGATCTCGTGCAGACCAGCGAGTCGATCATGCGCTCCCCGGTGGTGCTGGGGTTGAAGGCCGAAGTCGCTGCCTCCCTCGGTTGGTCTGAGGATGCGCAGCCAACCTGGCAAGACATTGTCGATGCGGTCAATGCCGGCGAACTCAGTTATGGCATGACGAGCCCGATTTCCTCGAACTCCGGCTTCACGACGCTCGTGCAGATGGCTACTGCGCTGTCCGGTACCGGTACCGTGCTCGAGACTGCGGACATCACCGAGACCGCCGAGCCGCTGCAGCAGTTCGCCCAAGGCCAGCAAGTCGCATCGGGCTCCTCCGGCTGGCTGGTCGATAAGTTCTTGGAAGACCCGACGGTCGTGGACGGCATCTTCAATTACGAATCGGTACTTGAAACTGTAGAGGTCGATGGCGAGCCGCTGACCCTGGTCATTCCATCCGATGGTGTGATCACGAGCGACTACCCGTTGACCTTGCTCAGCGGCGCGGATGAATCCACCGCCGAGGACTTCAGCGCAATAACCGATTATTTGCTCACCGAACCCGTCCAGCAGCAGATCTCCGATGACACGCATCGCCGCACGAGCGTGACTCCCCCGGCCGCCGATGCGAACGTGTTTGAGTTGCCCTTCCCGAACCAGCTCGACACCGTCCAAACGCTGCTCGAGACCTGGCTTTCGGAAGCGAAGAAGCCCTCGAATATGGTCTTCGCGATCGATACTTCGGGGTCGATGACCGGAGATCGCATGGATGAGCTGGGTACCGCACTGGAGGTGCTCTCCGGGCTCGAAAACGACGGCACCGGCGCTTTCTTGCGGCTGCAGCCGCGCGAGCAGATCACCTTCCTGGAGTTTGCGGATGCCGTGAAGTCGAATGAGACCTTTGCGCTTCCCACCGATCCGTCGGCCTATGAGCAGGCGATGGGTGACATCGACAGCCATATCAGCGGCTTCGGTCCCGGCGGTGGTACCGCCGTCTACTCGACACTCACCGAGGCTTTCGAGATCGCCGTGAACGCGTCAAACGAAGAGACCATTTCCTCGATCGTGCTATTTACTGACGGTGAGAGCAACGAGGATATGGACTTCGGTGAGTTCGAAGATTGGTACGGAGACTTCGCCGCAAGTAACCCCGAAGCATCGACGATCCCGGTATTCACCGTCCAGTTCGGTGACTCGAACCGAGACGAAATGGAATCGATCGCGGAACTGACCGGCGGACGCCTCTTCGACGCCACCGAAGACTCTCTGGCTGCGGCCTTCCGCGAGATCCGAGGCTACCTATGAGTGCAGGCAAACGCACCCTCACGCAAATTCTGATCGGTGTTGGCGCTGGCGTTGCGACCGCCGCAGCCTGCGTGTTTCTCCTCGGCATCACTTGGCCACTCGGTGTGGGCATCGGCGCGGTATTCGGGATCGGCTGTGGCATGTTCATGGCGCCCTATGCGCCAAGCAAACTCGAAATCGAAAGCGGCGCCACGCCGATTACTGTCGAAGACTCGCTGACCGCGGTCAACCAGCGCGTGACAGCAATGGATGGCGCCATGCGTCGACTTTCCAGCCGCCCGCTGTGGACCGGCACCCGTGTTGACGAGCAGATCAACGCGCTGCTTGGACGCCTGCGATCAATGACACAGCTACCCGAAATTCGACAGCGCACCCAGATCGACGGGGATGTGCACATGCTCTACGTCCTTGCCACGGACTACCTCCCTACGATCGTGAATCACGCAATAGAAAATGACCGGATGCACACCGCCTTTTCCGGCACCGGCTCACGCAAGCAAGTTGAGCAGAACGTCCATGCGCTCGAAGATCAACTCGTTATCCTCTCTGAGGTGATGGATCGCATCGAAACTGATGTCGTCCGCGGCAAGACCCAAAGCATCCAGGAACACGCTGCATTCTTGAAGCTGCGCTTTGAACAGGCCGGCACGAACTCCGTGCTTGACCTGAAGCAACCACTTGAATAGACCATCCGACGCAATTAAGAAGTGAGTGACTCATCTATGAACCAGAAGCTGCAACCGCCGTCGCCAGAAGAGCTCGAGCCGATCGAAGCCGCTCCCCCCGTTGAGGAGGTCGAGCCGAAGTCAGCCCACGCGATGCTGCCGGATGTCAACCCGGAAACAGCCCTCGACCTTCGCCACCGAGCCGACACCTGGGTGGGTCACCTCGCTGAGCTCAAGCCAAAGACTCCCGAATACACCGAGCAGGTTCGCGCGATTTCGCAGGTGGCTCGGCAGGAGATTCAACAGACTTCGAACTCATCCGGCCGGTTCTTTGACCGCAGCCTCGCGCAGGCGAAGTCGGATGGTGACGGTGGCAACACGGTCGAGGTCTCGAAGTCGCTTGTTGACCTCCGCAATATTGTTGAAGATCTGCAGCCAAATGAGCAAGGCGCCTTTGGCCGGTTCTTGAGCAAACTGCCGGGCTCGCGCGGTGTGAAGCGCTATTTCCGACAGTACGAATCCAACCAGGAGCAACTGAACTCGGTGCTCCACGCACTCGAACGAGGGCAAGATTCCCTGCGGAAGGACAACGCGGCGCTTGCCGTTGAACGCCGGAACCTGTGGGACGCGATGATTGAGCTCAACAAGCTCAGTGCGCTGCTCACGGAACTCGACGAAGCGGTGCTGCGGAAGATCGATCAGTTGCAGGGTCGTGGGGATGCTGAGGAAGCGAAGGCGCTCGAGCAAGACGTACTCTTTGCGATTCGCCAGCGCCACGTGGATGTGCAGACGCAGCTTGCGGTGAGTGTGCAGTCCTACCTGTCGATGGACCTCATTCAGGACAATAACCTGAAGCTGGTCGACGGTGTTGAGCGAGCGAAGACCACCACCATGACGGCGCTGCGGACCGCGGTGATCGTGGCCGAGGCGCTCGAGAACCAGCGACTCGTGCTGGATCAAATTGATGCCGTGAACGCAACGACGAATTCCATGATCGAGCACACCTCGGCGCTGCTGCGCGATAATTCGGCGCGCATCCAGGAGCAGGCGGTGAACTCCGGCGTCACCATGGAAACGCTGCAGAAGGCCTACGACAACGTCTTTACCGCGATCGACCAGGTCGAGCAGTTCCGCACCACCGCGAACCAGAACTTCGCCACGAGCATTTCGGCGCTGAGCGCGCAGCTTGAGCGAGCCACCCCGTACCTTGAGCGCTCGCGCGAAAACGAGCTTGCTCGCGAGGCTGAGAACAGCGGTCAGCTCCAAAACGGCAAGCTGCCGCCCGAGTTGACCCTCTAGGCAGGCTGCCGGCGAGCCACCTGCGCTCTGTTCGTCGGGAAAATCCCGATTGGGGGCTGTGGGCTGGAGATGTCACCGAGTTAGGTGATATCTCCGCCCCACAGCCCCCAAAGTGGTTTTCGCACCAGAGCGGATGCTGCGCCGGCGCGGGTACTGCACCGGCGCAGTCGCCAGCTACACCCAGTCGCCCTGTTTCTCGGCGCCGATGGTGGTGTCCGGGCCGTGACCGGTCTTCACGACGACGTCATCGCCCAGCGAGAACAGCTTCTCGCGAATGGACTGCTCAATCGTGGGGCGATCGCTGTAACTACGGCCGGTCGCGCCGGGTCCGCCCTCAAAGAGGGTGTCGCCGCTGAACAGCACACCGAGTTCGCGTGCGAAGAGGCATACGGCGCCGGGTGCGTGCCCCGGGGTTGCGATCACTTCAAGTTGGGTGCCGCCAACCTCGATGACCTGACCGTCGGTGAGATCACCGTCGGGCTGGCGGTCGGGGTGCGTCATGTCCCACAGCACGCGATCTTCCGGGTTGAGCAAGATCGGCGCCCCGGATGCTTCCGCAACCTCGGGTGCAAAGCGCACGTGGTCATCATGGCCGTGGGTGCACACGATTGCCTTGAGTTTGCGGTCCCCCACGAGGTCGAGGATCGCCTTCGGGTCGTGCGGCGCGTCAATGATGACGCACTCGTGGTCATCGCCGACTACCCAGACGTTATTGTCCACGTCAAAGGTCTCCCCATCGAGGGAGAACGTGCCGCTGGTCACGGCGTGGTCAATGCGAGCGGTCATTACTTCGATTCCTCCAGGACAACGACGGAGCGCAGCACGTCGCCACGACCCATCTTTTCGAATGCGGCGTCAATGTCGTTGATGCCAATGGTTTCGGTGACGAACTTGTCGAGTGGGAATCGACCCTGCAGGTAGAGGTCGGTGAGCATGGGGAAGTCACGCTCGGGCAGGCAGTCGCCATACCAGCTCGACTTGAGCGAACCGCCGCGACCAAAGACTTCGGCCAGTGGCAGCGTAATTTCCATATCCGGTGTGGGCACACCCACGAGCACCACTCGACCGGCAAGGTCACGAGAGTAGAAGGCCTGCTCGTACGTCTCGGGGCGGCCCACTGCCTCGACCACGACGTCGGCGCCGAAGCCACCGGTCAGTTCGCGGATGCGCTCTACTGCGTCTTCGTTCTTCGAGTTCACAGTCTCGGTGGCACCGAACTCGCGCGCCTGCTCGAGCTTGCGGTCATCCACGTCAACCGCGATGATCTTGCTCGCACCGGCAAGCTTTGCACCCGCAATTGCTGCGGTACCGACGCCACCGCAGCCGATGACTGCGACCGACTCGCCACGGCGAACCGCACCGGTGTTGATGGCCGCACCGACTCCGGCCATGATGCCGCAGCCGAGCAGACCTGCCGCTGCGGGCTCAGCCCCAGCATCCACCTTGGTGCACTGTCCCGCGGCGACGATCGTCTTCTCAATGAAGGCACCGATACCGAGCGCCGGCGACAGTTCCGTGCCGTCTTCGAGGGTCATCTTCTGCGTTGCGTTCTTCGTGGCGAAGCAGTACCAGGGCTCACCGCGGTCACAGGCCCGGCAGTCGCCGCACACGGCGCGCCAGTTCAGGACTACGTAGTCGCCAACCTCGACATTGGTGACTCCTTCACCCACCTGCTCGACGATGCCAG
The DNA here is from genome assembly GCF_052090685.1 of Gulosibacter sp. Classification (NCBI taxonomy): domain Bacteria; kingdom Bacillati; phylum Actinomycetota; class Actinomycetes; order Micrococcales; family Microbacteriaceae; genus Gulosibacter; species Gulosibacter sp. The sequence continues at coordinate 64,211 of NZ_JBQDBE010000001.1, read as the reverse complement.
CGGCTTCGTGACCGAGCAAGTACGGGTAGTCGTCGCCAATTCCGCCCTGCACATAGTGCAAGTCGGTGTGGCACACACCGCAGGCCTGGATGCGGACAACCGCTTCGCCAGGACCGGCATCAGGGACATTAATATTGACCAGTTCGACCGGGGCATCCTTTGCCCGCGAAATGACACCTTTAACCTGCTGCATCGTTGCTCCTTATATATCGTGTTGGCTGCCTATTATCTTGCAGTCGTCGCCTTAACGCCGCTTCCAAGCGATTGCGGTAGTAACGGGTCTGTACACACGAATCGGCCCCCGCATGAATGCGGAGGCCGATTCTACAATTTTATGAATTAGTCGTTCTTGCCGCGAAGGTTGTCGATTGCGTCGGTGACGCCGTCCTTTACATCTTCGATCTTGTCTTTGAATCCTGCTGAAGCCTGGTCGGCCTTACCTTCACGACGAAGCTCGTCGTTGTCGGTTGCGGCACCAAATGCCTCCTTGGCACGGCCTCCGAGGTCTTCGCCCTTGTTTTCTGCGCGGTCATCAATACCCATATGCGTCTCCTATCGGTCGAACCATCGGCGCCGTTGCGCCATGAACAAGGAATACTCTCCCATCTGCTTCTGGACGAAACATGCGGGTTGCATTAGAGAGGCTGTGACTTCCTCGCTGAGTTTTGCTTCTCAGGTTCGTTGCAGCAGGATGACACCATCTTCCAGCGTTACCGAGTCCCCATTTGGGCCGGTCGCAGCGCGATTTCTCGTTTCCGCAATGACGGTCGTCCAGGATGCGCTAGGTAAGTCGAGTGCAGCAACCTCTTCTTCCGGGGTCAAGAAGGTGTGGTGGTGAGGGTGCTCGGCGGCGTGATCGGAAAGCCACTCCGGTGCCGAAGCGTGCGTGATGATCAACAGGTAGCCCCCTGCTCCCACCAGAGTGCTGGCGCGCCGCAGAATCTCGGTGCGCGGCAACTCGACGGTTGAATGCAAGAAACTTGCGGTCACCAGGTCAAACTCTTGATCGAATTCGAAGCTGGATGGATCGGACAGGTCCGCTTGCTTGAAGCTGGCGCTGCCGTCCTCGAGCCCGGCCCGGGACGCTGCGGCTCGAGCACGCTCGATCGCGGTGGCAGAGATATCGAGTCCGGTCGCCTGCCAACCCGCTTGCCCGAGCCAGATGACATCCGCGCCCTCCCCGCATCCGAGATCCAGTGCGGTTCCGGGAAGCTCTGCACCCGATTGCAGGCGGGTCACTACGTCCACGAGCGCCGCATTTGCCTTCCCGGACCAGATGCTCTCTTTTTCGGCATAACGGTTTTCCCAATAGTCCACCGGCGCGATCTCGGGCCATTGACCCTGTGCTTCGCCCACCGCGCGGTCGAAGGCTTCCGTAACCAATGACATGTTCACCTGGGCCGCGGTGAACATCCCGTCCCCTGCCGCTTGCGGTAGCGCAGCGCCGGGATTCACCACATTGCCCACGGCCCATATTCGCTCGGCACTGGTCTTGCCAAGTGGATCCACTGCAATGAAGGATCCCATCGGAGTATCCGCGCGCTCGAGCGCTAAGGACGCAAGGAAACCATCCTGGGGCTGCGCATCCCCGAAGGTGAAGATCGCGTCGATCGGAGTGAGTGCGCCGTCGGCGGTCTTCACCATGCTGATGGCGTCACCTTCCCCAATCACCTCGGTCACTGGGGAGGCGAGGATTTTCACACCGCGAGCACGGAGCCGCTCGGCATCAGCGTCGGGCAGTTGAACTGGATTGGATGCGTTATCCGCAACAACCCCACCCGAAAACAAGGTGATGTCATCGCTCCATTGCCGCACGAGCTGCGCTTGGTGCAGTGCCATGGGTGAGAGCGCCACAATTCCGAGTCGCTGATCGCGCACCTCCCAGCCGTGACAGTACGGGCAGTGCAACACGCTTTTACCCCAGCGGGCCCGCAGTCCAGGTACGTCCGGGAGCGTATCGGTGAGCCCGGTTGCCACGATCAGTGCACGTGCCTCGTGCAGCTGTCCTGACGCGGTGCTGACCCGGATGCTGCGGTCACGTTCTTCCACGCCAGCAACCGAGTCGTCGAGCAATTGAACGCCATATCCCTCAGCTTGCGCACGACCAGTCGCCACGAGATCGCTCGGCGAGATGCCATCGAGTGCGAGCATGCCGTGTGCGTGCTCTGCGAAGCGATTGCGAGGGCTGCCCGAATCAATCACCAGCGTCTGTTGCCGCGCACGGCCGAGCGTGAGCGCGGCACTCAACCCACCTGCCCCGCCGCCAATGATGATTACGTCCCAATTCGAAATTGTCATGCCTCAATGATGCGGGTAGCCTGCAGTAACAGCAATCCTGTTTGCTAATTCAGCAAGGAAATACATGCCTGACTCCGCCCTCACCAACCTCGGACCTCGACTGCGCGCAGCTCGCCAGGCGCGCAATCTCACCCTCGCCGAACTCGCCGCAAGAGCAAACATCTCCTCAAGCACCCTGTCTCGACTCGAGTCAGGAAAGCGCCAGGCAACTCTCGAGCTACTACTACCGCTCACTCGAGTTCTCGACATCCGCGTTGATGACCTTCTCGAGCACCAGGCGACTGACCCTCGGGTGCAGCGAGCCCCAATTCGACGCAATGGCCTCACGATCGCGCCACTGAGCCCCGAACACTCACCGATCGAGACCTACAAGATTTCCTATCCGCCAGTTGACGAGCTCCCCGTACTTCGAGTGCACGATGGCTTCGAATGGCTCTATGTCCTCGACGGCCAGCTGCGGCTTCGACTTGGCGAGCAGGACATTATTCTTGGTGCCGGCGAAGCCGCCGAGTTTGACACGCAGATCCCACACGCGATGTCTGCACACGGCACTCGTCCGGCCGAGGTGATCAGCATCTTTAACGCCTCCGGTGTTCGGATGCATACGCACCTGCCCGACACCGAACACTAGACCTCGCCCAGGTAATACCAGCGTCCAGACTCGCGACAAAACCGACTCGTCTCGCGTTGCATCCCGCGCTGAGTCTCACCCTGCGCATCCTCTTGCCGGTAGCGCGCCTCGAACTCGACGATCCCTTCCGCATCGAAGGGGCCACCGGCTTCGGTGCGAATCACGTCGAGCCGCCGCCACTGGATGCTCAGGTCGAGATCGAGACCTTCGGGTCGCGTACTCGGGCGCCAGGTTTCGAGGAGGTATTTCGGCAGCCCCAGCGCGAAGGCAGAATATCGGGAGCGCATGAGTGCCTCCGCGGTCGGCGCAGCCTCCCCGCGATGCCAACGCGCGCAGCATTCCCCGTAGGTCATTCCTGTACCACAGGGGCAGCGCGCAGCGTCATCTAGCATGAGCCAATTCTAGTTGCGAGGTAGCTACCTCGAACTCACGAGGGCACGAAAAGTGCACTCATGCAACCTTGCACTTGTGCATTCTTGCATTAGTGCATAGAATTCATCAGTGCATACTTCAGACATGAGCCTTCGCGAGCGCAATCGCGTGGATACGTGGACGGCGATCCATAACGCCGCAGCCGAGCTCGCGCTCGAACACGGCTGGACAGCCACCACCGTCGATAAGATTGCTGCCCAGGCTGGGGTCTCGAAGCGAACCTTCTTCAACTACTTCCCCAGTAAAGAAGACGCCATTCTCGGCGCGCAGGACCCGACACTCCCCGATGCGGATCTCGCAGCGTTCTACGCGAGCGAGGAAGACCTCATCCATCGCACCGTGACCCTCACCATGGCGGTCATGCGCGCGAGCTACCCCTACGATCAGAATCGACCGCGTCGGCGAGAACTTATCAAGAAGGTGCCGGAGCTGAGCTCCCGAATGAAGCACCTTGCCGCTGCCGTCGAACAAGTTGTGGAACCGGTCGTGCGTGCAGAACTCGAGCGTATCGCCGAGGATTCACAAACACAGTTCAACCAGAGCACTGAAGACGCGGCCCAAGCGCTCACGCTCTATGCCACCACCATCATCCGCTTCGCATTTTCTAAGAACCCGACGACGCTTTCCGAAACCGGAACAGATTCGATTTCGTCGGCCATCACCACGTTTCGAGAGGTAATTCAGACTTCAACATGGCTGAGCTAAACACCCCGCTAGCGCCAGCGTCCCCGAAGTCGCCGCGCAGCATCGTTCCCCTATTCATCACGCTGATGGTCATCATGCTCTTGGCGTCCCTAAGCCAGATGGTGCTCTCAAGTGCACTGCCCACGATCGTCGGCGAGCTTCACGGCGTCGAACACATGATGTGGGTGACGACGGCGTATCTCCTCACCGCGACCATCATGATGCCGATTTACGGCAATATCAGCGACCTCTTCGGGCGCAAACCGATCCTGATTGGCGCGATCAGCATTTTCTTGATCGGCTCCGTAATCGGTGGCCTCGCCGTCAATATGGAACTGCTCATCCTGGCGCGCCTCATCCAGGGCGCCGGCGGTGGCGGGCTCATGATCCTCTCGCAAGCCGCGATCGCCGATGTCGTCCCCGCCCGCGAGCGCGGGAAGTACATGGGCATCATGGGCGGCGTGTTCGCGTTCTCCTCGGTTGCCGGGCCGCTGCTCGGTGGCTGGCTGACCGAGGGTCCGGGTTGGCGGTGGGCCTTCTGGATGAATGTGCCGCTCGGTCTCATTGCGCTGATTGCGACGGTCGTCCTCCTTCACCTCCCGAAGCACACGAATAAGGAACGTCCCAAGCTCGACTACCTGGGGATGACGCTAATGGCTGCTGCCACGAGCTGTCTCATCCTGGTCGCCAGCTGGGGTGGCGCAACCTATCCGTGGCTCTCACCACAGATTATTGGGTTGGCCATCGGCTTCTTTGTGTTCGCCGCGCTCTTTGTGTTCGCGGAGATCAAGGCCGAGTCGCCGATCATTCCAATGTCGATGTTCAAGTACCGCAACTTCACCTTGCCGACCATCGCTGGTCTATTCATCGCCGTGCCGATGTTCGGCACGATCGGGTACATCCCGACCTATTTCCAGATGTCCGTTGGCGCGAGCCCCCAGGATGCGGGATTCCTTATGATCCCAATGATGGCGAGCATGCTCATTGTGTCCACGTTTACCGGTGTGCTCATGTCTCGAACCGGGCGGTACAAGATTTGGCCAATCATCGGGATGGTGGTGCTCGCGGTGGGTGTTGCCACGCTGTCGTTCGTCACGCACGAAACCCCCACCTGGTTCGTGTGTGTGCTCCTGGCATTGATCGGCGTCGGGCTCGGATTCTCGCAGCAGGTACTCACCCTGATTGTCCAGAACACCTTCCCCAACCGGGTGGTCGGCACCGCGACCGCAGCGAACAACTATTTCCGACAGGTTGGTGGCACGCTCGGTTCGGCGATCGTCGGTTCACTGTTCGTCAGCCGATTGAGCTCGATACTCTCGCAGAACCTACCGGCGGATGCCGCCCCGGCCGATGGCGTGAACTCACTCACTCCTGAGGTGGTGCAGTCCATGCCGGCGGACGTGCAGTTGACTGTGGTGACCGGCTATAACGAGGCGCTCATGCCGATCTTCCTGTTCATGGTGCCGCTCATCTTGGTGAGCCTGATCATGGTTCTGTTCGTGAAGGTCGTGCCGCTTGCGACCAAGATTGAGCGCGACGATGTGGTGACCGATTCGCTCACCGATGGGCAACTACCGGTGACCACCGGAGCAATCCGGATCCAGGAAGCATACGAGGTGGAAGGCCGTGGCGATGACGGTGCACTGCCCCACGACCGGCGCTAACCACTGTTCGGGGCTTCGAGCTCATCCCGCCGCGTATTTCGTCGTACCCTAGCGAGTAGATCTCTCCGGACTACGACGAAGTACGAGGCCATCCCGTGACAACCTGGCGCATCCGCGACCTGCAACCATCCGATATCGACGGATTTCTCAAGCTCTGGGAAGAATACCGCGCTGGCGGTACCGAACCGGTCTACTCCTTGAGCGAGGTGCTCGCCTCGACCCGGGTCGACACCGCCGTGGTCGCGGTGGTCGGAGACGAAGTCGTGGGCGTGACCGTGGCACGCGCGGCGCACGACCAGGGCTGGATCGTGTTCTTCGCGGTCGCCGAGGCCTGGCAGCGCCGCGGCATTAGCCGAGCCATGCTTGCCGCGACCGAACAGCGGCTCGCGAGTCTCGGCATCCAGCGAGTCTCAATTCTGGTCCCGGACGGCGAAGAGCACGTCCAGTCACTCACCAGAGCGGGCTTCGCCGATAAGCGTCACCTGCGCTATTTCGAGCGCCATGTGCCGGTGCGCCAAGAAGAGCTCAATCTCCTGCGCGACCTTGGCGGCCGGATGCTCGCGCGCGATCGCTGGGACAATATCGGCGGGATGCAGCAAGAGAAGCAGGTGCTCGAGCGTCGCCTCGTGCTGCCCCTCGCGGACCCAGATCTCGCGCAGGACTTTGGGGTCGTACCGCCGCGAGCGATCGTGCTGTTTGGTCCGCCGGGAACCGGTAAGACCACCTTCGCGAAGGGCATTGCCTCGCGGCTCGAATGGCCATTCGTTGAGGTATTTCCGTCTCGGCTCGCGGCGTCCCCGAAGGGCCTCGCGGGCGAGCTTCGTGAAACCTTCGAGAAGATTGAGGGGCTCGACCATGCCGTGGTGTTCATCGACGAGGTTGAAGAAATCGCGGTGCGTCGGGGCGGTGAGCCGCCCTCGCCGATGCAGGGCGTGACGAATGAACTGCTCAAGCTCATCCCCGCGTTTCGAGAGAAGCCCGGTCGTCTGCTTATTTGTGCCACCAACTTTATTCGTGCGCTGGACCCCGCATTTTTGCGCCACGGTCGGTTCGATTATGTGCTTCCGATCGGGCTGCCGGATGCGGATGCCAGGCGCGCCATTTGGCAGGGTTTCGTGCCGGCCAAGTCGGCAGCTGCACTCGATTTTGATTCGCTCGTAGAAGCGAGCGACGGCTTCTCCCCTGCCGATATTGAGTTCGCCTCTCGCAGCGCCTCGCAATCGGCTCTGGAGCGCGCGGTAGCCACGGGTGACACTTCCGGCGGCCCCACTTTGGAGGACTTTCTCGCCGCGACGGCGCAGACGCGCACGACTGTGTCGCCCGAGGTCAATGCGGAGTTCAAGGAAGACATCGAGGAGATCGCGCGGCTTTAGGTTGGCGCGAGTGCGGCGCTATTGCGCACGCGAGTCCGCACTCGCGTCGCCATTCTTGTCACCACCGCCAGCAAGGATGCGCGGGGACTGAATCGTCATCACGGTTGGCCCGCCGGAGGGGCTGGTTATAGCGAGGGTGGCGTCAAAGGTATCGAGTCGCTTACGGATACCCGCGAGACCTCCCGCGCTGTCGGATCCGCGTGATTCGGCCAGAGCTCCCACCCCACCCTTACCGTCGTCGATCACGAAGACGGTGACGCTTTCGCTCGTTTCGGTGAAATCAACCCGGATGTGTGACGCTTCGGCGTGTTTTACGGCATTGGTGAGGAGTTCGGACACCGCAAAGTAGAGCGCCGATTCGAGCGGTGCGGCGAGCGGCTGCCCCAGTGCGGAAGTAACTTCCGTGAGCACCGCCGAATCAGCGGCGAGCGCCCGCACCGCCGCCACCAAGCCGCGGTCGGCCAGGACCGGTGGGCGAATGCCGCGCACAAGGTTTCGCAGGTCACGCAGGGCCGCGGCAGATTCATCTTTCGCCTGCGTCAGCAACTCGATCGCCGCATCCGGATCGTCTCGAACCAGCCGCGTCGCTTCCCCAATTGTGAGGCCTGTGGCGACCAGGCGCATTTGCGCACCATCGTGCAAATCGCGCTCGATCCGGCGCAGCTCGGCCTGTTCGAGATCGAGCGCATCTGCGCGGGTGGCCTCAAGCTGACTCACTCGACGCCGCAGCGCCGCGGTGTTTTCCACGTGCAGCACCGCACGGGTCCAAACGCCGAGCGCGCGTAGCGTGGGCCGGGCGATCACCCAGCCGAGTGCCATCTGCGCGAGCGAGGCGAGGCCCGAAGCGAGGACGATCAGCCCGAGGTTTTCCGTGAACAGTTCGAAGAGAATAAACCAGGTCCCCGGACGAAACTGCGGAAACGCGAGTTCGAAGGGAATCGCCGCGAGTTGCCAGAGCCCATCGAGCACGAGGCCAAAGGGCAAGACGCCAAGCACCAGCCCGACGACGGGATTGGCGAGCTGCCACAGCAGGTCCCGTTGCACCGCCGGGTCACGCAGCCGCTGCAGGGAGTGTCGATACCCCGCGAATCCTGCTTCACCCGCGATCGGCAGGTAGTTCGCCTGTACATCCTTCCCTGCAAACCGCCTCGCGAGCCGCCGCGAGCGCTCGGCGTTGTTGCGCGCAAACGCGAGCGCACTGGGCACGAGCCACAGTCCCACGACCACCAGCACCAGGGTGAAGGCGAGGAGCGTCCAGAGCAACCCGACTAGGTCCAGGAGCGCCTGCCCCGCGAAGCGCAGTGTCCGCCACCAGGCTCGAGGTGCTTTCGGTAGCGCGCTCTTGCGCGCGGTGGCCGACGAGGTGTCGGGATACGATGTGTCGGCAATCACAGTGTTCATGGCTCCAAGAATGTCGCGGCGCAGCTCGTGGCTCGATGGTGCCAGCACCACTGTTCGCACCGATAGTTTCGAGGGTAGTGCCGATGCGTGTATTCATCGCCGAAGACCAGCTGCTGGTTCGCAAGGGGATCGAGCAACTCATCCGCGCCCACGGTATCGAGATCGTGGGCACCGCCGACACCGCAATTGGGCTCGAGGATGCGGTACTCGCCTCGGGCGCGTCGATCGCGCTGCTCGATATTCGGATGCCGCCGACCGAAACCGATGAGGGTATCCGTGCCGGCGTCGAACTGCGGCGCCGCTCACCGGGGTTCCCTGTCGTGGTGCTCTCGCAGTACGTGGAACAGCTCTACTTCAATGAACTCCTCGCAGACGGCCACGGTGCGGTCGGGTACCTCTTGAAAGACCGGGTCTTCGATGACCGACGATTCATTGGCGTCTTGCGGGCCGTGGAGGCCGGTGACACCGCGGTGGATCCCGAAGTCATTGCCAGGCTCGAGCAGCGCCGACCCGCCACCGGGGTGCTGGCCGAGCTCACCGATCGCGAATACGAAGTGCTCGGCTATATGGCCATGGGCGCGGCGAATTCCGAGATTGCTGAGCGGCTTTTCGTTACGGAGAAGGCGGTCGCAAAGCACATCAACGGGATGTTCGCGAAACTCAGCTTGAGCGACACCACGGTGAGTTCCCGGCGAGTCCAAGCGGTCCTCATGTACCTGCGGCGGTGACAGCCTGCAAGCGGTGGTGTGGTGGCCTGAGGCGCGCAAATAACGAGTACCGTTGAATTGTGGTCGAACTCCTGTTGGCTTCCCCGCTTCTCACGCTGTTTCTTACCGCTGCGCTCGGTACGTTACTCGGCGCGATTCCATTTGGCCCATTGAAGTTCGGCGCCGCAGGAGCACTCTTTGTTGGGCTGGCAATCGGTGCGCTGGACCCCGATCTCGGTACCGGGCTCGAGATCGTCCAGTCCATCGGCCTGGCGCTGTTCGTCTACACCGTGGGGCTCGCCTCTGGTGCTACCTTCTTCCAAGACCTCCGTCGTCAAGCACCGCTCATTCTCGGGGCAGTCGCGCTGCTGGTCGTCTTTGCCGCAATCGCGATCGCCGCGAACCACATCCTGGATATTGGCAGCGAACTCACCGCCGGCATGATGGCCGGCGCCCTCACCTCAACCCCCGCGCTCGCGGCGGCAACCACGGCAGCTGGCGGCAGCGTAGAACCCGCGGTCGGCTATTCGATCGCCTACCCTGTGGGCGTCATTATCACCATGATTATCGTGACGATCGTGGCTCGACGTCCCCTGCCCGGCAAGCGCGACCCCAACCGCACCAATCTCGAAGGCCTCGAAGCCTGCACTGTCGCGGTGGAGCATCCCATGCGGGTCAATGAGATTCCGGGCATTGCCGAGATCCCGGGCAGCGACACCGGAGAGGTGCGCGTGTCGTATCTGCAGCGAGATGGCGGGGTATCGGTAGCCACGCCGACCGAGTTGCTCCATCGGGGCGATCGGGTTGTCGTGGTCGGGGTGCCGGATGCGGTCAAACGCGCCCAGGAGGCGCTCGGTAGTCGCGTCCAAGACAACCTCGTCCACGATCGCTCGGTCGTGGACTACCGACGGTTTATTGTCTCCGACCCGGATCTTGTCGGGCGCACGGTGGCTGAACTGCTCATCCCACTGCGTTTCGACGGGCTCATTACCCGCGTGCGCCGCGGAGACCACGACCTGCTGCCGACCGCAGAAATGACCCTGCAACTCGGCGACCGGGTGCTGGTCGTAGCCCCGCGCAAGCGGCTCGGTGAAGTCTCGGAGTTCTTCGGTGACTCCGAAAAGCGAATCACCGAGATCGACTTTTTCTCGATGGGTCTCGGCATCGCCCTCGGTGTCGCGGTCGGACTGATCTCGCTCCCGTTCGGAGGCGGGCTGAGTATTGCGCTCGGCAGCGCTGCCGGTCCCCTCATTGTCGGGCTCATACTGGGGCGGATGGAACGCACCGGGCCGATTGTCTGGAGCATCCCGATGGGAGCGAACCTCACGATTCGACAGCTCGGGCTGGTGATCTTCCTGGCGGCAGTCGGGCTTGCGAGCGGACAGGCCTTTGCGGATACGGCGTTTACGTTGACGGGGTTGACAATCGCACTGACTGCGGCGGTGATGCTCGCAGGAATACTGCTGTTGCTGTGGTGGTGGAGTCGGGTTACCGGGATGTCTTCGGCTCGAGCCGCCGGTGCCATCGCTGGCTTCGTGGGCCAGCCCGCAATCCTGAGTCACGTGAATTCACTCGTGGACGATGCCCGCGCGAGTTCGGGCTACGCCGCGCTCTTTGCCATCGGCATCATTGTGAAGATTGTCCTCGTGCAAGCGGTCGCGGTGCTGTAGTAGCGCGACCGAACGGCCCGCATCCAAGGGCATAGTTGCACCTGAGATAAGGGCCGTTGCTGGCTGCGGTGTCGAACCGCGAGCTAGCTATCCGGTAACCACCACGAGCTCATTCGAGGCGTGGGGCAATTCCGCCGACTGGGTCACTTCGCCGGACACGTAGTCGACCTTGTGGATGGCATTGTTCTGCGGATCGGTGATGTACACGTAGCCACGCTCCTGCGCGATCGCAGGGTGGGCCTCTTGCCACTCAACCGGGGCGGTCCACGCATCCGTCACCTCGATGGTCGAGGTAATTTCACCCGTCTCCGAGTCGATCACGCGCAGGCTTCCGTCTTCTCCAAGCACGAGTGAGGAGCCGTCGATGCCGCGATCGATACCGCGCCAGGTGTAGGTGGAGCCCACTTCGACAACGGAGATTTCTTCGGCCTCGGTGTCGATCAGCGAGATTTCGGTGAGACCGTTACCGGCATCCGGGTCGGTCTTGTAGTCACCGAGCACGATGGCGGAGTCCTCGACCGAGTGTGCGTTGCCGATGCGCGCAAAGTCTGGGCCCGCGTCGATCTTGTGGAAGTGGTCACCGTGCAGGAGGAGCACGCCGTCCTCGCAGCCCACCAAGATGTTGTCTTCCACGACCGTTTCACCGTGCACGCCCGGGCACTGGTCGTTGGTCACGATTTTCTCGTCATTCTCGTCGAGCAGGGATGCGCCGTCGCGGTTATCTTCATCCCCTTCGGTGACGAAGAGGGTGCCGTCTTGGGAAGCCACCGCGACGCCGTGGTGCGGGGCGTCGGTGGTGTAGGTACGCGTAGGTGTGACTTCGCCGGTTTCACCGATGGTGGTCCAGTCTTCGGTCGGGATCACCGTGACCTGACCGGTGCCGTCGTCGAAGAGCGTGGTCAGGCCGTCGTGGACCACGACGTGGGCGGGCGTATCTGCCTCCACAACCACTTCGTGAAGGACCGGGTCGGCGGTGTAGGAGTGCGTGTGATCGCCGTGCGGCTCCGTCCAGGTGCCCGTGTCCAGGAGGGCCCAGCCACCCGCGGTAGAGACGAGGACGTGGCGTCCGTCACCCGCGGCATTGACTCGATTGAAGCCATCCATTTCGAAATCGGCGACCACTTCCAGGCTCTGCGAGTCGATCACGAGCAGGCCCCCGTCATAGGTGACTACCGCGCGCGGGGTGGGACCGGCGGCCTCGGTTACTTCTCCGCTGCCTTCTTCATGCTCGTGGTCGTGCTCATGCGCGGTCGTGGCCGTGCCCGAAGTTGTCGGCGCGGGGGTTCCCGCCGACGCGCAGGCAGTGAGTGCCAATAGGGAGGTGAGCGCGACCGCGGCGAACGCGGTGCGGGTGATCTTCTTTGTCATGTGCTGATTGCTCGACTTCGAGCAGTCCTCTCCAACTCGGTAAATATCTTGCACCAGACACAGTACTCTATTGATAGCGATTATCATTACTTGGCCAAATGGAAAAGGAAACCCGGCTCCACACACCGAACCGGGTCTTTGTCGCGCTTGTTGGCGCGCGGTCTTAGTCGCGCTTATCTCGGCTCACACGAGGCGCGTCCCGGAGTCGTCGATGAGCAACGCTTCGCCATCACGCAGTAACACCAGTCGATGTTCCGCGCCGTATTGCCGCACCGTTTCGGCAAACACTTCGATGGGAAACACCGGTACCGAACCGCTTGCATGTGGAATCACGACGTACTCGGTGAACCCCAGCCCGCTGTAATCGGTCAGTTCCGGCGCAAGCGCCGGCGAATCCAAGAGGCTCACCGGTGCAATGCTCGGCCCCGCAATCACAGCGCCCGCACTCGTACCGATATATCGCAGCCCCGCCCGCACGTGCCGGGTGAGGATTGCATCCGTGCCGGTGGACCGGAGCACGTGCAGTAAATCGAAGGTCTCTCCCCCGGCTACGTAGACGCCGTCCACTGAATTCAGGATGCGTTCTACTTCGGCCTGCGGGGTGGTCGCCAGCGGCAATTCGACGAGTTCGAGCCCGTGCTCACGGAGCATCTCGCGCTCGACGTGAACGAAGGACTGATCCTCAAAGGTGCGAGTGGCATCCGAGACGTAGGCGACTCGCCCGGAGACAAAATCCCCGATGAGTTCGTGGCCGAAGGACGTGAGTAGTAATTCCATGCCGAAAGGCTAGCTGAGAGATATTCGGTGGTGCTCGCCGCGAGCTCGACCTCATCTTCGATCATGAGTACGTCGTAGTCCATGCGCTTCCCCCGAAGTCCTGTGCTCGCCTTCGAGCATAGGCCGCTCAGGATTTCAGGACGCTGACGCGATTGACTGCCCCGCGATGAAATCCGCAGCTACCTCACACAGCCGCACGCGGCATGGCCGCATCCGTGATGAAGGAATCGACCAGCAGTTTTCCGCCGAATCCGATCAGCACCAGGCCGGTGATGCGATCGATCAGCGCGAGTGCTCGCGCGTTGGCGAGCCAGCGTCGGGCATACGAGCCGCCAATGATGATCAAGGCGAACCAGACCATGGTCAGCAGACAGTGCACCCCGGCGAGCAGAACTCCCATGAGTAGCGGCGAGGCACCTGAAGGAAGAAACTGTGGAATCGTGGCGATATAGAACACGCCAACCTTCGGGTTCAGCAGGTTCGTGCCCGCGCCAATGAGCCAACCCTGCCACGGCGAGGAAGCTTGCTTTACCGGCACCTGATTCGCGCCCGTGTGACTTTGCGGTTTCTTGCGGAACGTTTTCCAGATCATGGATGCGCCGAGCCACAGCATGTAGAGCGCACCTGCGGTCGTGAGGATGCGATAGGCAAGTTCGGATGCCGTGAGCAGTGCCGAGATTCCCACCGCAGCCGCCACTCCCCAGACCATGGCACCGGTTGCGACACCCGTGGCTGTTGCCCAGGCGTACGCTTTCGATCGTGTGAGTGAGGAACGCAGCACGAGGGTGGTGTCGAGCCCCGGAACCAGTGTCAGAAAGCCCGCGAGCACGGCGAAGGCGAGCACCGCATCCAGAATCGTCATCGAAAAAGCATAGCTGCGGCTGCCAGAGGACACGGACGATCTCGAATCACTGTGGGTGTATCACGTAAGCATTGCACCTAGCGCTCATCATGGTTGAAGTACGAACCATGATGAGCGCTAGGTGCAATGACGACGGCGCGCCTGCCACCAATGCGCTGAAAACTAAAGGCCCTCTGACCAGGTTTTCACTGGTCAGAGGGCCTATCTCGTTGCGGGGGCCAGATTTGAACTGACGACCTCCGGGTTATGAGCCCGGCGAGCTACCGAACTGCTCCACCCCGCGGCACGAAGGTCTAGCCTAGCCCATCGATTGAGGGATGTGCAAGTTTCACCACTCGCGGCGTAGCGAGACTCTTGGGTTCACAAAACGCGTGGGGTCGCGAACATTGCCGTGCGTGTGCAATTTCCGAACCAGGACACGATTGCGCCCCGAGGCAATTTTCTGAGTCACCGCGGTGCCAGACTTGAAAGAAGGCATCGCTCAGGAGGAATGGCCATGAGTATTGACGTTCAACAACCACAACCCTATGACCTCGTTGGCACGACCATCCAAATCGCCGGCACTGCGGGCGGCGCATTTGAAGCCAACTTCAACTACCGAGTATCCGAAGGCCACGATGAAGTGTCCGGCCACTTTATGTCTGGCGACGGCATCGGCGGCCACGGACAGTTCCAAGTCACCGTTGATGTTGCTGGCGCCTCATTCACACAGGCCGTAGCCTTCATCGAGGTGTTCCATGTGTCGCCTCGCGATGGCGCAGAACTCGACCACGTGTTCATCCCGATCGTACTGGGCCATATGCTCGTTCCCGGTTACACCAGCTATCTCGAACACGAAGTGCGCGCAGGCGAGACCCTCTGGGGAATCGCGCAGCAGCACTACGGCAATGGCAACCTCTACCCGCGGCTTGCGACCGCGAACCGCCACACGATCCCGAATCCGAACCTCATCCGTCCCGGCGACATCGTGCGCGTACCCCGAGCGCTCTAAACAGGAATCGTGGAATGGTTGCTGCATGACGCGAAGGACAATCGATCTGCAGTACCCATTCCACGGGTTCTGTCTCATTCAGAATTCGCCGGCTAACCGCATCCCCAGCCACGGCACCCACCGCTTCGCCCTCGCCCACTCCATCGACCTCGTTCCCACCGATGCGCTCGGCCGCACCGCGCGCATCCGTGCCGGTTCCCTCATCCGCGCCGAATCACCCGAAAGATTCCCCGGCTTTGGGATACACGTCACGGCACCGGCGAGCGGGAGAATTATCGCCGCACATGATGAAGAGCGCGACCACGATGTGTTCCGCGGCCTTCCATCGATCTACTATGCGCTGACGCAGCGACGCCGACTTCGCGAGGGAGGCTGGCGCGGCGTCGCCGGCAATCATATTGCGATCCATTGCGACGGCGTCGTAGTCATAGTCTGCCATCTACGGCGACACAGTATTCGCGTGGCGATCGGCGACGAAGTCACTCAGGGTGAAGTCATTGCGCAGTGCGGCAACTCGGGTAGCAGCACGGAACCGCACGTGCACTTGCAAGCAATGACTTCTTTCGATGTCGAGCGAGCCGAGAGCGTGCCGATCACGCTTGCGGGGCGTCTGCCTCGCAACGGCGAGGTCATCCATTCGGATCGCTAAGCGCCGCGGATGGCACTTCGCCGGGCTTCTCGTCGTGTGTCGTCACGGGGCGCACGCAAGCATTGCACCTAGCGCTCATCATGGTTCGTACTTCAACCATGATGAGCGCTAGGTGCAATGACAACTGCGCGAAGCCACGGATGACGGCTGCGCGCCAACGCCAACGCCAACTGCACGCCGCTGCGCCGCCGTCGCGACCCAGGAACCCAGGAACCCGCGCGGCGGAAAGCTAAAGGCCCTCTGACCAAGTTTTCACTGGTCAGAGGGCCTTTCTCGTTGCGGGGGCCAGATTTGAACTGACGACCTCCGGGTTATGAGCCCGGCGAGCTACCGAACTGCTCCACCCCGCGGCACAAGAGTCAACATTACCGGACGTTTACCTCAATGTCTAGTCAATGTCAGAATCACGTTGCCGCGGGGCCAGCATCACTACGGGTTATTCATCCGAGCTTCCGCTTCAGCAGCGCGTTCGAGCGCCTCCGTCATCCGCGCATCCGCCTCGGCCGCAGCGACCAGGTCGTTATTCGCGTATGCCTCGGTGCGGTCGTCAAGGGCCTGGGACGCATCCTCGAGCGCCTGGACGAGATCCGCGTAGGCGTCGTCACCGCTACCATCGGCCGGTGGTGCCGGAGTCTCTGCTGGCGTTTCCGCCGGAGTCTCTGCCGGTGCCTCGGTTGGTGCGGGAGTCTCGGTCGCATCAACGCCCTCGGTCGGTACGTCCTCCGGTGCGTCGCCCGCATCCGGCACCTCGATATTCGGGTCTTGCTCAACGTTGTCGATGTTCTCATCACCGGCGCTCGCACCCGAATCACCGAGGAAGAGCTCATCGAGAGCCGCGTCGAGGGTGTCCTCGAAGGCGATCTGGTCACCGAATGCGACCAACACACGACGCAGCAGCGGATAGCTGGTTTCACCCGTGGACTGCACGTAGACCGGCTGGACGTAGAGGAAGCCCTCACCCACAGGAAGTGTCAGCAGATTACCTCGCAGCACTTCCGTCTGCCCACCTCGTTCAAGCAGGTTCAGCTGGTTCGCGACCGTCTCGTTCGAGTTGAAGATGTTCTGTACCTGACCGGGACCGTTCACCGAGTCGTTCTCGATCTCCAAGAGCGTCAGGGTTCCGTAGTCTTCGGCAACTTGCCCATCTTGGTTACCGGCATTGGCATTCGCCGATAAGTATCCGGTCAGCACATTTCGGGTACTCGCCTCCCCCGACACCATCGGGATGAAGGTGGAGTACAGCGAGAAAGCGGGTTCCTGGCCCGGCATCTGCATGGTCAAGTAGTAGGGAGGCTGCAGCTCTTGCGACTCCGAAGAGGAAGTCGGGTCAAGCGGCAGCTGCCACGCGTTGGTCTGGTTGTAGTACTCCGCCGCATCGGTGACGTGGTAGGTCGAGAGGATCTCACGCTGCACCTTGAACATGTCTTCCGGGTACCGCACGTGGCTGAGGAGGTCACCCGACATGTCGTCGATCGGCTGCAGGTTGTTCGGGAAGATCTTCTGCCAGGTCTGCAGGATGGGGTCTTCCGTGTCCCACGCATAGAGCGTCACGCTACCGTCGTACGCGTTAACCGTGGCTTTCACCGAGTTCCGGATGTAGTTCACCGGCGCAGTGGGGACGCTCGGGGCAGGCGTATTCGAGTCAGCCGCAGCCTCCTGAATCGAGGTTTGGGTTGAGTACGGGTACGCATCACTCGTGGTGTAGCCGTCAAGAATCCACACAAGCTGTCCGTCGACCACGGAAGCATACGCATCCGAGTCAAGCGTCAGATACGGCGCTGCCGCCTGGACGCGCTCGACAGGACTGCGGTCGTAGAGGATCTGCGACTGATCGTTGATCGCATCCGAAAGCAGGATCTGCTCCGACTGGAACTGAATCGCGTAGACGAGCCGGTTGAACAGGTTTCCAAGCGAAGGACCGCCATCACCGCTAAAGGTGTAGTAGGTCTGCGAGGCTTCCGAGGTGTCCGCGGCTTCCTCACCGGCCTCGCTGGCCTCGACTTCCTCGGGGTTCGTCGCATCCGGAGGGCCGATACGGTCGAACTCCACCGGGTTCGCCTCATCCGGCGCACCAACGATCGAGTATTCCGGTGAGTTCTCGCCGAAGTACACGCGTGGTTCGAACTCCGGCAGTGCCTCAGCCTGCTGCGGCATACCGGATGCGAAGAACAGCGGCTGGCCGTCGGGGCCGCGCTGGTTTCCATAACCGGCGACGAGGCCATAGCCGTGCGTATACACGATCGTGCGGTTGACCCACGATTGCGCATCCGCGCCAAGGCCGTCGACGTTCAGCTCACGAACCGCCATTACCGCATCCTGCGTCTGATCGCCGATCTGGTAGCGGTCCACATCGAGTTCGTTGGAGAACTGGTAGTACGCACGCTCCTGCTCGAACTGCGCGTAGGTTGGCGCGACCAGCGCGGGATCGAGGATGCGGATATTGGCGGTGGTTTCGGCGTCTTCACGAAGCGCGCCGGGCTCCGCCTCGGTCACGCCCGCATAGCCTTGGACGTTGATGTCAGAGACGCCGTAGGCATCTCTGGTCGCATCTATGTTGTATTGGATATATTCCGTTTCGAGCGACTGCTCGTTCGGGCCAACCTGCAGCTGCTGCACGATCCACGGGTACAGTGCACCGGCCACGAGACCGACCACGAGCAGACCCGCGACACCCACCACGGGCAGCGTCCAGCGTCCCGCGATGGCGGCGAAGAAGAACAGCAGTGCGACGATTACGGCCGCACCGGCGAAGATTGCCAGACCGGGGATGCGCGCGTGGGCATCGGAGTAGAGCGCACCGGTCCAGCGACCGTTCGTTTCGGTCAGGGCGTTATAGCGATCGAACCAGAAGCTCACGCCCTGGCTGAGCACGAACAGACCCGCGAGGATCGCAACCTGGATGCGCGCGGCCTTTGAGATGACGACCTCGCGTCCGGTGACTCGAATACCACCGTAGAGATAGCTCACCGCGACAGTCAGGATCAGGCTGAGTAGCAACACCGCGCTCAGGAATGACACCACGCCGCGCCAGAACGGCAACTGGAAGATGTAAAAGCTGATGTCGTGGCCGAACAGCGGGTCGGTCTGGCCGAATGGTGTGCTGTTGATGAACATCAGCACGGTCTCCCACGTCCCCGCGGTGCTCAGGCCAGCGAGTAGGCCGAGGAAGGCGGGGATGATGATGAATATCGCTTTGCGGATCGGCTCGAGTGCCCGCTGGTACTCGCCGAGCTGCTGCGAGAGTTTCGCGTAAACGGGTCGCTTTCGGTAGGCCAGTGACAGCACCAGGTAGGTCGGCACAGCCATCCCGATGAACCCGACCAGGAACATCACCGCGGTGGAGATCCACTGCGTGTAAAGCACGTTCACGAAGCCGAGCTGGTCGTACCAGAGGATGTCGGCGTAGAACCCGGTGAACCAGAAGAAGACCAGGATGAGCGCGACAACAATCGCGATGGTGATGGCCAGTGGGCCGAATCGGCGGCTACTGGAGCCCGAGGGCTTAGCGGAACTTGGACTTGGTGCTGCGGTAGAGCTCACTGATGACCCGTCGTGATTCTGAGGATTGGATATGCCGCGCCGCTAAAACAAACTCGTCGCACGGTGGCGGCGTTGCGCCAAGTCTACCCGGGGCCTCGCGAGCCGCTAATTACACCTGTGGGACGTTCGCCTCAAGCGCATCTTCACACGTGCGGATCTCTTCGGTGTTACCTGTGCCCTCCGCTTCGAGCACGTCAAGGGACTCTTCGAGACTGGACACGGCATAGATCGGCAACTGGTCTGCCACACCTGCCGACAGCGCCTCGGCACAGTTCGACTCCGGGGCCAGGAAGTAGTCGGCATCGATATCGACGGCAGCGTAGACCTTTTGGCGAATGCCGCCAATTGGCCCCACTTCCCCATCGGCAGCCATGGTGCCGGTACCGGCAATATTCATGCCGTGGGACAGTTCGCCTTCTTCGAGTACTTCCATAATGGACAGCGCAAAGATGAGTCCGGCGCTCGGCCCGCCCACCTCACCGAGTTCAATCTCAACTTCCATCGGGAACTCAAAGCCTTCCTGCACCAGGACCCCGAGCAATGGCGTCTCGTCATCCTCTCCCTGTTCCGGGGTGACGGTCAGCGTCTTCTCTTCACCGTCACGCAGGACCACGACTTCGGTGGCTTCCTCGCGAAGCGGTTCCGCCTGCAGCGAGGCAAAGTCGCTAATCGGGCGCCCGTCCACTTCCACGAGGATGTCTTCCGGCATCAGGATGCCCTGCGAAGGGCCTTCCTCAAACACGTCCAGGATCTTCAACTGGGGGTCGACCTCATAGCCGAGTTCCGTGAGCGCTGCGGCAATTGCGGTCCCCTGCGACTGCGTCATCATGGCCTGGTTCTCTGCGCCACGCTCCTCCGAGGACACCCCATCCGGGTAGTACATCTCTATCGGCAGCACGTCTTTGTCGGGGTTGAACCAGGATGCGGCTACGGAGAACCAGCTCGGCTGATAGTCGGGGGTGCCCTGAATATTCACGGTCATTACGGCCATGGTTCCCGATTCGGCATCGAAAGTTTCGGCACCGTCGATACTGATCACATCCACATCGACCTTTTCGCCGTCTTCTTGCTCAATCGGTGTCGTGCCGAGCGCGTCATACGCCGGCCCCGGGAGTCGAATCACGTAGGGTGCGGGAGCGAACGCCAACACGATCAACAGGATGAGTCCGGCAGCGAGCAGATATTTGCCCCAGCGAGTGCGTTTCGTGGGTGTCTCCTGGGCGGGCTCAGTAGTAGGTGTCATGGATCGATTTTTGCTTTCGGCGCAGGCTTGAGAATAGCTGAAATCCGCTTTCAGTGAACGAGCCCCAGCTTCGGGCAGATGCTCGGGACACCTCGTTACTCTAGAACGAACCCCCTGAGAGGAGCGCCGCAGATGAGCGACCAGGATACGCCCCGTGACAACGAGGGCCAACAGCCTGAAGAAGAGTTGCGCCGCATGCTCGAGCAGTTGCTCGGCGGCGGAATGATCAACCCGAATCAGCTCGCTGGCGTTGCGGGTCTGCCCGCAGACCCACAAGCACTCTCGCAAATGCTGATGCAATTGCAGCAGGCCATGATGAACCCCGGTGACGGGGTGAACTGGAATCTCGTACGAGATGCGGCCCGTCAGGCTGTCACCGACAACCGGGAAGTCACGAAGCAAGAATCGCAAGAATACGACCAGGCACTCTCCGTCGCGCAGCTCTGGTTGAGTGAAGTGACGAGCGTTGGCTCGAACGTGCTCATCGAGCCGCCGCGGGCGATCACGCGCTACGAGTGGCTCAACCTGAGCCTCGATACCTGGTCAGAGATCAGCGGTCCGGTCGCAGAGAGTATTTCGCGGGCGCTCGTGGAGATGCTCAGCGAACAGGCTCCGGAAGAGTATCGCGAGATGATCGACCGCTCAACGCCAATGGTGCGGTCGATGGGTCAGGCCATGTTTGCCATGCAGCTTGGTCAAGTACTCGGCCAACTCGCTAAGGAAGTCCTCTCCGGCGGTGACATTGGAATGCCGGTCCTGCAGAACGGTCAGGCGGCGCTGCTGCCGCAAAACCTTTCCGCCTGGGCTGAAGGATTGGAGCTCAACTTTTCGGAAGTACTGATGTACTTCGCCGTACGAGAACTCGCGCACGCCCACCTGTTCGTCCACGCACGGTGGCTGCGATTGCACTTGGTCTCCGCGATCACCGAGTTCGCGCGCGAAATCCGCATCGACGCAGATCGTATTGAGGACGCCGTCAGTGGTCTCGATGTCGCAAATCCGGAAGAACTCAAGCAAGTGCTGCAGTCCGGCCAGCTCATCCCGCCGCGAACGCCCGAGCAAGAAGTGGCGTTGGAGCGGTTGGAGACGATGCTCGCGCTGATCGACGGTTGGGTGGATGTGGTCACTCGCGACGCGACCTCGCGCCTACCCAATGCGGATGCCATCGCCGAGATGGTGCGTCGCCGTCGCGCTACCGGAAGCCCCGCCGAGCGCGCATTTGGCTCACTCGTCGGGCTGGAGCTCCGTCCGCGTCGACTTCGTGAAGCCACCAGCATGTGGAGTTTGGTGACCGAGAAGCTCGGTGCCGAGACCCGCGACAGTCTGTGGGACCACCGCGATGCCCTCCCCGGGGCCGAGGACATCGACGATCCCTTCGCACTCGTGGAACGACTCTCAGGTGGCGACAAGGCCGAGGAAACCGATGAGCTCGACGATGAATTGGCTCGACTCTTGGGCGACCCTGACTCATTCGGTGAGGCCCCCGAGGGTGGCGAGACGCAGAAGGACGCCTAGCTGTGGATAACTCGACTGTGCCTCGGCGCAGTCGACCATGATGGCGGTGTGCGCTACCGACTTCCCGAACACACCCCGATTACTTGGTCGAGCCCGGCCGAAATCCGAGTCGGTGGCAGCCACAAAGGCTGCATCGTTCCGGATCATCCGGCCGTGCATTTGATGTTGGAGTCGCTCCAACTTGGTACCAGCGAAGCGTTCCTCAGAACCCTTGCCGAATCGCATGGGCTCGGCGAAGCCCGTATCGACACTGTGGTGCAGGCGCTGCTCGACGTGTGCGAGCCGCAGTCGACTCGAGCAACACCGAGGCGTCGCGTGTGCGTGCGCACGGGCCCGCATACCGAATCCCTGGCGCAACTCGTTGCCAAAGAATTCCTGCGTAGGAATCACGACACCGCGATCCTCGGCGCGGATCATCGAGGTCCGCTCACGGCAGCGGACCTCGTGATTGACGTTGCCGACTACGTGGTTCCGCCACGGCGCTATCTGCCGCTGATGTCAGGCGATGTGCCGCACTTGGTCCTGGTGCGCGACACGGCCGGAGTGCTACTTGGTCCGCTGGTCGTTCCGGGCAAGAGCCCCTGCCTGCGCTGCGATGATCTCGCGAAACTGACCCTGCATCCGGAATGGGCCGTGGTCGCGACCCAGCTCGTCACCAGTACGCCCGCACAATTGCGACCGGAAATTGAGTGGTTGGGCGCGCTCCAAGCGGGACTTATTGGTGAGGCCTTCCTCAGCCAGGAGGATCCGGATGCCGTGGCCCCGCTGAGTTCCACGCGGCAGCTCATTGCTGCGGATACCGGCGAGATCACTCTGCGCTCGAGAAGTTTCCACGATGGATGCGGTTGCCAAGCTCCGCAAGATACCGCGATGGTGCCCCCACCGCTCGCGGATACGAGAGCGCAAGATGCCGTCGCGCTCGCGTGAGCGCCACGTACAGCAATCTTCGCTCCTCATGAATGGCTTCCTCGGTGACGGCCTGCGCAATTGGCATTCGGCCCTCCGCAAGTCCGGTAACAAAGACTCGATCCCATTCAAGGCCCTTGGCACCGTGCATCGTGGAGATGGTGACCGCTGCTACCTCGGGCTCGTGCTGGTGTTTGGCCCGCTGCATGAGGTCATTGGCGAACGCCGCCAAGGTAGTTCCAGGTGCGGCAGCGTCAGCGAGTCGCATAATCGCATCCAATGCACCCCAGGCCTCGCGGGCGGGACCGGCTTCCCGGGGCGGTTCCACGGTCCAACCCCGACTGCGTAGGACATCGCTGACCGATCGAAAGAGCGGTCCGGAATCCTGTTCCGCCACCACCGCGGCCCGCAGACCGGCAACCGCGGCGCGCACCTCGGGACGCTTAAAGAAGGACTGACCGCCAGCGATGCGGTAGGCAACGCCACGGTTTTGGAAGGCACGTTCGAGCGGCGCTGCCTGGCCATTGGTGCGGATGAGGACCGCGATCTGGGCAGGCTGCTCCCCCGCCGCAATTGCCTCGGCGGCTCGAGTGGCGATGCCCTGGGCCTCGGCGAATTCGTCAGGGTAGTCAAAGAGTTCCGGCAAGGTCGAGGGCCGCAGCGAATCAACCGCGCGTTCGAGCTGCAGCGCATGCGGAATCTGCTTGGCGAGCGAGTTGGCGACGGCGATGATAGGCGTCGCCGAACGGTAAGAGCCTTCGATCTTCACGGTCCGAGCATCCGGATACTCGTGCGCGAAATCGATGAGATAGCGGTTCGTTGCGCCGGTGAAGGAATAGATGGTCTGTGCGGGATCACCAACGACGCACAGGTCGCGACGCTGTCCAAGCCAGAGTGTGAGCAGTCGATGCTGAAGGGGCGAGATGTCCTGATACTCATCCACGACGAAGAATCGGTATTGCTCGCGCACCTGCTGCGTGATCCACGGTTCGGATTCAAGCATCCCGGCGGTGGCCAGCAGAATGTCCTCAAAATCAATGACTCGGCGGTCGTCTTTGACCTGCTCATAGCCCGCGAGCATGTCCACCGCCTGGGCCACGGTGAGGCGTGCCGGTGGGGTGCGCTGTCCCGATTCGAGAGCCGCAGCATACTGGTCGAGTGTGAGCTCGGAGATCTTTCGCCACTCGACGTCTTCAGCAATATCGCGCAGTTCGGTCGGCCCCACGCGGAGCCGTACACGTTCTGCCGCTTCGGCGAGGATCTTTGCCTTCGAGGCATTGATTTGCGGCATTTCGCCGCCGATTGCGTGCGGCCAGAAATACCCGAGCTGCCGCAGGGCTGCCGAGTGGAATGTCCGGGCCTGGACGGCCTGGGCACCGAGCGCCGCGAGCCTGCCGCGAAGTTCGCCCGCGGCTCGGTTCGTGAAGGTCAGGGCGAGTACCCGCTCGGGGGTATACACGCCGGTGCGCACTCCGTAGGCGATCCGACGGGTAATGGTGTGGGTCTTGCCGGTTCCGGGCCCGGCGAGGATGCACACCGGGCCAACGACTGCGAGGGCAGCTTCGCGCTGTTGTGGGTTGAGATCGGCGAGCAGGCTGGAACCGGTTGTGTCCTCCCTATTCGAGGGGTCCGCCATACCATTCCTCGATAATGGCGCGGGAGATCGACACCGGTGGCGGCAACAGGTCAACGTTCTGCGCAATTTCCTCACGCGTGAACCAGCGCACTTCGGCGATTTCGTGGCGGTCTGCGCGTACGGATTCTGGATCCTGATCCGGGTCGAGTTCGGCAAGGAAACCGATCATGACGCTGGCGGGGAACGGCCACGGCTGCGAGCCGAGGTATCGATGGTTGACGACGCGGGCGCCCGCTTCCTCGAAGAGTTCGCGGCTCACCGCCTGCTCGAAGGACTCTCCCGGCTCAACGAACCCGGCGAAGGTCGAGTACCGGCGCGGCTTCCAATTCACGTTCGCGCCGAGCAGGATGCGGTCTTGCTTATCCACCACACCCACGATGATGGCGGGATCGACTCGTGGGAAGATCGGCTGGCCACCATTTTCGGGACGAACTACCCAGCCACCGTGCTCGTGGGAAAGTCGTTCTCCGGTTACCGGTGAAAACTGGTGCGCGCGGTGGAAATTGCGAATCGCAAGCGCCTGCGCGTACAAGCTCGCGTCTCGCACATCGAGCTCGAGGCCCGATTCATTGAGCATGGGCCAGGAATCGGCATCCGGCTCGAGCTCGGTGGCTTCAAAGTCGTCGAGGAGCACCGCAAAAATCGGGGTTCCGGCCGGGTCGATTCGGCCATCCGTGTTTTCCCGGTCCTCGATGAGCTTGCCGAGGTAGATCGGATCGGCATATCGCGGTAGGGGCTCTGGTAGGCGCAGATCGAGCGCGAGTCCGGTGCCGCGTTTTCCCACCAGCGCGGTGTCTCGATGCTGCAGCAGGATGCGCGAGTCGGCTTCCTTGAGCTGTTCGAGGGCGCGTTCCCTGCCGAGGTCGTCTCGATCGGTGCGGGTGAGAGCCAGGGGAAGTCGCTCGATGAAGTCATTCATAGTTGCCCATCTTAGGTTCGCGAAATTGCGCGGTGTGGCAGGACCCTGAATGGGCTCAGGCCTCGTAGTCTGGCGCGTATGGGTGGGCACTTTCTTGAGCTAGCAGGGTACGCGACCGTTGCCGTCGACGGTTTGGTCGTGGCTGGTGCCAACGAATGGACGTTTGATTCCAACGGTGACTATCAATCGGCGGTGCTGCGCACCGGGGACGACCAGATCCTCCTGGTGCGTCGGCCCAACTCGCAGGCAGCCTCGCAGGAACAGCTCGCGATCTCGCGGGCCCTCGCGAGCCTCACCAAAGGCTTACGCAGTCGGCTCTCTTTCACGATCCCAACCGAGATCGGCGCGCTCAACACCGCTGACGTGCAGCTGGCGGTATACGACTTCATCCCCGGAACCACCTGCGATCGCGTCCAGTTCGAACACGACTCGCTGCTCGTGGCGGATATTGGTCGAGCGATCGCGGCGATTCATGCCCTGCCGAAGCAGTACGTTGAGAACGCGGGCCTACCGGTGCAGAGCGCGAATGATTCCCGCGAGGCGATCGAGCAGTTAATGGCGCAGGCCAGAGACACCGGCCGTCTCCCCGCAGCCCTGGATGAGCGTTGGGGCAGCGCGGTGGATGATGTGAGTCTGTGGAGTTTCGTGCCGAGTGTCATTCACGGCTCGCTCGAACGGAATTCTTTTCTCACGAATGGTGCCGGTGTCGTCGGCGTGCTGGGCTGGGGTGACTTGCGGATTGGTGACCCTGCCCGCGATATGTCGTGGCTGCACAGCGGCGACGGGGCGGTGGCAAGAGCAGTCTTCGATGAGTACGTGGAGTCCCGGGGCGCCTCGGTGGACCGGCAGTTGCGGCAGCGCTCCACGCTGTATGCCGAACTCGAGCTCGCGCGGTGGCTGGTGCACGGTGTTGAGTCGGCAGATGAAGCGATCGTGGCCGATGCCGAACAGTTGCTGGACAGCCTGGTCAATCGCGTGCGGGCGCTCGAGCAGACCGAATTGCGTCACGAAACACTGCCGGTGCTCGACATTATTGAGGTGCAGGAGCTCCTGGCTGATGCCGGGGCGAAAAACCGCCACCCCGGTCAACGCTTGCTTCGCCCCGAACCGGATGAGCATCCTGCCGGCGAATTACAGCCCGGTGATCACCTCGACGAAGAGCCGGAGAATCTCCACGGTGACGACGAAGTGGTGTACGACACCGAGGAGAATCCGAACCGCGGCCGCTAAAGGTGAGTCGCTCGGCGCTAGCCTGCGCTGACCTGTTCTTGGGCTGCCTCCAGCTTGTGAATTAATGCCTCGCGGCTGAGCAAATCACGAACCGAGATTTCTTCATCGCTCGAGACGTAGTAGAGCGTGGCGCGGATCCGTTCCAGCGGCACGTCAAAGCCCTGCGAATAGGCGTGCGCGTAACACATTAATTGGAGTTCTCGACCCTCGCGTTCTTCTCGAGTGCGTGGTGCGCGGCCGGTTTTCCAGTCGACAATTTCCACCTCGCCGCTCGCTTCGTCGATATATACCGCGTCGAGCTTGCCGACAATCGTGTGGTTGCCGAGCGGGCTGTTGATCGCGAGTTCCACCGCTGCGGGGCGGTTGCCGTCGCGCGCGAATCGGCTTGCGAGGAAGGTCTGTTTGAACTGTTCGAGCCGCGCGATATCGGCTTCTGCCGCGGCGATGAGCCCGGTGTCCGCGCGATCCTCGTCGTCGAGATCGGCGCCTTCGAGCATCGTGCCACCGCCACCCACATCCGTGTAGAGGGATTCCACCCACCCGTGGAAAAGGTTTCCGATGAGGGTGGCGCGAAACGGTTCCTGCGGCATGGGTCGCCGACGCTGCCTCGCAACGGCAACCGGGTCCTTGAGCAGGTCGGAGAGCAGCGAAGCGCCAAACCGTTCCGGGAGGCGTAATTCCGTGTGCTGGCCTTCGGTGTCACGCTCGGCGATGAGCAGATCAATGAGCTGGTCGTGCATGTGCTCAGTAGCGCGCGAATCCTTGCCAGCCGGCACATCGCTGCCGGCGATGTGGTCGTGGATGCGCTGGGCCGAGGCCCGCAGTCGTTCCAGTCTGGGTGTTGCCATGGGTGGTCGTGGCCACACCTGGTAACTGCCGCCCTCGTTCGGGTTGGTTGCGAGAATCTTGTTGATCCCGCGGCGGTCGTCGGCGGTCTGGTCTTCGGAGAATATGACCGGCTCGTCATCGATCAGCGCATACGGTTCGCTCCCGGGAGGGCAGTCCAGCGTGATATCGCCGACCATTTCGTGGAGGAACGCGGACGGGAAGGATTGCTGCTTGTTGCGACCGCGCCAGCGCGACCCGGTAAGCAGCAGCGTGCTGCGGGCACGGGTGACCGCGACATACGCGAGTCGCCGGTCTTCATTAAGTTGGTGCGCAAGTTTTTGGGCCGTGAATGATGGCCGTTCCCCCACGGGTGGTGGCAGCACGCGTGTTTTGTCTACCTTGAGTTCGGCTTTGATGTCATCGAGCGATTCGGCATGCTGCCAATCGAACTGTGGCAGGTCACGGTGATCGTCGCGCAATTCGTACGGCAGTTCATCGGACGGGATCCAGGTCGAGCTGCCCTTGGTATCCGGGAGCACCTTGTCGCTGAGCTGAGCGATGGCAACGTAATCCCATTCGAGGCCCTTCGCGGAGTGCATCGTGGTGAGTTGCACGACCCCCTTCTTTTCGCTGACCTCGGTGATTTCGGCGAGTTTGTCATCGCTTTCGGCGAGCTCCACCCAGTCAAGAAACTCGTGCACATCCGCCATCGGGTTCGCGGCCGTGTACCCGACAACGGCATCCAGATAGGCCTCGAGATTCGCCCGGCCAACGGGTCGATTCGCGTTCGCCACGGTTTCGATGTCCAACCGCGAACGTCGGATCGCGTAGTCAACCAAATCGGTCAGCGGCAGGCTCAGTCGGATGCGCACATCGTGGAGGAGTTCCGCGGCCTCTCGGAGACGGTTTTCGCCGATTTCGCTCAGTCCCCAACCGCGGAATACGCCCGGTTTCGAACTGCGCAAGACGTCGAGGGCATCCACGAGGCTGACGCCGCGGTCCTCAGTTTTTGCGTCGTGACGTTCCAGTGCCACGCGCTCCGAAGTCAGTGGCTGGCCGTCGCTATCGCGTCGTGACTGTTGCCGCGCGATGTCGTGCAGCGTGACGATATCGGCGAGGCCGAGCTCGAATTGGGCGCCCACGAGCAGTCGAATGAGTTCGCTGCCCGCGTGTTCGTCGGCCGCCGCGCGCAGTATCGAATTGAGGTCGACTACCTCAGGGGTGCGAAATAGCCCGCCGAGCCCGAGCACCTGATGCGGGACATCGGCTTCGGCGAGGGCTTTTGCGATGATCGCCATATGTGATCGTGCGCGGACAAGGACTGCGGCAGTGCGATCTTGTCCGTCGGGACTGTCCACGAGCAGCTCGCGGAACCACTTCGCGATGTACGCGGCTTCATCGCCGTCGGTCAGCAAATACGCGTGATCGACCGTTCCCACGCCAGCACCCTTTCGTGGGGCAAGCACCTTGGCGCCCTGAGCTTCCGGGAGTGTGGCCGCAACGCGGTTGGCGCATTCGAGGATGCGCTCATCATTTCGCCAGGATACGGACAGCTCAAACTTCTGGCCGGGTCGCAGCCCAAAGAAGTCATCGTCGAAGCGCTTCATATTGGCCGCACTCGCGCCGCGCCAACCATAGATCGACTGTTTCGGGTCCCCCACCGCCATCACGTTGTGCCCCTTGAAGACATTTGAGAGCAAGCGAATCTGCCCGACCGAGGTGTCTTGATACTCATCCAGAATCACAACCTGCGCCTGTTCTCGGAGCTCCCCAGCGATCGACGGGTCGAGTTCGAGAATCTCGGCCGCGGTGGCAACTTGGTCGCTAAATTCCACGACCCCGGCTTCGCGCTTGGTGGCCTCGTAACGGTCGGCGATCCCCGCATAGAGTTTCAACAACCCAAGGCGCTCAAGAATTGCCTTCGTGTCGTTTGTTTTTCGGCCCGGTAGCGAGGTGAGTGTCTCAAGCACCGCATCCACGCGCTCCCGCACAGTCGCGGCGTTGAGTCGCATTTCACGCATCCCTCGAGCAATGCTCAGCGCGACACCACTCATGTGGCCAATGGACGGCTTTTCGAGGGCAGGCAGCGCCTCATCTTCATGCTCGAGGAGCGTTTGCCGCATGAGTGAGAACGCGCCCGGCTGGTCGAGCAGGATTGCGTCTGGATCCCGGCCCACGAGGAGCGCATACTGCGCGTAGATCGAGTTGGCATAGGAGTTATAGGTCGACACCTGCGGGACATCAAACTCGTCGATCTTGATGAGACCCGCTTGTCGAAGACCGTCGAGCCCGGTCTCGATCCGCTCACGCAACTCCCCCGCAGCCTTGCGGGTGAAGGTCAACCCCAAGACTTGCTGTGGCGAAATCCCCTCATTCGCGATCAGCCATAGGATGCGCAGCATCATGGTCTGGGTCTTGCCGCTACCCGCGCCCGCAACTACCAGAGCGGGGTCGAGCGAGGCCTCGATGATCGCCTGCTGTTCTTCGGTGGGCAGATAGAACTTACCGTCGCTCGAGAGTGCTTTCGCGATGTCTTCGTGGGATACGTGGGTCATTCGGTTACCTCGGCAATGGCGTGGATGTGGCAGTTGCGGTTGTTGGGCAGGCAGTGTTTCTCGTGGTCGGAAAGATAGGCGGGGGCGGCCTCGAGGTCGGGAGCGAGACCGGCCATCGGGAACCCTGCCTCACCGAAAGCCGCTTCGAGGAAGTTGTCTTCCACAACATCGAGTTCGTCAGCGTTAAAGGCAGCCTGTTCCGACAGCGACCAGAGCTCGTCCTTTGTGCGGATCCGAGGGAAGAGCAGTGCCGCAGTTTCGACCTTGAGTTGCTGGGCAGCCGCGGGAAGCACCTCGTGGCGATGCGCGAGTTGATAGGCGCGCAGCTGCCGATTATCGAAGAGCTCGGTTTTCGTTGGCTTCTTGGTACCGGTCTTCACGTCGATGATGCGCAGGCCCGAGTCGGTGGCTTCCATTCGGTCGATCCTGCCGGAGACCGTTATTTCCGCGCGGATTCCGCTCTCGAGTTCGCGTTCGAGCAGGAACCGGAATGCGTGTTCGTTCGCGATCACTTCCGAACCGTCGCGCCGCAGGTACGTCCAGAGTGATTCGGCGGCCCCGCGGACCATATTCACTTGAATTTCTTCAACCCACTCGGCATCAAAATTCATTTCGCGCAGTTTCGCTTCGGCGAAGTCCATCATTTCTGTTCGGTCGGCGAATCCGGCTTCCTTCTCGGCCGCGAGGTGCAGGATGTTTCCAATGGTCATTGCGTCGCTCGGGGCGCTGCCCGAATACTGATCAATGAACCAGTTCACGCCACATTCAAAGAAGCTGTCGATCCCCGAGGGGTACAGCTGCAAGCGAAGCGTGTCGTCCTCGGCGCTCACCAGTGGTGCTTTGGTGGATCGTCCGCGAATGCCAAACCAACTCGAAGGATGCGCACCGGCCACCTCGGTGCGGGCAAGTCTCGCGAGCGCGTGCTCGGCATCACCGCTCAGGGCCTCAGCGCCAATTTCCCGGGCCGCGATCTCCCGGCGCAATACGGCCACGAGGCCTTCGAGCGTGAGCTCTTCGTAGCCGAATTGTCCGACCGAACCAAGGCTGAATTCCTTCGGCAGATCCGTCAATGCAAGTGAGTGGAGATACCTCGAGGGCTGCGCGTCCTCCCCGGCGATCGCGGTGACGAGGATGCGTTCACTGGCACGCGATAGCGAGGCCACCAGCATGCGGGTTTCGTCGCTGAGTACC
Source organism: Gulosibacter sp. (assembly GCF_052090685.1). NCBI lineage: Bacteria > Bacillati > Actinomycetota > Actinomycetes > Micrococcales > Microbacteriaceae > Gulosibacter > Gulosibacter sp. The sequence goes on along the minus strand of NZ_JBQDBE010000001.1, from coordinate 33,141 downwards.
TCGGCGCGACGGTCAATGATTCCCAGCGGTGCATCGCCCTGTGCCTCCCCGAGTCGCCCCGAACCCAGTAGCGAGTCACGCACCTTTAGATTGGGCCACACGCCTTCGTTCACGCCGGCCACCACCACGACTTTCCACTGGCGGCCAACCGCGCCGGCAGGTGTGGTGAGCGTCACGGCGTCTCGACCCGAGAACCCCGCGAGGGAGTCATCCACGACCGAATCGCGTTGCCATTCGATGAGGAAGGCCGCGAGCGAGGCGTGTGGTTCTCGCTCTACGAACCGTTTTGCCCGATCAAAGAGCACCGTCAGCGCATCGAGTCGCCGATTCATCGCCACCGACGCGGTTTCCGAACCCAGCGCAATTTCTTGCCACCGCGCCGCACGCTTCTCGTCGCGCCAGGCCTCAAACAGTGCGGTGTCAATCGGGTCGCCCGCACGCAACCGACCGACCATCCGGCCAAGCACTTCGGCGACGCGACGAACGGCGTCGGCACCGAGCCACCCGTGGGAGCTTTTCAACTGTGCGAGGGTGGCCTCACCCACCTCGTCTGCTTCGCCTCGAAGCCGCGCATTCACCGTGTCGGTGAGCACCTGTGCCCCGGCGCGGTTCTCGTGCTCGAGATCGGCGAGATAGTGTGCCCGGCGCATCCGACGAAGCTCGAGCGGATCGATTCCAAACAGCGGTGAACGCAAGACTCGCTGGAGCGCATCCGATTCAATGCCCTCGGCGACCGCAGCTTCGCCCAGTTCAATGATCGCCCGGACTGTCGCGTCATCGGCGGCGGGTAGCGGGGTCGATGTACTCGTGGGGATTCGCGCCCGATCGAATGCTCGAGCGAGCGCTGGCAGTCGCGCACCACTTCGAGAGATCACTGCCATCTCCTCCCAAGGCACCCCGTCAAGCAGGTGCAGTCTGCGGAGATAGCCCGTGATGAGGCTCATTTCCTCGACTTCGCTGGGCTGGATTGTCTGCGCGGCAATGGGCACCTCCCCGCGCGCATCCGCCCCGACGCTTGGGGTTTGTCGCTGCGTACCCGCAAGCGCCGCGCCCAACCCCGCGGTGGCTTTTTGCACCGCGGACCGCAACTGCGGGCCGTGGCGGTGCACGCTGCCAAGCTCGACCCGCTCGGGGGCTGGATAGGAGTCATCGCGCCAATTCACCGCGAGCGTTGCGCGGCCACCGTGAAATGCCCCGGTACCAATATCCGGATCGCCAAAGCTGACGATCTGGGCACCCCGTACCTCGAAGGCCCGCACGAGTCGCCTTGCCGGTTCGGTCAGTTCTTGCGAGTCATCGACCACCACGAGCTTGACCCGGTCAAAGACGCGTCGTTCCAGCCCGAGGCCGTCACGCTCCAGCAAGAGCAACGCCGCCTCACTTAGCGCCTGACCGGAATCAAAACTCCCCTCAAATGCCCGATCGAGCACGTCAGAATACTGCTGCGCAATCATCGCCGCGCCTCGCCACAGCGCCCGGTGCCGCGTCCCGGCGGAGGGCTCGCTATTTGGTTCGAGGGCGAGTTCCCGAAGCTGCTGCGGTGAGATGCCTTCTTCCACCATCGCCCCCAGCAAAGCGCGCATCTCATCCCGAAAGCCGCGGAGCTGCAGCGTCTCGGGACCGAACCAGTCGGGCCATTCACCGGCTGCGCGAAAGGCCGCACCGGGTGCATCCTCATCGAGCAGCCCGGTGATGAGATCGGCAAGAATATCGTCCTGCTGCGATCCGGTCAGGAGTTTCGGTGCGGGTAGGCCCTGCCGAGACTGCTCTTCCGCGATAATTTCAATCGCGAGTGACGCGGCCGTCCTCCCCAACGTGCCGCCGGCGGCGGCGACCCGTACGCGCTGCTCAATATGATCGCGCAGGTCAGCCGCGAGCTTTCGATTCGCCGCAATCGCAATGATCTCTTCGGGACGAACACCGGCGGCGATGCGGGCGGCCACGAGCTCAACCAGTGTCGTGGTGCGGCCAGAACCGGGTGCGCCAATCACGGCTAGGGACCGACGAGGGTCACTCTCGACCACGCGGAGCTGCGTTTCATCGAGGTCAATCTCGCGCTGCAGAATAGGCTGTTCGCTCATGGCCCCAAAGGTATCGCCAGCCACCGACATAATTCTCGAATGTCGATCGGTAGGCTGGTGCTCTATCTCCCAGACCTAGTGAAAGGCGCGCTTGTGGAAATTCGTATCGGCGTTGAAAACTCGCCCCGCGAGATCAGTTTTGAGTCCAACCAGTCCGCAGCTGACGTAGAAAAGATCGTCACCGAGTCACTCGAGTCAGGTATCGCCCGCTTCGTCGATGACCGTGAGCGCGTCATCCTCGTGAACAGCGCGAAGATCACGTTTGTCGAAATTGGTGAAGAGACCCAGCGCCGCATTGGCTTCGTCGCGTAGCAATGGAACTCTTTTTCGCTGGCATTTTTAGCCTGCTGATCGGACTCGCTGCGAGTTTCCTCGTTCGGCCCAGAACTGTGATGGGCAGCGCCCTCATTCCCGGTGTCGGTACTGCGGTCGGGCTCGCATTCTGGGTAGTCGCGACCTGGTTGCTTAAGATCCCGGCCTTCTCGTGGTTGGCCTATGACCGCGCGGTTATCTGGGTGCTGCTCGTCGTGATCGTCGCAGCAGTCGTGGTGCCGATGGCATTCACGCTCCCCCGACAGCGGGTGCGCAGCGATCAGGAACTGCTCGATCGCTTGAGCCACGCAGGCCCCTCGGTCCTCTAACGCGCTAACTCAGCACGAGCGCGTTTCCGCGCGGCCGGTTACGCAGCAAGCTCGAGCGTATTCATGCGCCGGGAGTGCTGCGCGAACAGGGCCTTGACCATCGCCTCGACGATCTCATCGGCTCCTTCGATGACATCGTCGGGGTGTTCTCCGGGTGCAATACCGAGGATCTGTCGCGCCCACAGCACCGAGTCACCGGCGATTCGTCGGCCCCACACTGCGAGTCGATCGTCGAGTTTCGTGTCGAGTTCGAAGAGCTTCCGCAAGGCGTCAACCACCGATTCCTGCACGTCTTCCCAGCCAATGAGGTCATCGAGTTGACCGTCACCGAGGTGGCGAAGCACATCCTCGAAAAACCCGGCATTGAGGTGCACCGATAGCAGCTGCTCGTGCGCATCGCGGCCGCGCGTGCGCGCCCAAAGCTGCGCGATCAGGTTGTCGTAATGCTCGTGCGGTTCCGCGCCCACCGTTTCGCGCGCGTAACCGGCGCGCTGTGCAATCAGATCGGCGGCGTGGCTGATCTCCAGCGCCACCGATAGCGATGAGTATTCCTTCCGAAGCGCATCGAGTTCCGTTTCCAAGCTCACCAGTGCGCGGACAGCAAATTGGCGGAGTTCCGCCGTTGCGGGGACGAGGGCATCGTGGATCTCAGTTTCGCGGGTCACAGGCCCATCCTACGCAGTTCGAGTCTCGCCAAGGCACCGCACGCTAGGCTTGAGCGCGTTGCCGCAGACGGCACGCGAGCGCCCAAGGAAAAAGGGGCGCCATTTCATCCCCAATTTGTTAGGGCGTAGTTTTTTGGTTACTTTCACCGAACTCGGAATCGATTCCGACATTGTGCAGGTGCTTTCCCAGCACGGCGTCACCGATGCATTCCCGATCCAGGCCGAGACGATCCCGCTCGCGCTTCGCGGGCAGGACATCATCGGTCAAGCGAAAACCGGTACCGGTAAGACACTCGGGTTCGGCCTGCCCCTCCTGCAGCGACTCGGTGCGAACCCGGAACCCGGTGTCAAGGCACTCGTCGTCACCCCGACTCGCGAACTCGCCTCCCAGGTGCACGAGGATCTCAAGCTCGCCGCTTCCGAACGCGGCACCACCGTGGTGCCGATCTATGGCGGCAAGGCCTATGAAGAGCAGGTCGAGCAAATCAAGAACGGTGCGCAGGTGATCGTCGGTACCCCCGGGCGCCTGCTCGATCTCATGAACCAGCGCATCCTCTCGCTCAAGAACGTGAGCGAGATCGTCCTCGACGAGGCCGACCGGATGCTCGACCTCGGTTTCCTGCCCGATATCGAGCGCATCTTTTCTTCGGTTCCGGCGATCCGCCACACGATGCTGTTCTCGGCGACCATGCCCGGGCCGATCCTGAATCTGGCGCGTCGATTCATGACTACGCCAGTGCACATCCGGGTCAGCGATCCCGATGAGGGAATCCTGCAGGCGAATATTAAGCACATCGTGTATCGCGCTCACCCGCTCGATAAGGATGAAATGATTGCCCGCATCCTGCAGGCAACCGGCCGTGAAAAAGTCGTGATCTTCATGCGGACGAAGCGCGCGGCCGCAAAGCTCTTTGAGGAACTCAAGGACCGCGGTTTCGCCGCGGTCGCGGTGCACGGTGATATGGATCAGGGGCAGCGAGAGCGCTCCATGAATCAATTCCGTGAGGGCAAAAAGGATGTGCTGATCGCCACCGATGTCGCCGCTCGCGGTATCGACGTCGATGATGTGTCGCACGTCATCAACCACACGATTCCCGAGGATGAAAAGACCTATTTGCACCGCGTGGGTCGCACCGGTCGCGCAGGCAAGACCGGAATCGCCGTCACCTTCATGGACTGGGATGACCAGCACCGGTGGACGATGATCGCCAAGGCCCTCGAACTACCGGCCGCCGAACCCGTGGAAACCTACTCCTCGTCACCACACCTCTTCGCCGACCTCAATATCCCCGAGGGCACCAAGGGTCGTCTTCCCGGTGCCACTACCCGGGGAAAGGATGCTCCGCCCAGGGAAGCTCGAAAGTCTGCTGGCGAGGGTACGGCATCGCGGTCGAACGGCAACCGTACGCGAACACGTCGACGCCGTCGCAGCGGGAGTAGCAGTGGTTCGACTGAGCAGGCACAGGGTTCCGCGGCAACCACCGACAGCACCGAAAGCGATGCCGGAACTGAGCAAGCTGCAAGCAAGCCCCGTCGTCGACGCCGTCGCCGGACAGGTTCAGGCTCCAGCTCCGGTTCCGGACAGCAAGCTTCCGAGGACTAGGGAGTCTAGGCCGACGACGAGCCGTATTGCGGCTTCGTGCCCGTGGCGGCATCGATAATTCGCTGCAAGTATTCCGGCTCGGTGGTGTTTTCACCGAGCCGGTTCTCTTTTCCAGCACCGTGGTAGTCACTTGAACCGGTGACGATGAGGTCAAATTCGCGCGCGTAGTCCCACAGCAGCGCGCGACTATCCTCGTCGTTCTCTCGGTGATAGATCTCGACACCGGCAAGCCCCGCAGCAACCAGACGCTCGAACCTTCCGCCGTCCAGACCCACGCGTCCGCGACTACCCGGGTGGGCGAGCACCGCAACTCCCCCCGCATTTCGGATGAGTCGGATCGCCTCTTCCGGTTCGGGCGCGTGATGCGGCTGATAGTAGCCACCCCGCCAGTGCAAAATGCTCTCGAATGCCTCGGACCGGTCCGCCACAATCCCGCGACGAATCAGGGCATCCGCAATGTGCGGGCGGCCAATGGTCGCACCCACTTCTGACTCACCCAACACGTCCTCCCAGGTCAGCGGAAAGTCAACGCCGATCCGCTCGACCATGCGCTCGGCACGAGTGAGTCGGCTCTCACGCACCTCGGTAATGGACTCGTATAGCTCGACATTGTGTCGGTCAACCAAGTAGCCAAGCACATGAACGGATGCGCCGTAGACCTGGGTCGAAAACTCCACTCCCGGCACGAAAGTAATTCCAGCAGCCTTGGCCACTGCGGCAGCTTCATCCCAGCCATCCCAAGTGTCGTGGTCGGTGAGGGCGATTGTGCCCAGGCCCGCCCGTTGCGCTTGCCGGATCACCTCGCCGGGTGACTCGGTACCGTCCGACACGTTTGAGTGCGTATGCAGATCAATTGGTCGCTCGGCATCAAATCCAGTCGTACTCATAGTTCAGCATCCTAGGCTGCAGCGCGTCACAACCCATTATCAATCCCGCGGGCTAAAGTAATCCGGTCATGGCGAAACCTAAGAAAATCTCCCCAGCCTGGGCCGTCTTCGGCATCATCTTTGGCATCATCGTGTTTCTCGCGGGTGCCATTTTTGTGTGGCCGCAGTGGTTCGGTGTGCAGCGCGAGCTGCTCGTGAGCCAAGCAATCTCATTCCGTCTCGTGATGCTGCTCGCCATCGCGGGGTCCCTCATCGTGATTGCGCTCTTCCTCCTCATTTCCCGCCAGGTCCGCGCGCTCCTGGCCGGCACCGCGATTGCCCTGGTGATCCTCCTCATCGGCGGCGGCGCGAACTACCTCATGCGCGGCATCACCATTTCCACGCCGCCCACCGGTAATGAAGAGGCAATTCGCGTGCTCGCGTGGAATACCCTCGGCAATGAGCCAGGGTCCCCGACAATCGCCCAGCTCGCACTCGACTATGAGGCCGACGTGGTGATGCTGCCGGAAACCACGCAGGATATGGGCGTAGAAATCGCCGGTCTCATGTCTGAGGGTGGCTCCCCCATGTGGGTGCTGTCGAATACCGGTGCGCCCGGTTATCGTGCCGCGGAAACCACAATTCTGATTTCCTCCGATCTGGGTGAATACCAGCTTGTCGAGGACTACGGGGACACCTCCGCCCTGGCCACCGTGATCGCCGAGCCCGTCAACGGCGATGGCCCGCGGTTGGTTGCGGCGCACCCGATTGCGCCAACCGCCGAGTACATGGATCTGTGGCGCAGCGACCTCGAGTGGCTCTCCGGCATTTGCGAGGGCAACACGATCATCGGCGGCGACTTCAACGCGACGCTCGACCACATGTACGGTCTCGAGAATTCGGATGTTGAGGGTTCCGTCTTCGGCGATTGTTCGGATTCGGCGCAAGATCTTTCGGGGGCCCAGGCGGGTACCTGGACCAGCGGCCGCCACCCCTATCTCGTTCCCGCAATCGACCACGTCATGTCTACGGCACAGTGGGAGACCACCGGCTTTGAGGTGATCCAGAGTCAGGACCGTGCCGGCTCGGACCACCGACCGGTGTTCGCGGAGCTGACGCCAGTGTCCTAACCACTCAATGAGCTCACCGTGGTTGGTGAGACAATGACGGGATGAGTGATAGCAACCGTTCCACGACCCCCGCATCCGATACCTTCCGCGATTTCATCACGCAGGGCTGGGCACCACGCGAGGAAGTCGTCGCGGAACGCGCAGAAGTGGCGAGCTACGCCGCCGCCCGTCGTGAACGGTTGTCGGCACAGCATCCGGGTGAGCGCATTGTGATCGCCGCAGGAGACCCGAAACCACGCTCCAATGACGTCGACTACCCGTACCGGGCACACACGTCCTTCACCTACCTCACGGGCTGGGGCTCCGACACCGTGCCGGGCGCAAAGCTCGTGCTCAACCCGACCGGTGACGGCCACGAGGCGACCCTCTACTTCCGAGAGGGTGCGGGACGCGATACTGACGAGTTCTACGCGAACTCGGCAATTGGTGAATTCTGGACCGGGCCGCGGCCGTCGCTCAAGCAGGTGAGCGCACAGTTCGACATCGCCACCAAGCACATTGACGAGTTCGAACACCGCCGAGGTGATCTTGAGCTGGACACCCCGCAGCTTGCACAAGAGCTCAGCGAAATGCGCCTCGTCAAGGACGAATGGGAAATTCGCGAGCTGCGGGATGCGATCGACGCGACCGCGCGCGGCTTCGAGGACATTATTCGCGAGATCGCTCGTGCCGCCGACCACCCGCGAGGCGAGCGAATTGTCGAGGGCGCGTTTCAGGCTCGGGCACGGCTCGACGGCAACGCGGTCGGCTATGACACGATCGCTGCCTCCGGATCCCACGCGTGCATCCTGCACTGGACCGACAATGACGGCCCGGTGCGTTCCGGCGACCTCATCCTGATCGACGCCGGGGTCGAGGTTGATTCGCTTTACACCGCGGACATCACCCGCACCTTGCCGGTGAACGGTGCCTTTTCGCCGGTGCAGCGCCGCGTGTATGAAGCGGTCCGCAAGGCCGCCGACACTGCGTTCAATATTGTTCGGCCCGGCATCACGTTCCGCGAGGTGCACGACACTGCGCTGCGTTCGATTGCGGCCACCCTCGATGAGTGGGGTGTACTGCCGATGTCACTCGAGGATGCGCTGCAGCCGGGTAACCAGCCGCATCGCCGCTATATGGTGCACGGTACGAGCCACCACCTCGGCCTCGACGTGCATGACTGCGCGCAGGCGCGACGCGAAATGTATCTCGACGGCACGGTAGAAGCCGGCATGGTGTTTACGATCGAACCCGGACTCTACTTTCAGCCCGATGACCTCACGGTGCCCGAAGAGCTTCGCGGCATCGGTGTGCGCATCGAAGACGATATCCTCGTCACCGAAAACGGTGCGGAGAACCTCTCGATTGAGATTCCCCGCACCGCGGATGATGTTGAGGTGTGGATGCGCCGGGTTCGCTCCTAGGGAGGTTACCGACCGACGCCCTTCTTATCGCGGTCGCTCACAAATCCTTGGATGGTGACCGCGATGAGTCCGAAGAGCACACCCGCAATCGGCCACATGATCCAGCTGCGTTCCCAGGCGTCGCCGATGAAGCTCCACGCGAGGAACACGAGAACGGCAAGCATCCAGTACGGTCCAGCGATCTTGCCGATGAGTTCATTGTCTTTGCGCACCTCGGGATCGTATTCACCTTCGAGGGTGAGCTGATTGAGTGACCCGCGTCGCATCCCGGCCATGACCAGAATGCCAACCCCAATACTGATGATCAACGGCATGGGTCCCACGAGCCACATGGTGCCATCCCCGGCGCCCTGGTCGCTCAGGATGCCGCCGGTCGCGGCCATGCCAAAGGCCAAAATCATGACCAACACACCGGCCACAATTGAGGCGGTGTACCGGCCCTGTTCTGCTTCGCGAACATCGCGATAGTGCTGGTAGGCCGCAGCATCGAGTCGCAGTTGGTGGCGTTCATAGCGATCGAAGCGTCCGAGCGACATGCCACTGACGATGAACATTCCGACCGCGATGGCAGCGGCGAGGAAAAAGAGTACGAGTGAAATCGGGTTCAGTTCCTCGTCTTCGGATGCAATTTCGCTGAAAAGGATCATGTTGGACACCCCCAGCATGATCACGAAGATGCCGCCAGCAATCAGTCGTGCTGCGCGCTTTCGCGTACGCAGGAACCGTTCCGCTTCCTCGCGAGACACATCCAGCGCTTCGACGCCTAAACCTGCAATGCCATCGAGCTCACTTCGAATTCCGAGATCGTCGGCAAGTTCATCCAAGTCACCGAACTGCGTGATCACGCGCCCAACGGCCTCGTGTTCGCTGACCCCATCGGCGCGAAGCTCGTTATAGCGGTCCTCGCACATCTGCTGGAGTTCCCGCTGTGCCTTGGTGACTTCACCGGTCTTGGGCAGGCCGCGAAACATGTGGTCGATATAGCTCTTGATTGCGTCCATGAGAACTCACTCCCCGAGTTTGCTCGTCTTGCGGTTTAAGGCACGCGAACGAATTTGCGAACCAATTCAACGGTCTCTTCCCACTCAGCGCAGCGGTCGCGATAGTGCGTCCGCCCCGCCGTGGTGAGCTCGTAATAGGTACGAGCTCGGCCCTGCGATTGCGTGCCCTTGAATGAGGTAATTACTCCCTGTTTTTCGAGGCGGCGCAATGCCGAGTAGAGCGTTGTTTCCTTGAGTTCGTACTGGCCTTCCGAAATCTCTTCAATGCGTTTCGAGATTGCATAGCCGTACGACGGTTCATCAAGCAAAGCCTCAAGAACGAGCAGATCGACGTAGCCACGAATCACTTCTGCGCTAATCATGATCGACTCCTTCACCTGACGTAGTAATTACTATACGTGGCGTACTACGTCAGATCAAGTAGTTCTTTTTGTGGGTGAGTTGCGTGCGGCTCTCGCTACGAGTGATCGCCGGTCTGCTCGCGCGACTGGTCGCCCTGCGGCTGGTTCTGCTGCTGGCCCCGTTGCTGCTGCAGTTGCCGTTCCCGTTCCTGCCGCCGCAGTTCATCCTCCATTTCTCCGTAGGTTCGAGGCGGATGCGCGGGCTGCTCGGGCTGAGCTGGCTGTGCCTGTGCGGCACTGCCAGCGTGGTCGGGCTGTCCCGCCGCGCCCGAGTGTCCAGTTCCTGGCTGACCGGCACCACCGTGACCGGCACCGACGTGTCCCGAACCTACCTGCCCACTGCCAGGTTGCTGCCAACCTTGGCCGCCCGGCTGTTGCCAGCTCTGGCCTACAGGCTGCTGCGCCCCCGCATCCACGCCCGGCTGTGCCTGCGGCTGCACCGGGGACGACGCCTGCGGCTGACCCCAAGAGCCCCCGCGCTGCAGAATGTCGCGCACTTTGCCGCTGAGATTCTGCGGCACGATCAGGTCAAAGCGCGAGGCGGTAACCTGCATGATCGACGTGAACTCACGCTTCTGCGGCGACAGTGCATAGCCGAGCACACCCCAAATCACACCAAAGGCGAGAGACATCACAAAGACGCCAATCACCGACAAGAAATCAGTGGTCGGGAAGAAAATGAGCCACATCAGCGAAAGAAACAAACCGATCATGACACCGTTCATGAGCCCACTCAGGGCTGCCCGCCCGAAGTTCATCCGGCCGGTGACACGTTCGACCGATTTCAGATCGCTGCCAACGATCGAGATCGCGTCCAGTGGCATGCCCTCTTCACGCACTAGCATGTCCACCGCGCCACGCGCGGCTTCATAGGTTGGATACGAAGCCACCGTGTCACCGGTTGGGATCGTGGGAAGCCCCATTCGACTGATGTTTCTAGGAGAACTCATATGCTCTATTGTCCTAGCTCATCAGGGGAGTTTGCTGTGTCGACAGTAGGATGAGCGAGTGAGTGTTTCAAAAGTTTTCGTCGCCAGATTGGCGAACACGCCCGTCTATGACCGGGACGGCGACCGGGTGGGGCGCCTTCGCGATCTCATCGTGAATTATCGCTCTGCCCACTCACCTCGCGTCAACGGAATTCTCGTGGAATTGCTCGGCGCGACGCGAAAACTCGTGTTCGTCAAGATGAAACACGTCACTTCGATCGGCTCCTCGCAGCTCATCGTGAAATGGGAAGATGCCGATCAGCGCCCCTTCGAACAACGTGGTGAAGAGGTCCGCATCCTTTCCGAGCTTTTGGACCGCTCCGGAACACTCCGCGAGACCGGTACCCGCGGCGTGATCGAGGATGTGTCGATCATCGAGGACGATGCTGGCGACTGGGCAGTCGGCCAGCTGTTCTTGCGATTGCCGCGCACCTCGCTCAGCCTCTTCGCGAAGGCACCGACCAAGTACGTCACCTGGGATGAGCTCGATCTCGATCTCGATCCCGAAGGGGACACGCCGGCGACCCAGTTCCTCACCGCACACTCCGAAATGGGTCCGAGTGACCTCGCGGATGCACTCCTAGATCTATCTGAAGATCGTCGCCTGGACATCGTGGAAGAGCTTCCGGATGACCGCCTCGCAGATGTCCTCGAAGAAATGTATGAGGATGACCAGGTCGTCATCATTCAGCATCTCGACGAGAATCGCGCCGCGGGTGTGCTCGACCACATGCAGCCCGACGACGCCGCCGACCTCGTTGCCCGCCTCGACGACTCCAAGACTGAAGCGCTGCTCGCGCTCATGGAGCCCGAAGAAGCCGAAGACGTGAGGATGCTGCTCGAGTTCGAACCCGACACCGCCGGTGGGCTCATGACCACGGATCCGATCGTGGTCTCCGGCGACACCACCGTCGCCGAAGCACTCGTGCTCATTCGCCGCACCGAAATCGCCCCGGCCCTCGCGACGGCGGTATTTGTCACCGCATCCCCCTACGAAGTGCCGACGGGTCGATACCTCGGGCTCGTGCACTTCCAACGACTGCTGCGATATCCGCCGCATGAGCGTGTCGGATCGATCCTCGATAAACGCATTGAACCCGCGCACACGACCACGCCGGATGTGGAAGTAGTGCGCTCGCTCGCGCGTTACGACCTCGTCGCGCTCCCGGTGGTGGATGATGAGGACCGGCTTGTCGGTGTCATCACCGTCGATGACGTGCTCGACCACATCCTGCCGGATGACTGGCGCTCTGTCCCGCGTGAGAATCTCGCCGAAACTGGCATCATCACGCTTCCAACGCTCGACTCGGGGGGTGCTCATGGCTGAAATCAACGAGAACGACGAACTGCTTGGCGTACCCAAATCCCAGTCGAAAAGGCGCCGCCCGAAGCGCACCCGCAGCGAGCGGCGCGACGATAAATCGAAGCCCCGCAAGGACCGCAAGAGTGAGCAGAGTGAGGACGACCGCAAGGATCACGACTACCTCGGTCGCGCGATGGAGACCATCGCACGGGCCACTGGTACGCCCGCGTTCCTCATTATCCTGACGGCGTTTGTTGCGGGCTGGATTGCCTGGAACACGCTCGCCCCCGACGCCTGGCGATTTGACTCCGCGGATCTTGGCTTCATTGCGCTCACCCTGGCACTCTCGCTGCAGGCGTCCTATGCTGCGCCAATGCTGTTGCTCGCACAGAACCGTCAGGATGACCGCGACCGCGTGCAGATCGAACAGGATCGGCAGCGCGCCGAACGCAATACCGCGGACCTGGAGTACCTCACGCGTGAGGTGGTGGCGCTCAGGATGCGCATGAGCGATATGGCCTCCCAAGACTTCATCCGCTCCGAGCTGCGTGCACTGCTCGAGGAAATGGAAGATCGCGAAAAGCTAACCGCCTCAGCAGACGACGGTGACCGGGTTGACTGATCCGCGCGTTGCTCGCATCCGTGAAGAGCTCAGCACCGTCATCGACCCCGAGCTTCGACTGCCTCTCACGGAACTCAATATGGTCGGTGAAATTCTCGCTCCCGAGGATGCGCCGATCAGTGTCGAGATCAAACTTACGATTGTCGGTTGCCCGCGTGCGAGCGATATTGAGGCGGATGCGCGCGCCGCGATCGAGCGCGCGATCGGCGAGGATGAGTATGAACTGACAGTCGGGGTAATGTCGCGCGAACAGCGGCGCACGCTCACCGAGCAGCTGCGTGGTGCGAAGCCCAAGACGCATCCGTTTGGCGAGGGCTCCTTCACTCGAGTAATCGCGGTAACCAGTGGCAAGGGTGGCGTCGGGAAGTCCACCGTCACGGCGAATCTTGCGGCTGCAATGGCCGCCGACGGGCTCGATGTCGGCATCATCGACGCTGATGTGTTCGGTTTCTCCATCCCTGCCCTGCTCGGCATCGCTGATGGCACGCAACCCACGCAGGTCGGCGAGCTCATGCTGCCGCCAATCGCGCACGAAGTAAAAGCGGTGTCGATCGGGATGTTCTTACAGTCACCGGATGAGGTCGTCGCCTGGCGTGGTCCGATGCTGCACCGCACCCTGGAGCAATTCCTCAAGGATGTGTTCTTCGGCGACGTGGACGTGCTGCTGCTTGATCTGCCACCCGGCACGGGCGATGTGGCGATCTCGCTCGGGCAGTTGCTGCCCAATAGCGAGGTCGTGGTGGTCACTACGCCGCAGCCCGCCGCGGCCGATGTGGCCTGGCGCTCGGGTGCGGTGGCGCGGAAAACTGGTCAACGCGTCATTGGAGTGATCGAGACAATGTCACCCGCAGTCGGTCCGGATGGCACGGAGTTTGCACTTTTCGGTTCTGGCGGTGGCGAAGAGGTTTCGCGCCGCTTCGAGGTGCCGCTGCTCGCGAATGTGCCGATTTCAAGCCAGCTCCGGCTAGACGGTGACGCGGGCACGCCGATTGTGCTCGCGCATCCGGATGATCCCGCCGCGATCGCACTGCGTGACGCCGCCCGCAAGCTCTACCAGCGTCCACGCGGACTCGCCGGAAAACAGCTGGGGATCACGCCCACGAACTGAGGCGTCCGCTGCGATGCTGCGGTGCCGCGGTTTTCGCTCCTCGCGCAGAGATTCCACCCATTATGCTGCCGTTTCGCGCAGTTCGTCATCCTGTCCTACGTCAAAAATCCCTATTGGGGTCTGAGGATGGACGATGTGCCCTAACTCGGTGGCATCGCCACGCTGACGACCCCTTTCGGGATTTTACGAAGCCGAAGACTCGGCAAGCCAGGCAGTGCTTCAGTGATGGGCACCGCAACTGGCTCAAGGGCACCGCCGCTGGCCAATGAAGCGCGGCGACAGGGATGCTTAGACGCGACTGAACCGGGACGCTAGGTCGCTTCGGTGTCGAAGGGGGCTTCTCCCGGGACGAGCGGTGCGGTGGGCTCCGCGGACGCAGTATTCATTGCCCAAGCGGGGCGAGAACTGCTGCCGCCCGCTTGCATGTTTGCCGCGCCAGCAGCACCTGCGGCCGCACCAGCAGCAGCCGCACCGCCAGCCGCAATTGCGGCGGCCGGTTTCCGGGGGTTTGGATCGGCGTCGTTCCAGGCATCTCGGACGATTCGACGCGGGTCATATTGACGCGGATCGAGTTTGCGCCAGTCCTCTTCGGTGAAGTCCTCACCCATCTCTTCCGACACGCGCGTCTTCGCGTCCTCAGTCCACGCACGAGCCCGCTTAATGAAGTGCGCAAGTTGCTCGGCGAGCTTTGGCAGACGATCGGGCCCGAAGATGAATACGGCAATGATCCCTATCAGAAGGAGTTTTTCAAAGGTCAAGCCGCCCATGTCTCCAGGGTAACCTGGTTGGATGTCCGAATTCGAGTTGAGCATGCGCTTCATCGACGAACAAATCGTCGAGCTTAAGCCGCAGCAGGTCGCCCGCCGCTATGCCCTCGAGCTCGGTTTGCCCACGATTTCTCGGGCGCTTGGCGCGCATTTGGCCTTTGTCGCGGCCGCAACGCGCGCGCAACAGATCATTGAGATTGGTTCCACGGGCGGTCTCACCACGACCTGGCTTCATCGCGGGGCTCCCACCGCGACCATCACCTGCATCGACGGCGAACCAGAACACCTCGCGCAAACGCGCCGGGCGCTACTTGACGCTGATCACGCGCCGTCAGCGATCCGGTGCATCACCGGGGACCCACACGTGGTGCTTCCCCGCATGAGCGAAGACACCTACGATCTGGTCCTCGTCACCGGTCCGCTCGAGCATGTGGCGGCGCACCTGCAGCACAGCCTCCGAGTCGTGCGCCCCGGCGGCACCATCCTGGTGTTGAACGCGCTCAATAACGGCCGGGTGGCGGATCCTGCGCGACGAGATGCGGTCACGACCTCACTGCGACTGGTGATCCGCGAGTTTCAGCGCCAGCCAGATCTGGCGAGCTCCGTCATCCCCCTCGACGGTGGTCTCTTGCAGGTCACGTCGCTGCCGCAATAACTGCGCTGCCGCAAAGTCCCGGAAAACAACACTGCGGGTCCCCTTGGTGGGGCACCCGCAGCGACTCCGAACCGAACTACTACTTATTTGATCGCGCCATTGAGCGCGTCAGCGAGTTCTTTCGCCTCCCCATCGTTTACCGAAACAACGAGTCGACCTCCACCTTCAAGTGGGACTCGAACGATGATGAGACGGCCCTCACGAACGGCCTCCATCGGGCCATCGCCGGTACGCGGCTTCATTGCAGCCATTTACTCTGCCTCCTGTGTAGTGCGAACTTACCCATTATCTCACTGCTTGACCGTTTGTGGCGCATACAGCTGCGGAATACCCGACTCTGGAATGACACAGGAATAGCTGAAGACGCTTTCGGGTTGGCTTCTAGTGGTGCAGGTAACGTCACCTGTGGCACCAATCACTTCACGAAAGGAACACCATGGCAGAGTTCACTCTCCCCGACCTTCCCTACGACTATTCGGCACTCGAGCCGCACATTTCGGCAAAGATCATGGAGCTTCACCACTCGAAGCACCACGCAACCTACGTGAAGGGCGCAAACACCGCGCTTGAGCAGCTCGCAGACGCGCGCGACAAGGGTGACTTCGCGAACATCAACAAGCTCGAGAAGGACCTCGCGTTCAACGTCGGTGGCGTCAACAACCACTCGATCTTCTGGACCAACCTCACCCCCGACTACGCTGAGCCAGCCGGTTCGGCGAAGGACCTGCTCGACAACGAGTTCGGTGGCCTCGAGAAGTTCCAGGCACAGTTCACCGCAGCAGCACTGGGCATCCAGGGCTCGGGCTGGGCCGTGCTCGGTCGCGACAACGCCACCGGCAATGTTTCGACCTTCCAGCTCTACGACCAGCAGGGCAACGTTCCCTTCGGCGTAACCCCGCTGCTCATGCTCGACATGTGGGAGCACGCCTTCTACCTCGACTACGTCAACGTCAAGGCTGACTACGTCAAGGCATTCTGGAACATCGTCAACTGGGCGAACGTTTCGGAGCGCATCGACGCATAGGGTCTAGTCCACGGACTAGCACCGCGCAAGCGCGAAGCACGGTGGCCGCCTTCCAATTTGGAGGGCGGCCACCGTATTTTCCTGGCATGCAGCCTACGGCGGGGTCGTGTCGTAGCCGATCACGAACCACATCCATTGGAACCACACCACCTGCAAGATAATCGCAACCACCGACACCACCACTCGGTACACCGGCGAATGCGGCAGCGCGAGCGGCGCGGCAGCGGGAAAGAGCGGAAACAGGATGCGGAAGAAGGAAGACTGCGGGTAGAACACGGCGAAAATATAGGCCGTATAGGCAACGCCCCAGAGCCGAATCTCGATCCCGAAGCGGCGCATCACCGGCGCCATAAACCAGCACGCGAAGAGGATGATCACCGCAATCACGATGATCGTGCCCTCGGGCTGACCGAACCAGAATCCGCCGGCCCAGAACCACGGCGTAAACGGTAGCGTTTCTTCACCGCCGGTGTAGCCGTGGCGCCACGCGAATTCCGTCTGCAGGTACGCATCCCACTGCCCGGTCGCAATCCCCGCGATGATCAGCCACGCGAGGCCCATCACCCCGGAGAACACCGCCACACTCCAGAGCTGCTTCTGCTCGGCCGCGTCGAATCGTTCCAGGCGCGTGACATAGCGATTTCGATAGCGATATAGGATGTAGAGCAGCAGCGTGAAGGCAAGGGCAAGTCCCGTGGGTCTCGTCAGGGACGCGAGCACGATGAGTGGCACCATCGCAAGCCATTTACGCTCGACCATCAGGTTGAGCAGCGCCGCGACCATCCAAAAATGCAGCGCCTCGGCATAGCCGACCTGGAACATTGGCGAAACGGGCCCAATGACCAGCAAGAACACCGAAAACATCGCGACGTTATTCGACACGAAGTGCCGCAGCAGTTTATGCAGCGCAAATACCGTGCCGAGCCCCGCGATCACCGAGATGAGTACCGTCGCCATTTCGAAGGGCATCGTGGTGATCAATGAGATGAGGCGCGCTAGGAACGGGAACACCGGCATAAATGCCCAGGCGTTCTCCGTGACTCTGCCCTCTTCATTTCGGGGCAGTTCGGTCGGATAACCCGCCGGGGCAGCCTCCCCTACAATCCGCGCGTACCACTCCGCATCCCAAATATTCGCGAACGAGAAGTAATCGGGTTGCGCATCCGTCTGCCAGGTGTCCTCCTGCCGGGATGCGTAAAACAGCATCAGCGAGGTGGTGAGGATGCGTGAGAAGGCGTAGATGAAGACGAGCTGGAACCAGGTCGGCAGCAGCGTCCAGGCACGCGTGATGACGTTGTCCGCTGGCTTCCGAGCCACATGAAAATCTCGTCTGTCTATCGCGGGATCTCGATATCGCTTGGGGAGCGTCGGGACTTCGGCGCGCAAAGCAGACATAAGTTCAAGTGTACGGTCATCACGGAAACTCGATCTTCACGGCGCTAGTGTTAGGCGCATGAGTGCGCAAGAAATCCAGTGGGCTTGGGGCGATGGCCTCGCAACGATTACCGACTCGGGCACGGTCCTCGACTGCTGGTTCCCCGAACCGCAGCTCGGACGGGTGGCGGCCGATCGCGACCGCTCGCTCGCGCCGAAGTCACTCGCCGATGAAGCACACGAAGATCCGCGCCGCGGCGTGCGCGTCACACCGGTGCTGGTCGAAAGTGACCTGAGTGCGCCGGTTGCGTCCACGCTGGATGCGTATTTACGGCTGCACCTGTTCTCGCATCTGCTCGTCGCTCCGCACGGCCAGAATCTCACGGGTCTTTTTCACAATCTGCCGGCAAATGCGTGGACCGACCTCGGCCCGATGGCGGCCGATGAAATCAATACTCGGCTGCCGGCGCTCCGTCGCGGCGGCATCCAGATTTACGCGATCGACAAGGTGCCGCGCCTGCTCGACTACGTGGTGCCGCGGGATGTTCGCATCGCCGATAGCGGTCGCGTCCGGCTAGGTGCGTACCTCTCCCCCGGCACGATCGTGATGCACGAGGGCTTCGTAAACTTTAACGCGGGCACGCTCGGTCCAAGCACCATTGAGGGTCGTATTTCGCAGGGCGTCGTCATCGGCGCGGGTACGGATATCGGCGGCGGCGCCTCCGTGATGGGACTCGTCGCGACCGATAGTGATCAGCGCGTCCTCGTCGGCAAACGCTCGCTAATTGGCGCGAATGCGGGCATCGGTTTCGCACTCGGCGACGACTGCGTGGTGGAAGCGGGGCTCTATGTCACCGCGGGCACGAAGGTCTCGGTGGTCGGCGAGGGCCGCACCGTGAAGGCGGGCGAACTCGCCGGCGTTCCCAGCCTCTTGTTCCGCCGCAACTCGCAAACCGGCGTCGTGGAAGTGTTTTCGCGCGATGGCTAGCATCGGTGAGGACCGCAATGCGGTGGTGATCAGCGCATCCACCAGTGCCGCTGCGGGCACCGCCGAGGACCGAACCGGGCCGCTACTCGTAGCCTGGCTGCGTGAGCAAGGCTATGCCTGCGAGGCTGCGATTGTGGTGGCCGACGGCGCCCCGATTCGGGCGGTCTTCCGGCAACTCTTTGAGCACCCCGAGAGCGCTCCGCGCTTCATCATCACCACCGGTGGCACCGGCCTCAACCAGGACGACTGCACACCCGAGATCACCGAAGAGTTCATCGAGCGCCCAGTGCCGGGGGTCATGCACGCCCTCTGGACTCGCGGCCTGCTGAGCACACCCTCCGCGGTCATGAGCCGCGGTGTTGCCGGGGTGCGTGGTCAGACGTTTATCGTGAATCTGCCCGGCTCACGCGGAGGAGTCCGAGACGGTATCGAGGTGCTCACGCCGCTGCTCAGTCACATTCAGGAGCAGATCGAGGATGTTCACGGTCACGGTGCTCGCTGAGCAACCGCTCGAGATCCTCGGGTGAGTCGATATCCGAATAATCACGCTCATCGATTGACACGTTTGCGAGCACCACGCCCTCGTAGAGCCGGCGCACCGGCTGATTCGCGGCGGTGGCGGTCTCCAGTTGCGCGAGCCGCTGCCGCAAGAGCGGCTCGGGCCACGCAGCAAAGAGATACTGCGGATATCCCTGCGCGTCGACGGGCGTCGCGACGGCTTGCTGGGCCCGGCTCGCCTCGCAGAGTCGCACGAGGGATGCGCCGGTCACGAACGGTAAGTCACCGGCGAGTAGCTGCACGGTCGCGGTGTCCGACGGCTCGAATTCGTCCATGGCAGCGGCGATACCGGCGAGCGGCCCCGTAAACGGCGGATCTTCACGCACCGTGCGCAATTCCACACCCCCGACTCCCTCGCTCGACCCCGCGAGCAGAATTTCTGCGGGAGGAGTCAGCTGAGTGACGGCAGCGATGATTCGCTGCAGCACCGTTTGTCCCTCAAATTCGATCGCAGGTTTGTGACGACCGGCAAATCTCGTGGACCGCCCGCCGGTGAGAATTACGGCTCGAATCAGCATGGAGCGAGCCTAACTCGGCGCACCTTTGCTAGTCTCGAGTCATAGCTGAACGGGTGCAAAAAACGCATCCGACCTGCCATTTTTTAGTTAGGCTCACCTAACTTAGGCGAGTTGAGTACGAAGTGGCACGGTGACCCAATTACCGTGACGACCACGCAATGGTGTGTGCTCCAGCGGCAATAGTGGCCACTTCCTGGAGTTATTCGCGCGAAATGCGAAAGTCGGGTTCGTCGATGGCAATCACCAAATCTCAACAAACCACGGCCCTGGTCATGGCCACGCTCGGATTCGCCGTGAACTTCTGGGCTTGGTCACTCATCAGCCCGCTCGGTCCAATATTCGTGGAAAAGGGCCTAACCACGGATGCCTCGCTGATGGTGGCGATACCGGTCCTGGTCGGGTCACTCGGTCGGATTCTGGCAGGTGCGTACACCGACCGCTTCGGCGGCCGCCTGATGATGCCCCTCATTTCGTTGCTCACGGTGGTTCCCGTCCTCTTCATTGGGTTCATCGGACAATACGAGTACTGGACACTGCTCTTGGGCGGTCTTTTTCTCGGGTTCGGCGGCACCTCATTTGCGATCGGGGTGCCGTACGTGAACTCGTGGTTTCCGCCCGAACGCCGAGGTTCAGCTATCGGCGTGTACGGCATCGGTATGGGTGGTACCGCGATCGCGGCCTTTACCACCGCGCCTCTCTACAACATTGACGAACGGCTCCCGTTCATCATCACCGCCGCGGCCCTGCTCAGCTACGCAGCTGCCGCCTACGCGCTCATGAAGAACTCGCCGAATTGGAGCCCGTCGCACCGCAGCCTCGGCGCACAGTTGCTCGACACCTCCAAGATTCTGCTCACCTGGCAGGCTTGCTACCTCTACGCCCTGTCTTTCGGTGGCTACGTCGCCTTTTCGGTCTATCTCCCCACCTTCTTGAATCACGCTTACGGCCTCGAAACCACGGATGCGTCGCTGCGTACCGCAGGATTCGTCATTGCCGCGGTCCTCATGCGTCCCGTCGGCGGCATCCTCTCTGACCGCATCGGTGCGGTGCGTACCCTGCTGATTGGCTACGCCATCGTCTTCGTCTGCGCCATCACCCTCAGCTTCAATCCGCCGCTGATGCCAACTGCCACGGCCGCCTTCATCATCATGTCGGTCGGACTCGGGCTCGGTTCGGGCGCCACCTTCGCGCTCATCGCGCAGGTGAGTGACCCATCCAAGATCGGTTCGATTACCGGGTTCGTTGGTGCCGCCGGTGGCCTGGGTGGTTTCGTGCCGCCGCTGCTGCTCGGCGCAATCTGGCGGGCCTGGCAGGACTACACGCTGGGAATCGCTCTGCTCGCCGTATTTACTCTGATCGCCGCTCTCATCGCCTTCTGGATTGGTGTGGTCCAGCGCCGAAATACACCACCATCCGCCCAGTCCCAGCCCGCAACGGAGGTCACCCCATGACGATC
Organism: Gulosibacter sp.; assembly: GCF_052090685.1. Lineage (NCBI taxonomy): Bacteria > Bacillati > Actinomycetota > Actinomycetes > Micrococcales > Microbacteriaceae > Gulosibacter > Gulosibacter sp. Next base: position 11,988 of record NZ_JBQDBE010000001.1, on the reverse strand, counting down.
GATAACTCACTGATGGATGGACTCATCGGTGTTCGAAAGTTCTTCACGCGCAGCAAGAATGTCTCCGACGACAATCGTGAGCTGCATTTGCGAGGTGGGCGCGAGGGTGACGCGTTTTACCGGAATCGCTGGGCACACGACAAGGTGGTGCGCTCCACACATGGCGTCAACTGCACGGGTTCTTGCTCCTGGCACGTCTATGTCAAGGACGGGCTCATTACCTGGGAATCCCAGGCCACCGACTACCCGAGCGCAGGCCCGGACATGCCGGAGTATGAGCCGCGGGGCTGTCCCCGAGGCGCATCTTTCTCTTGGTACACCTACTCGCCCACTCGCGTGCGCTATCCGTACGTGCGCGGCGCACTCATCCAGCTTTTTCGGGAAGCAAAACTCCAGTCCGGCGGTGACCCGGTTCTTGCGTGGAAGTCCATTGTGGAAGATCCCGAGAAATCTCGCCGCTACAAGTCCGTGCGCGGTAAGGGCGGTCTCGTGCGGGCAAGTTGGGACGAGGCGGTAGAAATCGTGTCGGCTGCCTACGTCTACACCGTGAAATACCTCGGCCCCGACCGCGCCACCGGGTTTTCGCCCATCCCGGCGATGAGTCCGGTGTCCTTCTCCTCGGGTGCGCGCTTCCACCAGCTCATCGGCGGCTCAATGCTGTCCTTCTACGACTGGTATGCCGACTTGCCGCCCGCATCCCCCCAGGTCTTCGGCGACCAGACCGATGTACCGGAGTCCGGCGACTGGTGGAACTCGAGCTATCTCGTCATGTGGGGATCGAATATTCCGCTGACGAGAACCCCGGATGCGCACTGGATGGCCGAGGCACGGTATCGCGGTCAGAAAGTCATTTCGATCGCGCCCGACTATGCCGAGAACGTGAAATTCGCCGATGAGTGGCTGAGCCCCGCGCCGGGTACCGACGGTGCCCTCGCGATGTCGATGGGCCACGTCATCCTCAAGGAGTTCTTCGTCGATCAAGCCGAGCCCTATTTCGATAACTACGTCAAGAAATACACGGATCTCCCCTTCATCGTCGAACTCGAGCCCGCCGAGAACGGCCGCTACACCACCGGCAAATTCCTGGTGGCAACCGACCTCGGCGCCGAGGTCACTGCGGAAGCGAGCACCGAGCACGCCCAATTCAAACCTGCTGTCTGGGATGCGGCCACCGACCGTCCCGCCGTTCCGAATGGCACCCTCGGCCACCGCTACGCCGAGGACGGCGAGGGCAAGTGGAACCTCGATCTCGGCGATATCCAGCCGAAACTCTCGCTGCTGGACGGTGCCGATGAACACGTGGAAGTTGAGCTGCCGCGGTTCGATACGGCAGCGCAGGGTGAGATCGACACCGTGATTCGCGGCGTTCCCGCCAGGCGCCTCGGCGATCGTCTCGTGACCACCGTGTTCGACCTCATGCTCGCCGAGTACGGCGTCGGTCGTCCCGGTCTTCCCGGTCAGTGGCCGAGCGACTATGGGGATGAGACCAGCCCCAATACTCCCGCCTGGCAGGAGCGCATCACCGGAGTTCCGGGCGTTGCGGCAGCGAGAATCGCACGCGAGTTCGCGCAGAATGCTCGCGATTCCAAGGGCCGTTCCATGATCATCATGGGAGCTGGCACCAACCACTGGTTCCACTCCGACCAGACCTACCGCACTTTCCTCACCCTCACCACGCTTTGCGGCACGCAGGGTGTCAATGGCGGCGGGTGGGCACACTATGTCGGGCAGGAAAAGATTCGCCCCTTTACGGGCTGGCTGCACATGGCAAATGCGCTCGACTGGTCCCGCCCGCCGCGCCAGATGACGCAGACCACCTACTGGTATATCCACACCAATCAGTGGCGCTACGACCAATTCGGCGCCGACACGCTCGCGGCCCGAGCGGGCAAGGGCAAGTTCGCCGGTATGTCGACGGCGGATGCGGTGGCCCAGGCCACGCGCCTCGGTTGGCAGCCCTTCTATCCCACCTTCGACCGCAACCCCCTCGACATCACCGACGAAGCCGCAGCTGCCGGGCAAGCAAGCGCGGACTACCTCGTGAACGCGCTCAAGGACGGCAGCATCAACTTTGCCGTGGAAGACCCGGATGCGGAGAATAACTACCCGCGGATCTGGTCCATGTGGCGCGCTAACACCCTCGGTTCTTCGGCCAAGGGTGACCAGTACTTCCTCAAGCACCTGCTCGGAGTGGATAACGCGGTCACCGCCGCGGAGACACCCGAACACGCCCGACCACGCGACGTGAAGTGGCGCGAAGAGGCACCGGTCGGCAAGATCGATCTGCTGCTCACCCTCGATTTCCGGATGACCACGACCACGCTGCACAGTGACGTGATTCTTCCTGCCGCCACCTGGTACGAGAAACACGATCTCTCCACCACGGATATGCATCCGTTCGTGAACGTGTTCACGCCCGCGATCTCGACCCCGTGGCAGTCCCGCACCGACTGGCAAACCTGGGCCACCATCGCGAAAAAATTCTCCGAGCTCGCCAAGGAACACCTCGGCACACGCAAGGACATCGTCGCCTTCCCCCTCCAACACGACACTCCCGACGAGGTCAATACCCCGCACGGCCGGGTGAAGGACTGGAAATTCGGCGAATGCGAACCGGTGCCGGGAGTGACACTCCCCCACCTCATTGAGGTGGAGCGCGACTACACGGCGATCCATGAGAAATTCACGTCGATTGGACCGCTGCTTGAGTCGAAGGGTATGACCACTCGCGGCATCAAGTACGACGTGGATCACCACGTTGAGCGGCTCCGCAGGCTCAACGGCACGGTTACTCGCGGAGTGGCCAAGGGCCAGCCACGACTCGATGAAGACCTGCATGCTGCCGACTACATCCTGGGGCTTTCGGGAACCACCAACGGGCTGATGGCCACCGAGGGGTTCCGACAGCTCGAGAAACGCACCGGGCAGCAACTCGCGGACCTGTCCACCGAACACGAGGGCAAGCAGGTGTCCTTTGAGGATGCGAAGGCCGCGCCGGTGCCGGTAATTACCTCCCCGGAGTGGTCGGGATCGGAGACCGGTGGCCGACGCTACTCGCCGTTCACGATCAATGTCGAGCGGCTCAAGCCCTGGCACACCCTCACCGGCCGGTACCAGTTCTATGTGGACCACGACTGGTTCCAAGAAATGGGCGATGCTCTGCCCACCTTCCGACCGCCACTGGATATGAATGCGCTCTTCGGAGAACCGACCATCGGTGACACGGACGGCCACTCGATCACGGTGCGCTACCTCACCCCGCACAATAAGTGGGCAATCCACTCCATGTACCAAGAGAACTTCTTCATGATGAGTCTCGGTCGCGGCGGTCAAACCATCTGGATGAGCGTGGAGGACGCCGAGGCGGTTGGTATCGAGGACAATGACTGGATCGAAGCGGTTAACCGCAATGGCGCCGTCGCCGCTCGCGCCATTGTGTCGCACCGCATGCCCAAGGGCACGGCATTCATGCACCACGCCCAAGAGCGCACCGCCAACGTCCCAATCTCTGAGTCATCGGGGCAACGCGGTGGCATCCACAACTCCCTCACCCGAATCATGATCAAGCCCACGCACCTTGTGGGCGCCTATGCGCAACTCTCGTACGGCTTCAACTATTACGGGCCCACGGGGAACCAGCGAGACGAGGTCACTGTGATCCGCAAGCGCACCAATCAGAACGTCGAATACTAGTCAAGACGAGGAGCGAACAATGCGAGTCATGGCACAAATGGCAATGGTGATGAACCTCGACAAGTGCATCGGTTGCCACACCTGTTCCGTCACCTGTAAGCAGGCCTGGACGAACCGAAAGGGTGTCGAACACGTCTGGTTCAACAATGTGGAAACCCGTCCCGGTCAGGGGTATCCGCGCGGCTATCAGGATCAGGAGAAGTGGCAGGGTGGCTGGGCACTGAGCCGCTCGGGCAGGCTCAAGCTCAAGGCGGGCGGGAAACTGAAGAAGCTCGCATCGATCTTCTCGAATCCGAAGCTGCCGGAACTCGACGACTACTACGAGCCGTGGAGTTACGAATACGAGAACCTCCTGGGCGCACCTGAGCAAAAGCACATCCCCACCGCGCCGCCGCGATCGCTGCTCACCGGCGAGCGGATGGCGATCAACTGGTCGGGGAACTGGGATGACGATCTCGGCGGCACCTACGCGCAAGGCGATAAAGACCCAATGCTCAAGGGCCTCGAGGACAAGGTCAAACTCGAGTTCGAGCAGACCTTCATGTTCTACCTGCCCCGCATCTGCGAACACTGCCTCAACCCATCCTGCGTCGCGTCCTGCCCCTCGGGTGCGATCTACAAGCGCGAGGAAGACGGCATCGTCCTGGTCGATCAGGACACCTGCCGAGGTTGGCGCATGTGCGTGACCGGCTGCCCCTATAAGAAGATCTACTTCAACCACCGCACGGGTAAAGCCGAGAAATGTACCTTCTGCTATCCCCGCATTGAGAACGGTGAGCCGACGGTCTGCGCCGAAACCTGCGTGGGACGACTGCGCTATATCGGTCTCGTGCTCTACGACGCAGACCGAGTGACGGAAGCGGCATCCACCAAGGATGAAAAGGAACTCTACGCCGCCCAGCGTGACCTTATCCTCGATCCCTTCGACCCCGACGTCATGAACGCCGCAGACCGAGCCGGTATCCCCCACGACTGGATGATCGGGGCACAAAAATCCCCGATCTATAAGCTCATCAAGGATTACGAGGTGGCGCTGCCGCTCCACCCCGAATATCGGACGATGCCAATGGTGTGGTACATCCCGCCGCTCTCGCCGGTGGTGGATGTGGTCAAGGACTCCGGCTATGACGCCGAGGACTCGATCAACCTCTTCGCCGCGATCGAGGATCTCCGGATCCCCATGGAGTATCTCGCGAACCTGTTTACCGCGGGTGATGTCGACATCGTCTCGGATGTGATGCGGAAGATGGCCGCCATGCGCTCCTATATGCGCGATATCAACCTCGGTGGCGAGGGTGATCCGTCGATCCCGTACTCGGTGGGCATGGAAGCCGAGGCCATGGAAGACATGTATCGGCTGCTGGCACTTGCCAAGTATGACGAGCGCTACGTGATTCCCGCCGGGCACGCCGAACAGGCACACAACCTCGAGGGCATTGACACCGACTGCCCGCTCAACAGCGACGGTGGTCCCGGCATGAACGAAATGTGGGACATTCCCGAACGCTCCGGCGAGGTCCGAGAAACCGGCGGTGGCAAGCGTTCGCTTGCCGGTCGTGTGAACCTCCTCAATTGGGATGGCCAGGGCCGCCCGCAGGGGCTGTTCCCCAGCACCGGACAGGCCTGACATGCTCGTACCGCTGAAGTTCCTCAATAAGTGGCGAAAACGCGCGGAGAATGCTGCGGAAGGCAGAATCGACACCGCAGTGCCGCTCACCCAGGATGAGATCCGCACGGTCTGGCTCGCCGCATCCTGGCTCATTGGCTATCCTGAGGACGAGCTCTTCGATCGCATCCCGGCCATTACCGTGCTCGTGGCAAAGCTTCCCACCGAGGTTGCGAAGCCACTTCGCGAGGTCGCAGCCGCGCTCACCTCGCGCGACCAGGTCGAAATTCGCGCCGACTATGTGGAGACTTTCGATACGCGCCGCCGCGGCTGTCTCTACCTCACGTATTTCATGAATGGCGATACGAGGAAGCGCGGCATGGCGCTGCTCGAAATTAAGGATGCGTACCGCGGCGCGGGCCTGGAAGTGTCGGATCTCGAGTTGCCCGACCACGTCTCCTACGTGCTCGAATTCGGCGCGGGCCACGATTTACGCGGAGCACTCGCCATCCTGCTGAAAAATCGCGCGGGGCTCGAACTCTTGCGGCTCCACCTCGAAGAGATCGGCTCACCCTGGGCCGGAGTCCTCATCGCACTGTGCGCGACCTTGCCGCCCCTGGACGGGGACGACATCACCGAGGTGCAGCGACTCATCACCCAGGGTCCCGAGGAAGAACTTGTGGGCCTCGACGGGTACGGCGACGGTTCGCTTGACATGCCGCCCGCCGATATGACCCCGTATGCGGTTCCCGCCCGTGGGACGAGCACCTTTATTCCACTGCACGACGTGAAAGGGCTGCAGTAATGAACGACACACTGGGACTCATTCTCTGGGTCATCATCCCCTATATGGCGCTCGTCAGCTTCATCCTCGGACACGTGTGGCGCTACCGCTACGACGGGTTCGGCTGGACCACCCGCTCAAGCCAAATGTACGAATCCAAGCTGCTGCGGATCGGGTCACCGCTATTCCACTACGGCATCATCTTCGTCTTCCTCGGGCACGTGGTGGGCCTGGGCATCCCCAAGTCCTGGACCGCCGCAGTCGGCATTACCAACGAGGTGTATCACCTCATGGCGGTCACCATTGGGCTCGGTGCTGCGGCGGCGACCATCGGTGGGCTCATCCTGCTGATCTACCGTCGACGCACCAATAACCGCGTCTTCGGCGCCACCACCAAGATGGACAAGCTGATGTACGCGATGCTCGCGGTGACGGTGATCGCTGGCATCTACTCGACCATCTTCGAGTCACTAATTGGCCACTACGACTACCGCGAAGGTATCTCGGTGTGGTTCCGCCAGTTTTGGATCTTTCAACCCGATATGGGGTTGATGACCTCGGCCCCGCCGGGGTTCCAGGTGCACGTGATGTCGGCGATTCTGCTGTTCGCGGTGTGGCCGTTCACGCGGCTCGTGCACGCCTTCACTGTTCCCCTGGGCTACCTCATGCGGCCGTATATCGTGTATCGCTCCAACAGCGCGAAGAAGCCCGCCGAGCGACGCGGCTGGGAAAAGGTGGATTTTTAGGCTCGCGCAGAGCCCCGACCACACGAGAAAACGCCCCGTTGCCGGGGCGTTTTCTGTTACTGCTAGGCCTGCGAGATGAAGTCGCGGCCTTCGGGGTAGTCGCGCTTCGTGGGGCCCAAGTACAGCTGCTGCGGGCGTCCGATCTTCGACTTCGAGTCCCGGCTCTGTTCACGCCACTGCGCGATCCACCCGGGCAGGCGACCGATCGCAAAGAGCGGGGTGAACATCCGCGTTGGGAAGCCCATCGCCTTGTAGATGATGCCCGTGTAGAAGTCCACGTTCGGGTACAGCCGGCGGTCCTGGAAGTAGGAGTCGTTGAGCGCGACCTGCTCGAGCTCTGCGGCAATTTCAAGCAGCGGGTCGTGGATGCCAAGCGACTCGAGCACGGCGTCGGCCGATTCCTTGACGAGCTTGGCGCGCGGGTCGTAGCTCTTGTAGACGCGGTGTCCGAAGCCCATGAGCTTCACGCCGTCTTCCTTGTTCTTGACCCGCTCGACGAAGCGCTGGACACCGTCTCCCGATTCGCGAATCTCTCCGAGCATCTTGAGCACTGCCTCGTTCGCTCCGCCGTGGAGCGGACCGTACAGCGCCGAGATACCGGCTGAGATGGATGCGTAGATATTCGCTTCGGTCGAGCCCACGAGGCGAACGGTCGAGGTGGATGCGTTTTGTTCGTGGTCCGCGTGCAGGATCAGCAGGCGCTCGAGCGCCTTGGTGAGCACCGGATTCTGCACATATTCTTCGGCGTAGTTGCCGAAGTTAAGCATGAGGAAGTTCTCGACAAACCCGAGCGAGTTGTCCGGGTACATGAAGGCTTGGCCGATGGACTTCTTGTGCGCGTAGGCGGCAAGCACCGGCAGTTTCGCGAGCAGGCGGGTGGTGTTGACCTCCACCGCCTCGGGGTCGTGCACGTCGAGGCTGTCCTCGTAGTACGTCGCCAGGGCGGCAACCGCACTCGAGAGCACCGACATCGGGTGAGCCGAGTCAGGCAGGGCCTGGAACAGCGGCTTCAGGCCCTCACGCAGCAGCGTGTGACGGGAAATCTTGGTCGTAAATGCTTCGTACTCTGGCTCGGCCGGCAGCTCCCCGTAGATCAGCAGATAAGCAACCTCGAGGAAGGTCGACTTCTCAGCCAGCTGTTCAATTGGGTAGCCGCGGTAGCGGAGAATGCCCTCATCGCCGTCGATGTAGGTAATCTCCGACCGGGTTGAAGCGGTATTGACGTAGCCGTAGTCAAGCCCGGTATACCCAGTCTGCTTCGTGAACGTGGAGAGGTCGATTGAACCACGCCCTTCCGTCGACTGAAGAATCGGGAACTCGGCATTGCCGCCGGGAAAGGTCAGGGATGCGACCTGTGGCGCGTCATTCGTTTGGTCGAGCTGCTCGCTCACGGAACCTCCTGGAACGCTTTGATCAATTGCATAGCGCATTCGTGACGGCCATGCCGTCTTATAGCCTAAACCGTCCGTGTGACTGTTCACTGCAACGACAACGAATTACGAAATCCGTTGATGTTACCTACAAGTCGTGCTCTTGCGGCGGCAGCGCTTCGACCAGCGGGTGGTCAAAGTCATAGGGGCCGACCTTCGCGGCACCGCCCGGGGAGCCAATCTCGTCGAAGAAATCGACATTGGCCCGGTAGTAGTCGCTCCACTCGTCCGGAACGTCATCCTCGTAGTAGATTGCCTCAACCGGGCACACCGGTTCGCACGCACCGCAGTCCACGCATTCATCGGGATGGATGTAGAGCATCCGTTCACCCTCGTAAATGCAGTCCACGGGGCACTCGTCGACACAAGCGCGATCCTTGAGATCCACACACGGGAGGGCGATCACATACGTCAAGGCTGAAACAACTCCTCTTTCACAAGAATCAATGGCTCAAGTCTACGCGTGATCTTCCATGGTCTCAGGTTGCTGCGGCTGCGATTGGATGCGCGGCCACAGCACCGGTAGGAACGATACGACCGCCGCACCGTACATCCACACCTCGCTCGCCCCGAAACCGGTCGGCGAGGCTGGCAACACGACCGACTGGCCCGCACCTCCGGTGGTGTACATCATCACCGCGGCACAGACTCCGATCGCAAACGCGAGCCCCGGCTTCCGCTCATCGAGGTAGAGCCGCAAACCAACCGCGATGAGCCCTACGGCTAAAAGCGCCACAGCCCAGCCGAGCCACCAGGTGGTCCCGAAGAGTTCGAGTCGGCCGCGATGCGCGAACGTCCCCACCGCTCCCGCCATGATCCCGAAGACGAGATAGGCGACAACGGTGAAAATCGTTTCGACAAGGCGGCCGGACTTCATCCCTAGCCCTCGCGCTTCCGACGCGACGCCTCGCGGCCTCGAATCGTCGCGTTCAGCTCGATCTTGCGGATGCGGACGATCTCCGGGGTGACCTCGACGCACTCGTCATCGCGGGCGAACTCGAGGGCCTCTTCCAGCGTGAGCTGGCGCGGCGGGGTGAGTTTCTCGAACTCGTCCGAGGATGCCGCACGCATGTTCGTGAGCTTCTTTTCTTTGGTGACGTTCACATCCATGTCATCGGCGCGGGTGTTCTCGCCGACCACCATGCCCTCGTAGACCTCGTCGCCGGGCGATACGAAGAAGGACATGCGCTCTTGCAGGCCAATCATCGCAAAGGGAGTGACCGATCCGGAACGGTCGGACACGATCGAACCGTTCATGCGGGTCGTGATCTGACCGGCCCAGGGCTCATATCCGGCGGCGATCGAGTTGACGATGCCGGTACCGCGAGTGAGTGTCATGAACTCGCTGCGGAATCCGATGAGACCGCGGGCGGGCACGGTGTATTCCATACGAACCCAGCCGGAGCCGTGGTTTTCCATGATGTCGAGGCGTGCCTTGCGGGCGGCCATAAGCTGCGTGATTGCGCCAAGGAACTCCTCGGGCACGTCGATCGTGGTGTGCTCGAAAGGTTCGTGCTTCTTGCCGTCAATTTCCTTGGTGACCACCTGCGGCTTACCCGCAGTGAGTTCGAAACCCTCGCGGCGCATGTTCTCGATCAGAATCGACAGCTGCAACTCGCCACGGCCCTGCACCTCCCACGCATCCGGGCGACCAATGTCGTTGACCCGCAGCGAGACGTTACCAATGAGTTCGCGGTCGAGACGGTCCTTGACCATGCGAGCGGTAAGCTTGTGGCCCTTGACTTTACCGACCAGCGGCGAAGAGTTCGGGCCGATCGTCATCGAGATCGCGGGGTCGTCGATCGTGATCGTCGGTAGCGGTCGCACATCGTTCGGGTCGGCGATCGTGTCACCGATGGTGATGTCCTCAATACCGGCGATGGCGACGATGTCCCCTGGTCGACCGAGATCCGTATTGACTCGCTCGAGACCCTTGGTCTCAAACAACTCAGTGATGCGGATATTCGAGGTCTCGCCCTCGTGTACCCAGGCCACGGTTTCACCCTTCTTGAGCGTGCCGTTGTGCACGCGCAGCAGCGCGAGGCGGCCGAGGAAGGGCGAGGAGTCGAGGTTGGTCACGTGTGCCTGCAGCGGTGCCTCGGGGTCGTAGGTGGGCGCCGGGATGTGGTCCAGAATCGCCTTGAACAGCGGCTCGAGCGTGTCGTTGTCGGGCAGCGAACCGTTCTCGGGCTGATTGGTCGAGGCGGCACCGGCACGACCGGATGCGTAAAGCACCGGCAGGTCGAGCAGTGCGTCGATGTCGAGCTCGGGCACCTCGTCGGCGAGGTCTCCCGCAAGACCGAGCAGGAGGTCCTGGGCCTCCCCCACGACCTCGTCAATGCGCGCGTCAGGGCGGTCGGTCTTGTTGACCAGTAGCACGACGGGCATGAGTGCTTCGAGTGCTTTGCGGAGCACGAAGCGGGTCTGCGGCAGCGGGCCTTCGGATGAGTCGACAAGCAGTACGACACCGTCAACCATCGACAGTGCACGCTCGACTTCACCGCCGAAGTCGGCGTGGCCCGGGGTGTCGATCACGTTGATCGTGATCGGGCCGTCCGTGGCGTGTTCGCCTTCGTAGCGGATCGCCGTGTTCTTGGCGAGGATGGTGATGCCCTTTTCACGCTCGAGGTCATTCGAGTCCATGACTCGCTCTTCATCGGCGTGCTGGGAGTGATCGCCGAAGGTGCCTGTCTGCTTCAGCATGGCATCCACGAGGGTGGTTTTGCCGTGGTCAACGTGCGCGACGATAGCGACGTTTCGAATATCGGAGCGACGGGCGAGCGAGGGGTTGGTCATACGCGAGGTGACTTTCTCATAGAAATGTCGGACAGTTCAGTCTAGGGGGTCAAGGTGAAATTGGTGCACTCAACCTAGGCTTGCGTGCATGACGGCCCAGTTTTCTTCGCGAACCCACCTCACGCGCATCAGGCTTCGCTGGGAAATCATCCTCGTTCTCGGGCTCTCGCTCGTGCCGTCCTCGCTCACTTCGATTGTCGGTCTGATCGAGTTGGCCGTGCAGCCCACGCCGCTCGGTGAGGCGTCGACGACACTCAACGCGCCCGCATCCGAGTTCCCGCTCTTCGACGTGCTGTTTCGGCTCATCAGCGTTGCGAGTGCACTCGTACCGGTGGGGCTGGTGATTTGGCTTTTTTGGTCCCGTCGCGAGTCGGGGTTCGCACGCATCGGCTTGGATGCGCGTTCCCCCGGTCGAGACCTGCTCGGTGGGCTGCTGCTCGCCGCCGCAATCGGCATCCCGGGGCTCGCGCTGTACGCGATCTCGCGCGCCTTCGGGCTCACGGTGCAAGTGGTGGCGGGCGACTCACAAATGATGTGGTGGGCGGTGCTCTTACTCGTGCTGTCCGCCCTGCGTGCCGCGCTCATCGAAGAGGTCATCGTGGTCGCGTACCTCACCACGCGCTTGCACACGCTCGGTTGGAGTCGCTGGTCGCTCATCCTCGCCTCGGCGCTACTGCGAGGTTCCTACCACCTGTACCAGGGTGTGCCGATGGCGCTCGGCAATGTCGTGATGGGCATTCTCTACGCGTGGGTGTTTACACGTCCGCGAAAGGACGGCGGGCGACCGCGAGTGATGCCACTCGTGATCGCCCACCTCATCCTGGACCTCGTGTCCTTCCTCGGGTATCCCCTCGCGGTGGCGTGGTTCCCCGAGCTCTTCTAGGTTGTGTCCTGTATGTGTCATCGGAGGCGGAGCACGATGCTGGCGATGAG